>DAINRC010000061.1:0-9436 GCA_036742135.1 Bacillota bacterium
ATATAGTCTTCCCTGGTTTCCTGCTTTCTGGGACATATGACGGAAGAGGTGTTGATTGAAGGAGTTGAGCGTGGGAAGCTCGCCCTGGGGTTATGGAGCCCAGAACCAGAGGATGATCTCAAAGGTAATCAAAATAACGATGGCTACTTCCAGGAGCAGGAAGCGGTGGGTTACCAGTTCATCACTAAGCATAGTGTAGTTCCTCACAATGACTTCGATTTTTCTTTCAATGCTCCTCAACCATTCCTGCATCCGGAAGATTTTCAGCGCTGCTGTGTAGACCCGCATGTAGAAAACATCTTCTGTTACCTTGAGCGCATTTTGCACCTTTTCTGTGATTTCAGTAACATCAAGCACCAACTCCATCATTTTCCTCATGATTTCTCGGTATTTCTTTAATCTTCTATAGCCACCTTTGTCTGCTTCGGCGATCGCCTCATGCATTGCTGCCAGTTCTCGGTCAAGAACATTGTCATAATACCTGAGTTCGAGAAGCTGGGCATTGGCAAACTCCAGCAGATCAGGGATATCAGTGCTCCCATTAGGCTCACAGACGAATGCTGCATCCCAGGTGATGATTGTTCGGTCATTGCTGTAGGAAAACTGGTTCTTCAGGGTTTCCCGCCGCATTTCCCGGCTTACGTTTTCTGTCTCACCGAGGAGGAGGGGCACAGGGTCCCATTCATGTGGCCACCTCTCAAAGAAGAAGATGGTGAAATCTTCCACGAAGCCGGAGAGACCTGGATCGATGAGGGCGGGGCCGAGTGCTTCCAAGAGATCATCACGATAAGTGGTGAAAAGGCCTTCCAATTCTTCACTTTCGTTGATGTTGGCTGCAAGCTTCCTCAACTCACCGTATTTCAGGTTTTCGGGCAACTGGATTCTGAGGATGACGCTAAGAACTCCGAAATCATAGGCGCGTCCTCTTGGGAATACGAGAAGTTCTTTATTCCTGATCCTAAGGGTGCACTTTTCCAGTTCCACAGTCAGAGGAGGGTTTTTGATTTCCAGGGCTTTGGGGTGAACCTTGGAGAGTTTGAGGCGCGAGACTACCGGCTTTTTTGTTGCCAGGATTCTTCCTGCTTGGGGAAGGTCGATTTCTTGAGCCACATCGTAAAGTCGATACACCCAGATGGTGCCGCGCATTTTTGACTCCTCCGAGTGAGTGGGCTTTGTGCCTTTATTCTAACACGTTTGGAGGCTAGTTTCATCTCTGGGTCTTTGAAGCCAGGATTTCCGATTTGTCTTGTTGGGGAAACTTGTATCTGGCAGACGAGTTGTGTTAGACTCTTTTGCAAAAGAAAAACTTTAGCGAAAAGCCAAAGGACGCAGGGGGGCTGGCGGTGTTCAAGGCTTTTCTCTTCGATCTCGATGGCACTCTCGTGCCAATGGACATGAAAACGTTTATTGACGGCTATTTTCGGGCTGTTTCCGAGAAGTTCGCCCACATTATTGAGCCGAAAAGGCTGGTTGCTGCAGTGCATGCCGGAACCATGGCCATGATCCGCAATAGTGATCCGGAAAAGACTAATAAAGATGTCTTTTGGGAACACTTTTTTACTCATATTGACCAACATCAGGAAGATTTCGTTGCTTTGTTTGACGAGTTTTACCAGAAAGAATTTGCCGGTCTCAAAATCTACGCCCGTCCTAACCCCTTTGCCCGTCCCTTGATGGAGTTTCTCTTTGAAAAGGGAAATCAAGTGGTGATTGCCACCAATCCTGTTTTTCCGGAAACAGCAGTCAGGGAGCGTCTCAAATGGGTAGATATCGATGACTTCCCCTATTACCTGGTGACTACTTATGAGAATATGCACTACTGTAAACCTAGAGTTGAGTACTACTGGGAAATCTTAGATTTCCTCGGGGTTGAGCCCCAGGATTGCCTCATGGTGGGGAATGATGTGGAAGAGGACCTTGTGGCCAGGGAGTTGGGGATGAAGACGTTTCTCGTTGAGGACTGGTTGCTCAACAGGTCTAATCGTCCGATTGTCACTGATTACCGTGGGTCTTTTGAAGACCTTGTCTGCTTTTTGAAAGATATGTTGTCGTAAGAAAAATTATCTCCTCCTGTGAGGTAACTGCAAATGAGTGGCAAATTTGTCCATCTTCACGTCCACAGCGAATATAGCCTTCTTGATGGTGCTGCTCGTCTCAAGGAACTGGTCAAGGCAGCAGCAGAGATGGAGATGCCTGCTCTTGCACTCACTGATCACGGAGTGATGTACGGTGTCATTGACTTTTACCGCTTGGCCCGAGACCAGGGGCTGCGCCCGATCATTGGTTGTGAAGTCTATGTGGCCACACGGACGCGCTTCGACCGGGAGCCGCGCTTGGACGATTCTCAGTATCATCTGGTGCTTCTCTCAGAAAATGAGACAGGCTACAAAAATTTGATCGCCCTTGTTTCTGATGCCTTTCTGGAAGGCTTTTACTACAAGCCAAGGGTGGACCACGAGCTTTTGAGCAAGTACAGTAGAGGTTTAATTGCTCTTAGCGGTTGTCTCGCAGGAGAAATCCCAGCAGCCCTGCTTGCTGATGACCTGGAAAAGGCTGAAAGAACGGCCAGGCTCTATCAAGAGATCTTTGGAAAAGACAATTTCTTTTTAGAACTGATGGACCACCGCATGCCGGAGCAGGAAAAAGTGAACTCTGGCTTGCGGCGTCTGTCACAGAAGCTAAGAATTCCCTTGGTTGTCACTAATGATGTCCACTACATCAAAAAAGAGGACGCCGAAGTTCACGATGTTCTCCTTTGCATTCAGACAGGGAAAACGATTTATGACGAAAACCGGCTCCGCTTTCCCACTCCAGAGTTTTACCTCAAAAGTGCTCAGGAAATGGCTGAACTCTTTCCAGAAGACGAAGACGCTCTCAGGGCCACCCTGGAGATCGCAGAACGCTGTCGGGTTGACTTCGATTTCGGTCAGATGCACCTCCCGGAATTCCAGGTTCCCGAAGGCTATGACCTGGATTCGTATCTGAGGAAGTTGTGTGTTGAAGGTCTTTCCCGGCGCTATCAGGGAGAAATACCTCAGGAAGCAAGAGAGCGCCTTGAGCACGAACTGGAGATCATTTGCCGTATGGGATTTTCTGGATACTTCCTGATTGTCCAGGATTTTGTCAACTGGGCTCGCCAAAGAGGGATCCTCGTTGGGCCTGGGCGGGGATCAGCTGCCGGTTCTTTGGTAGCTTACGCTCTGGGGATTACCAATATTAATCCCTTAAAGTATGGCCTCCTTTTTGAGCGTTTTCTCAACCCTGAGCGGATTACCATGCCTGACATTGATATCGACTTTTGCTTTGAACGGAGAGAAGAGGTTATCGACTATGTGGTGTCAAAATACGGAAAGGATCGAGTTGCCCAGATCATCACCTTCGGAACGATGATGGCGAGGGCGGCAATTCGCGATGTTGGGAGGGCCCTCAATCTGCCCCTTGCCGATGTCGACAGGATCGCCAAGCTTGTTCCTGATCAGCTAGGTGTAACTCTCGACAAGGCTCTCCAGAGCTCTCCCGAACTGCGGGAACTCTACGATGAAGACCCTGAGGTGCGTCGTCTAATTGACCTGGCACGGGCAATTGAAGGAATGCCTCGTCATGCTTCTACTCATGCTGCCGGAATCGTCATTTCCAAAGAACCCCTGATCCACTACCTTCCCCTCCAAAAAACTGGCGATGCGGTCACCACTCAGTTTCCCAAAGAAACTGTTGAAGAAATTGGACTTCTCAAAATGGACATCTTGGGGTTAAGGACACTTACTGTAATCGGGGATACCCTTCGCATCGTGGCGGAAACAAAAGGCGAAGAGATTGATCTTAACGAAATACCTCTCGATGATCAGAAGACTTATGAGCTTCTTGCTTCCGGGGAAAGCGTTGGGGTTTTTCAATTGGAGAGCACGGGGATGCGCCACCTTCTCAAGAGCATGAAACCCAATCGTTTTGAGGACCTCGTGGCTCTGGTTGCCCTCTATCGACCTGGTCCCTTGGGGAGCGGGATGGTTGAGGATTTTATCAATAGAAAAAACGGTCGCACTGAGGTCAAGTACCTGCATCCGGCTTTGGAACCCATCTTAAATGAAACCTATGGGGTGATTTTGTATCAAGAGCAGGTAATGCAGATCTCCTGCGAACTTGCTGGCTTTACCATGGCTCAGGCTGACTCCCTGCGCAGGGCAATGGGGAAGAAGAAGCCTGAAGTGATTGCTGGTCTGCGAGAGTCGTTTATTTCTGGAGCCTGCCAGAGGGGTGTGGACCCTGTTGTTGCCGGACAAATTTTCGACTTGATGGAGCATTTTGCGGGTTATGGTTTTAACAAGAGCCATTCTGCTGCCTATGCCCTGATCGCCTATCAGACAGCTTATCTGAAGGCTAATTACCCCGTGGCCTTTATGGCTGCTTTGCTGACGAGTGTGCGCGGTAATTCCGACAAGGTTGCCTACTACATTCAGGAGTGCCGGAGAATGGGAATCGAAGTTCTTCCTCCTGATGTTAACGAAAGCTTGGTAGATTTTACTGTAGTTGGAGACAACAGGATCCGCTTTGGCCTGGCAGCAGTGAAAAATGTTGGTGAAGGTGCTGTTCAGGAGATCATCAGGGCACGTCAGCAAGGAGGGCCCTTTTCTTCTCTGGATGACTTCTGTAACCGCGTTGATCTCCGCCAGGTCAACAAGAGGGTCATTGAAAGCCTTATTTTGTGCGGAGCATTTGACTCTTTAGGCGCACGCCGTTCTCAATTGCTGGCAGTCCTCGATGATTGTTTGGAACAGGCCCAGGCAATTAGAAAGGCTCGCCAAGCGCAGGTTGAGGGACAGTTGTCTCTTTTCGATGTGCTCCCAGAGCCCCAGGTTCCTCAAGGGGAAAGGAAGCTGCCGGATGTCCCTGAGTTTCCCCACCAAGAAAAACTTGCTCGGGAGAAAGAGACCCTCGGCTTTTACGTCAGTGGGCATCCGCTTGCTGACTATCAGGAACAACTTGCCGCCCAAACAACTTCTTACATTAGTGAATTATCTCAGTGTCAGGATGGTGAGCAGGTGGTTATAGGGGGTGTGGTTACCTCACTGCGGAGAGCAACCACGAAAAGAGGTGAAGGGGTCATTTACTTTACCCTTGAGGACATGGGAGGAAGTGTAGAAGTTATTTTCTTTCCCCGGGGTAACTCGAAGGATCTCCGCTTTTTACGAGAAGATGCCTTAGTCGTCGTCAGGGGGAGGGTTAGTGTTCAGGAAGACACCTGTAGGGTCTTTGGGGAAGCCGTATCCCCTCTAAATCAGAGGCCAGAGGAGTTTCTCTACATTCGCATCAATCCTTTTGCCGGAAATCCTGACCTTTTTGAGCGGCTGCGGACAATTTTCCTTCAGCATCCTGGCTCTACTCCAGTGTTCCTCTACTTTGTGAGGGAGAAAAAACTAATGAAAACAGATGCCTCTTTCTGGGTTGAGGCAACACCGGAACTGTGGTATAAAGTTGAAGAACTTTGCGGTCCAGGCTCCTGTTTCATTCTCGAGCAGGAACCTGTGGCTGCCACTTCTGCAAAATAGGTCTTTGTTGTTTAGTAAAAATATGGTATATTATTTGACACAAAAAGGGGGAAGCAAAAATGATGGAGCCATACATTTATGGTGATTATGTTGCCATTAAGGCTCTGGAAAATGGGGTTACTGTGATCGGGCTCACCCGCGGCAAAGATACTAAGCTTCACCATACTGAAAAACTAGACCGAGGAGAGGTTATTGTGGCTCAGTTTACCGAGCATACTGCTGCTATTAAGGTGAGAGGTAAGGCAGTAGTTTACACCAAGTTTGGCCCTATTGAAACCTTGGACTAAATTTTGAAAAACCTCTCCCTGATAATTGTGACAAAGAAGGATCTTTAAATAAAAGGTCGAATTGGATTATCTAGGATTTAATGGGGAGGGGGGCCGAGGTTTAGGATGTGGAAGGTTGTTTACATTGCCCAGAGCCGCTCAGTTGCAGAAACAATCAAAAAAATCCTCACTTCAGAAGGCCTTCTAGTAACACTCAGACCTGTCGGTGTTCCACATTTTGAAGATGGGGGTGCAGTTGAGGTCCTAGTGCCCGAGTCGGAAGCCGAAGAAGCACACGAGATCCTCACCAGCGCTGTTCCTGTTTAAGGAGTTATCAGTTTTCATCGTCGGTGTTTCCTGCAGGGCCTTCATGGCCCTGCAGGAAAGAAAACCAGGACCCCTCCGGTCAGGGAGTCAGAGAGGTTTTTGTGGGGTGAGAAGGCTGTTTAAAGACATCTGGCGGAAGCACCATCGCTACATTACAGTGAAAGCTGACGTTTTGGAGGATAAAAAGAAAGAGCAGTTGTGGCTCAAATGTCCCAAGTGTGGCGAGCTTTGGTATGCGCGGGAACTGATGAAGAATCTCAAAGTATGCCGGAAATGCGGTTACCATTTCCGGCTTACGGCTTTCGAGAGAATTGCTATCACCCTTGATGAAGGCAGCTTTGAAGAGTTTGACAGTGACCTAAGCCCTGTTGATCCCCTTGGTTTTCCGGGTTATCCTGAAAAGGTTGCTTGTGCCCAGCAGACAACAGGATTGAAGGAAGCCATCCTGACTGGTTCAGGGACAATCGAGGGATGGCCTGTGGCAATCGGGGTTTTAGACCCCAATTTTATTATGGGGAGTATGGGCTGTGTTGTTGGGGAAAAGATCTCCAGACTCGTGGAGCGGGCGATCGCAAGAAGAGTCCCTGTGGTTATTTTTTCAGCATCAGGCGGGGCGAGAATGCACGAAGGTGTCTTTTCCTTAATGCAGATGGCAAAAACGAGTGCTGCCATTTCCAGGCTGCAAGATCAGAGAATCTTGTATATATCTGTCCTCACCGATCCCACAACCGGAGGAGTAGCTGCCAGCTTTGCAGCCTTGGGCGACATCGTTATTGCTGAACCTGGTGCTTTGATCGGTTTTGCCGGGCGCCGGGTTACGGAGCAGACGCTTCGCGAAAAGTTGCCTTCCCATTTTCAGACTGCTGAGTTCTGTTTTGAGCACGGATTTCTCGATCTAGTGGTTCCCAGACAGGAAATGAGAAAAACCCTTGCCCATATCCTTTCCTTGCATTCTGAAAGGGGATAGTTGTCGTGTCCAATACTTACCTTGATTTCGAGAAGCCTCTTGCTGAGTTGGAGAGAAAAATTGCGGAACTCAAGCAGTATACTGGTGAGAAAGAAATCGACCTGAGTGCAGAAATTGCTTTACTTGAGAAAAAGGCTGCAGAATTGAAGGAAAAAACTTATCAGAATCTTACTCCTTGGCAGCGTCTGCAGTTGGCCCGCCACCCAGATCGACCCAACTTCCTTGACTATGTTGAACTTCTTTTTACTGATTTTTTGTTTCTTCACGGGGACCGCTGTGCCGGAGATGACCCCGCGGTAGTTGGAGGTATTGGTCGTTTTGAGGGAATCCCAGTAACTGTTATCGGTCATCGCAAGGGTCATAACACTAAAGAGAATCTTGCTTGTAACTTTGGGATGCCTCACCCTGAGGGCTTCCGTAAAGCTTTGCGCCTTGTCAAACAGGCAGAAAAGTTTCAGCGTCCGGTGATCTTTTTGGTCGATACTCCAGGTGCCTATTCGGGAGTCGCCGCTGAAGAAAGGGGTCAGAGTTGGGCAATAGCAGCCAATCTCTGTTCTCTTGCCCGAATCGAAACCCCGATCCTCGTGGTGATTACGGGTGAGGGAGGGAGTGGTGGTGCCCTTGCTCTAGGTGTCGGAGATGTCGTGTTAATGCTGGAGAACGCGGTTTTTTCGGTGATTTCTCCTGAAGGTTGCGCTGCCATCCTCTGGAAGGATGCTTCCAGGGCCCCGGAAGCTGCTTCAGCTCTCAAGATCACTGCTGCTGAATTGCTCGAACTTGGTCTTATTGATGCCATTGTTCCTGAGCCTTTGGGTGGTGCTCACCACGACCCGAAAGCAACAGCAGAGAATCTCCGCCTGGAATTGCGGAAGTGGGTCTTGAAACTCCGGAAAATCCCGCCTTCAGAGTTGGTCGAGCGCCGCTGGGAACGCTTTCGGAGAATAGGGAGTTTTTCATAAGGGAAAAATAACTTCTGCTGGGGAAAGAGGGTGATCTGCTTGCGTCCCGTGGAACGGATTGGGGTTCTTACCAGTGGTGGGGATGCTCCGGGGATGAACGCGGCGATCAGAGCAGTTGTCCGCAAAGCGATATATCACGGTTTAGATGTGATCGGAATCCGCCGGGGTTACCTGGGGCTGTTAAAAAAGGAATTTGTGAGGTTTACTCTCGGTTCTGTGGGGGACATCATCCAAAGAGGGGGGACGATCCTCCACACTGCTCGCTGTGAAGAGTTTAAAACTCCTGAGGGACAAGCACAGGGAGCAGCCAATCTTAAAGAAGAGGGAATTGAAGGGCTTGTTGTCATTGGAGGAGACGGTTCTTTCCGGGGCGCTCTGGCCCTGGCGAGGTTTGGAATTCCTGTCATTGGAATTCCTGCTACCATTGACAATGACCTCCCGGGAACTGATTACACAGTCGGGTTTGATACCGCGGTGAATACTGTTGTTGAAGCGATCAACAAGATTAGGGATACAGCAACCTCCCATGAACGCACCTTTGTCATTGAGGTGATGGGCCGGCACGCTGGGCACATTGCCCTCTACGCTGGTCTTGCAGGTGGGGCGGAATCGGTCCTGGTTCCTGAAATTCCTTATGATATTGATGAGATCATTTTTAAGCTGGAGCGGGGACTTAGCCGTGGCAAAGCTCACAGCATCATCATTGTTGCTGAAGGCGCAGGCAGTGGATTGGAAATTGGCCAGGAGATTCGCCGGCGCACAGGTTTAGAAACGAGAGTCACCATCCTTGGGCATCTTCAGAGGGGTGGAACTCCGACTGCACTTGATAGGATTTTGGCCAGTCGCATGGGAGCAAAAGCTGTCGATTTGTTGATGTCTGGTGAAACCAGAAAAATGGTAGGCGTTATCAATGGAGAGGTCGTGGTTTCTGATCTTGAAGAGGTTTTGCAGAAGAAAAGAGAATTGAATAAAGAGATGTGGGAATTAGCAGGAATACTGGCAATCTGACCCCGGATTCGGTGGTGTGTGGTTGAATATTATGAAGGAGGGGTCTCATGAGGAAAACCAAGATCGTTTGTACGATCGGGCCTGCGAGTGATTCTCTTGAAGTAATCAAAGAAATGATCAAAGCGGGAATGAATGTTGCCAGGCTTAACTTTTCTCACGGCACTCATGAAGAGCACCGGGAGCGTTTGCAGAAACTGCGTCAGGCAGCAGAGGAGTTAGGTTGTCCCCTGGCGATCATGCTGGACAGAAAGGGCCCAGAGATCAGGGTGGGGATCTTGAAGAACGGCAAGGTTAATTTGCGTCAGGGTTCAATTGTGACCCTGACAACTGAGGAAATTGAGGGAGACGAAAAGCTGATTCCGGTTA
>DAINRC010000062.1:0-4211 GCA_036742135.1 Bacillota bacterium
CCGCGCGCCTTCTTTAGCTATGCGGTGAACTACGCCACTTCCCCGCGCGGCGCTTGCCACCTGCACGGCTACGTAGGGGGCTATGATGGTCGGCGGGGCATTCCGGAAGCGGGGCTCGAGGGCCCGCAGGACCCCCATTCCTTGGAAGGCAAGGGCTTGCTGGCAAAAGCCGTCCAGGACTTTGACAGCGTCATCCATTCCGCGATCATCTGCGTCTTCACCACCTACGCGCTCGGTCCCAGTGACCTTGCAAAGGCCTTGACAACGGCTACGGGGCTTCCTTTCGATGCCCAAACAGTGCTCAAAATAGGAGAGAGAATCTTTAATCTGCAGCGGGCTTTTAACAACCGCCTGGGTATTGGCCGCACTCACGATGTGCTTCCGCCGCGGGTTTTGAGCTCTACAGAAGGAGGGCCAAACGAGGGACTGGTGCCCAACCTTGAAGACCAGTTGAAGGAGTACTACCACCTTCGCGGCTGGGAGGATGACGGCAGGCCCTCAAAGAAAAAGCTTGTGGAGTTGGGCCTTGACTTTGTCGTCCCTGACCTTTATGCCTAAGGTGAAGGTTTATCTTTGCGGCTTGCTTCCCGAGGAGTTCTTCTTTACTCGGGAGCTTGAATTGGAAGAGCCGGTTACGCTAGAAGGTTTAGAGAGGGAAATTGTAAAGAGATGGGGAGAGAAAATTAGCCCCGAGTACTTAGGAGCAGAAGGTGGCCTAAATCACCGGCTTGTGAGGGCGGGAGACGCTCAGGGCAAGCGATTGGAGTATGGGGTAGAGCTTGCAGAGGTAGAGGAAGTATGGTTTGTTGTCCCCTTTGGAGGGGGATGAGAAAACCCAAAATACTATTAATCTTGAGGAGTTGAGGAGGGTCTTAGATGGCAAAGGTTAACGGTGGAAGGCTGCTTGCAAAGGCGCTCAAAAAGGAAGGGGTAGAGGTAGTTTTTTGCCTTGCCGGCGGCCACATCATGCCCATTCTTTATGGTTGCCGGGAAGAAGGTATCAAAATCATTGACTGCCGCCACGAGTGCGCGGCTGCTTTTGCGGCTGACGCCTACGCGCGGGTCACGGGGAAGGCGGGAGTTGTGATTACCACTGCAGGTCCCGGGGTTACCGACACCATTACTGCCATGGCGGAGGCCAAGCAGCAGGGCGTGCCGGTAATCCACATTGGCGGCGCTTCTCCCTTAATTGAGAATGAGACAGGACCCCTGCAGGAAATAAATACGGTTGAGATTCTGGCTACTACCACCAAGTGGTCGCGGAAAGTATACCACACGGAGCGCATTCCCGAATACGTTTCTATAGCTTTTAGGCACGCTTTTGACGATACCCCAGGACCGGTCTATCTCGAGTGCGCGCAAGATACCCTCAAAAACCAGGTGGAGGAGGAAAAGGTTTACTTCCCAGAGCACTACCGCACGAAAGCGGTCCCCTTTGGTGACCCGGTACTGGTGGAGGAAGCGGCGGAACTCCTCATTAATGCCGAACGCCCGGTGATGATTATAGGCGATATTGCGCGCTTCAGCGCGCAGTACGGGGAAGCGGTGGCGGAGCTTGCCGACTACCTCAAGATTCCGGTAATGGCACAGACTATGGTGCGAGGGCTCTTTGCCAACGAAGAGACGAACCCGCTCTTCAAGCTAGGGGCGGGTGCTCTGCCCGCGGCGGATGTGGTGCTGATGCTTTGCGTTGAAAATAACTTCCGCGTGGGAAAGGGACGGCCGCCAATGTTCAACAAAGAGGCCAAGAGGATTCAGGTGCATCCCGACGTAACCAAGATTGGCTATAATGCCCCCGCGGAGATTGGGATTGTTGGCGGCGCAGGGCCGGTAGCCAAGCAGCTCCTTGAGGCAGTTAAGGAGCGGGTGCCTAAGCGGGAAGATATGACCTGGGTCAACAAAGCGGCCGAACTTGCGCAGCAGGCGGCAAAGCCGTGGATGGAAGGCTTTACTTCGGAAGCAATCCCCATGAATCCGGGACGTTGCGCTTTTGAGGTGGCCAAGTTTCTGAATACCGAGGGAAGAGACTGGACGGTGGTCTGCGACGGCGGGGACGCGGCACAATGGATAAGGACGGCGGTTACTGCAAGGAGACCGGGGCAGGTTATTAACTTTGGGCCGCTTGGAACTATTGGCACGGGCGCAGGGTTTACCTTGGGGGCTTGGGCAGCTAATGGCAAGCCGGTGCTTTACTACACGGGTGACGGGAGCTTTGGCTTTTACCCTATGGAGTTTGACACCTTTGAGAAATTTGGGGTCCCGGTGGTCTGCGTGATTTCTAACGACTCCGCGTGGGGAATGATCAAGCTAGCGGAATCCCTTATCAACCCGCAAGAGGTGGCGAAGGGGCATGTGGCTACTGAGCTTGCCTACCTGCGACGCTACGAGCGGATGGCGCCCATGTGGGACGGGTATGGAGAACTGGTGACGCGACCGGAGGAGATTGTGCCGGCAATTAAGCGGGGCTTTGCCACGGGGAAGCCGGCCATTATCAACGTGGAGGTTGACCGGGTGAGCATGAGCCCTGTGACAAGGTCCTTTGGTGCTTTCCTAGACCAAAAGAAGGAGGAATAAATAAAAATGGAGGACTGGGAAATAGGAGGAAGTAGGAGGGGGCAGAGCTCCCTCCTTTTTCGTGTGTGCGCCCGGCATGGTGTCAGCAGCTTGGTATGGTGAAAGGTAGGTGCAGGCGAGGTAGCACGAGTCTGCTAGCCAAAGGCAAGGGTGTCTGGTGTGAGGTGGAATCTATTGGTGCGCTGGCGGCAAAGCCACGGCCTGATGAACAAGAACCCTACAAGAGGCTGAGTCGTTCGGATGAGCTGGCGCAACCCAGCGAAATTCTAGGTAGCCATGCGGACGGCGGGGTATATGGAGGCGGGTGGTGGAGGTTTGCGCTCTTACGCGAGGGAAGCTAGGTAGAGCTGGTAATGGATGGCAAACAAGGAATGAGGCCCTGGGTAAAACATATTGGTAAGCCCAGGGTCTGATAAGCTTAACCGAACGCTATTCTTAAACTTCGTGAAACTTGGTAAACCGTCGGATGTGGCCTCACATGTCCGGTGGTGTAGGGGGGTAACCGTCTCCTCCTACCCGATTTGGGTTTTGTGCTCTTTAGCTTTTAGGGAGCTTTCCTATTTTCCGGTAGAGAGTGTTGCGCGAGATCCCCAGGGCCCTTGCCGCCCTTGAAATGTTTCCTTCGTACATTTTGAGGGTTTCCCAAACGATTTCCTCTTCATACTCCCGGAGCTTTCCTTTCTTCCTTTCTCGGCTTATGGGAAGGTGCTCGCGCAAGTAGGCTGGGAGACTCTCCGGGGTGAGTATTTTCCCTTCTGTAAAGATGAGAGCGCTTTCGATTACGTTGCGTAGCTCCCGCACGTTGCCCGGCCAGTCGTAGCGGCAAAGAAGCGCCATCGTTTCTTCCGGGATTAATACTTCTTCCCTTTGAAACTGCTTGCAGAAAAGGCGCACAAAGTAGTTTGCAAGCAAGGGAATGTCTGTTTTCCTTGCCCGCAGAGGGGGCAGCGTAATGTTAACGACATTGAGGCGGAAATAGAGGTCTTCCCGAAACCTTCCTGCCCTGATTTCTTCTTTTAGGTTGCGGTTTGTGGCAGCAATTACCCGCACATCAACCGCTTGTGGTTTGCTGCCGCCAACGCGCGTAATGGTTTTGTCGTCAAGAACCCGAAGGAGGCGCACTTGCATTTCAAGGGGCATTTCCCCAATTTCGTCAAGGAAGAGTGTTCCCTGGTCTGCAAGCTCGAACTTCCCTTTCATTCCTCCTCTTTTTGCCCCGGTAAAGGCTCCCTCCTCATAGCCAAAAAGCTCGCTCTCTATGAGCTCCTTAGGGATTGCGCCGCAGTTTACCGGGACAAAGGCACCCGGTCGCCCGCTTTCACGGTGGATGGCGCGCGCAATTATCTCTTTGCCCGTCCCGCTTTCTCCTTCAAGGAGCACCGTTGAGGCAACCTTTGCGGCTTTCTTGGCCTTGAACAACACTTCCCGCCAGGCCGGCGCTTCCCCCACAATTTCTTCAAACCCTGTGCTTTCTCGGCGGGAGAAAAAGGTAACTGCCGGCGGTCTTTGGGAAGCTTTGGGTGTGCTGGCGGCTTCAAAGAGGAGAAAGGTTTTTTCGGAAGTATTGTAGTGCGCGGCGGTTTCTCGCTTTACAATCTTGCAAGGTACTTTTCCGGTGGAAGTAACAACTTCAAAGG
>DAINRC010000062.1:4221-9357 GCA_036742135.1 Bacillota bacterium
CGCAGGTGGCAGGAGAAAAGCAGGGGAGAAGCTCTTCATAAGGAAGATTCACTATCTCTTGTTTGCTCTTTAGCCCGAGGAGTTCCACGCACTTTTGGTTTGCGGCCACAATTTTCCCCTGACTGTCTATAACAAGCAAGTAGTAGGGGATATGGTCGGCTATTTCCTCCAGGGTTTTTTCAATGACCATCCGGAGGATTTGCTCCTTTTCCCAGCGTAGGAAGTTTTCAATGGCTTGGACACTAATGCTGAGTACTTTGGAAGCATCTGGGGGAAGTTCGCCCTGGGGGTTGGTAATGTCAATTACGCCTGCAATCTCCCCGTCCGGGGTACGGATAGGAGCGGCGGTACAGGCATAAGAGTGAAGGCGCTGCGCGTAGTGCTCGTAGCCTTTGATTTCCACCAGGTTGCCCTCGACAAGGGCGGTGCCAATGGCGTTGGTTCCAATGTCTTCCTCTGTGCACTTTGCTCCTAGGGGGATAAGGTATTCGGCGTTGCCTGCCGTCTTGAGGACGTAACCTTCTTTGTCGCAGAGGGCAACTACGACCTCTTTTCCCAACAAGCAGAGGTGATGCATGACGGGAGTGGCGGCAGCAATCAGGTGTTCGTTAGCTTTAAGCCTTTTTGCGAGTTCCTCCCCGGAAAGGATAATGCGCTGGTTTTTTAAAGGGTCAACGCGGCGCTTGCAGCGCTGCCAGGAGGCGGCTACGATTGGGCGCAGCTTTTCCTTGGGGAGTACTCCTTTTTCTACAAAGATCAGCCAGCTCCGCCTTGCTTCTTCGTTTTTGCTTGCCCAGGAGATCATTCCTTCTCCCCCTTGGGTTGTTCTTTCTGGCCCAAATTAAATTTTACCTCTTCTGTGCGGCTTTGTGAAGGTGGAAGCTGTCAGGGGCAAGATTTGGCAAAAGAAAATGTTTTGTTATTTTTTGCCATACTTGATGGAAAGTTCTGGCAAAAGCTCCTTTTTCCTGGCGGACGGTTGAGGCGGAAGTGATGGTTGTTGG
Source organism: Bacillota bacterium (assembly GCA_036742135.1). Lineage (GTDB taxonomy): Bacteria > Bacillota > DSM-12270 > Thermacetogeniales > Thermacetogeniaceae > 50-218. Next base: position 5,226 of record DAINRC010000062.1, read on the forward strand.
CGGGGACCTACGGGGAATGCTGCTGCCTTTGCATCTTGGGAGAGCAAGGCAAAGCAACTTTTCCTTGGCCGGTGAATCCACGTAGGCTTTGGCCTGTACGTCTTCAAAGAGGAGCTTACGGGGCCGGAGTCCGCGGAGATGTTCGCAGCAAAGCGCGGACCGGTGTGGAAGTGCTGACGGAGACCGCGGTGCTTGAGGTTACACAAGAGAGGGTAGTAAGGGCGGTCGACTCCCGAGGCGTTTGGGAGTTCCGCGCTGCAAGCATGGTGCTTGGCACGGGCTGCTAGGAGAGAACGCGGGCGCAAAAAGGAGGCATGGGGTTTGTCGAGCGCGACACCTTACTTCTTGCGGTGGGGCTCATTCCGGAAAGCGAGCTTATTCTGAAAGCTGTTTTTCCTCTCTGCTTCTTTACAGCGGGCCTTTTGTGGAAGTTTTTTGTCTGCGGGAACGTGGCGGCGGTCTTTGACTTTGTGGGCTACGTTACCCTCGTTGCTGAGCGGGCGGGAAGGGAAGCGCAGCTTGCCGGGAGCGGAAAAGGGGGCGTGGAGCTTTCCAGGATGGAGTGGCCTTTGCAAAGGGTGAGAGGTAAAAGCTGCACTTGCAGAAATTCCGCGGCGTCTCCTGAACTTACATGCTTCGTCTGCCGCCCAAGCTGTCGGCTGGAGGCTAGAAAAGAAGAGGTGGGACTTGTGCCAAAAGGGGCTGCGCGTGGGAGGGAACACGCGATTGCAGAAAAGGCAAACTTTCTGGCTGTTTTCTCGCGCAGCGTAAGGGAAGAAGGGCTCATTGAAAGAATGCCCTTGGCCCCGGCCGGGACCAAGGGCATGGTGCCTGCGGGACGCCCTATTTTGTCTCCGCACCGCCGCAGACGTTTATTGCCTGTCCTGTGATGTTTCTTGCGGCTTCCGAGCAGAGAAAGAGAGTGAGGTTTGCAATGTCCTCTGGCGTCTGCTCTCGCTTTAAGGGCACAGAGTGCTCCACAGTAGTCAGGAAGACTTCCCGCGGGCTCTTGTTGGGGTAGATATTGGGGAGGTTTGAGGCAAGGAGGCTGCCCAGGCTTTCCCAGAGCGGCGTGTAGATCAGCCCGGGGCAGATGCAGTTGACGTTAATGTTGTAGGGTGCAAGCTCCTTTGCCAGGGCCTGTGTGAAATTGATGATCCCGGCTTTTATGGCGGAATAGTGGGGAAGGAAAGGGCTTCCCGTCTTCCCGGCAATAGAAGAGATGTTTACAATCTTGCCATGCTTTTGCTTTACAAAAATGTCGTAGACGGCTTTGCAGCAGTAGAAAGTGCCGAGAAGGTTAACCGTGTAGGAAGTGTCCCAGTCCACCTTCTCTACTCTTGTCAGGGGCATCCCTACGTGGGGCCCGCCTTTGCCTGCGCAGTTCACGAGGATGTCAATGCCTCCAAAGGTCTTTAGAGCAGTATCCACCATGGCCTTTACGGCTTCTTCGGAGGTCACGTCTGTTTCCACAAAGATTGCTTCTAGTCCCTTCTCTTTCATCTCGGTAAGCGTCTTTTCGCCTTCAGGGACGTTTTTGTCAGCAATTACTACCTTTGCCCCTGCTTTCCCAAAGCCAAGGGCAATGGCCTTGCCAATCCCGCTTGCCCCGCCGGTTACAATGGCTACTTTCCCTGCAAACTCGTCACGGAAGTCCATTTGCCTTCCTCCTTCCTCAAGATTTTTGAGCCTAACTTACTATGCTGCTGGCTCTGTTGCGGCCGTCTTTGCTCGCGCTTTCCAGCCTGTTTCCTTGGCGAGAAGTAGCATGAGTCCTGCTATGCTCATCATTACCATGTAGTTGATTGCCATGGGAAGGACCAACTTACCTGTGAGGTCCATGAGCCCTCCAATCATTAATGTAAGGACAAGGATACCGACGCGCTGGCAAGTTTGGATTAGACCTACCACAGTTGCTGTGCGGATACCACCGATTTCAGGCTGCTCCATGGCCATGGTTCGGGGAGCAGGGATTGTTGCTCCGTTGCAAAAGCCTCCAATGAAGTAGAGGATGCAGGCAAGCGTGAAGTTACGGCTCAAGTAAGCGTAGCCCCAGCAGAAGGCAGTGATAAAAGTTGCGGGAACTGCCACTGGCTTGCGAAGACCAATACGGTCGGAAAGAATGGGGAGGACAAAGTAGCCAATTGCCGAGCCTATATTGCCACAAGTCGGCACTAGCCCTGCAATTTCCTTGCTTAGCTTCCAGCTGGGATCAGTTTGCAACACAGTGGGCCCGAAGGAATTCCCAGCCCAGAGGGCGCCAAGGAAGAAAAACTCTGCCAGACAGAGCACCCATACTTGGGGATGAGTAAGTACCGCCTTAATATTCTCCCAGATATTGATTTCTTCTTCCTTGGTTACTTTAATTTCCGAAGCCAGAGCCGCTTCGATGTTCTTTTTTTCCTTTGCTGCGAGGAGCCAGAGTATGGTGTAGACAAGGATTACTGCACCAAGGAGATAAAAAACGTTTCGCCAACTTCCTAGGGCATCTGCAAGCCGAGCAGAGGTGTTCCAAGCAAGGATCATCCCTACTGCTGCGCCTGTGGTGAGGATGCCGTTGGCCTTGTAGACCTCGGTGCGGTCAAACCAAAGTCCCACGATCTTCTGGAGCCCGGGGAAGTAGAGAGCCATGCCGACACCTAGGAGGAGCATTGTGATGTAAAAGAAAGCAAAACTTGTGGCCGCACCGCGCAGGAGAATGGCAATCCCGCAAATTACCAGCGAAAGTGCCATTATTACTTTGACGCGATACTTGTCCATTAGCGCGCCTGCTGCAAAGGTGAGGGCAATCAGTGAGATTTGGATAGCACTTTGTACAGCCCCAATTTGCACCTTTGACCAACCAAACTCTGCCATGATGCTGGGCATGAGGTAAGAAAGTGAACTTGCAGCGTAGCTTGTGATTAAAACGTGAAACCACCAGATAAGGAAAAGCATTGTCCAGCGATAGGGGTCTTTCCTGGGCGTTGTTGCCCTAAGGCTGTTGTTGTTCATAGTCTAACCCTCCTTTAAGTTTTGGTAATTTTTGCTTTCTTGCCGCCTTAGGTGAGAACTTTTTCACCTCCTCCCCAATAGGATTTTGGGCTTAGGGGCGAATGATAATTTTTACCTCCCCGCCTTTTCCGTTTGCGAGTGTTTCGAAAGCTTCTTGGATTTCCCCTAGGCTGATTATCTTGCTTACGAAGCGTTCTGTGTTGATTACCTTTTTTGCCATGAGCTCGATTGCAAGGTCGAATTCGCTGGGAAGGTAGCCGAAGGAGCCTTTTAGCTCCAGCTCCTTAAGGAGAACTGGCAGTGTGGGAATAGGTGTGGGGGAATAGCTTACACCTAGGAGAATGAGCTTGCCCTCTTTCCGGAGGGCCTGGATGGCGGTGGTAATTGCTGCGGGGGCGGCAGCACATTCAAAGGCGTGGTCAAAGCCGCTGTGGCTTGCTTCTTCCAGTTTTTTAGCAAGTTCTTGATCTGCAGGGTCAAAGACCTCGTCGGCGTCTCCCGCTTTTAGGGCGTTTTCGCGTCTTGCGGGGTTTAGCTCTGTGAGGGCGATGTAGCCTGCGCCTGCGATGCGTGCCCAGGCAGCGCAGAGTAGCCCAATGATTCCTCCACCGGTGACGAGGACTTTGTCTCCCGGCCTTACGCCTGCAAGTCTTACGGCGTGTAGCGCCACTGCTGTGGGTTCTGTCATGGCTCCCTCAAGTTCGCTTACGTTTTCAGGGAGCTTTCTCACCATGTCGGGGCGTACGGCGAGGTATTCGGTGTAGGCTCCAGGGGCGTAGATTCCCACCAGGCGATTAGCGCATTCGTCTATCCTTCCCTGCTGGCAGCTTGGGCACACGCCGCAGTTGGTGATAGGCAGGGCGGTTACACGGTCTCCTACTTTGAGGTCTCGTCTTGCGCCTGGGTCTTCAACTATTCCTGCAAACTCGTGTCCCATGATTAGTCCTAGGCGGTCGCCCTTTTCCCAGAGGTGAAGGTCCGAGCCGCAGATCCCCACATTTGTAATTTTGATGAGCACCTTGCCGTTCTCGGCGCGTGGCTTTTCCACTTCCTTTACCACGAGTTGCTTCTTGCCTGCAATTGTTGCGGCGCGCATGGCTTTTCCCCCTTGCTTTGTGGTAGATTTCTTCTGCTGGGT
>DAINRC010000063.1:0-9334 GCA_036742135.1 Bacillota bacterium
TTGGCGACAGCATCTTCAAGACCTCTTTGGGGACCTTCTCGGTGAAGCCCAGAGCCCTCCGGGCGATTACGAAGGCGGCCGCCTGGTGGACAAAAATGCCGTAAGTTTCAGAGTATTTGAAGTAGCCGACGAGAGATGTAAACTTAGCAGGGCAGGGCCACAGTCACGGCTGCCACTTCAGGATTGAGATCGATGCCACCCATCGGGGAGGTCCTGTCCACGGGTGCGGCGTTTCCCAGGGAAAAGGAGATCAGGCAGTCTAAGCGACCGTTCCTGCGGACTACCCGCACCGCCGCCTCAGGGCCTGGTAAGCGGTCCGTTTGGCCGACTGGAACCTGCGCATGAAGGAGACATGTCCTGCCCGGTATGGTTACCATGTCGGTAGGCTTTTTAACCTTAAACTTCAAGACTTCCTCACCTAAAGGTTAAAGTTTCCTTTTCGAATTCGATTCTACCAAAGTGTTCCAGAAACTGCAACTATTGCAAAAAGCGAAGGTGTGCTCAGGATTGATTAGGAAAAGCGGCAGCCGTTGCAAGGACCAACTGCTGCAGATCCTAAGAGAAATGCAATGGCTACTACTTTTATATTATATTTTTGTTGACGTGTAGAAGAAGGTAGCATATAATTTTGATATAAAGAGACTTAATCTGACAAATTAGCTTAGCAAAGACTGAGAAGAGGCGGGACGAGAGGAGAGAGTATGAGGTGAGAAGAGTGCAGGCAGGAAAGAGAAAGGCCGGTTCTCACCGGCCTTTTGTGCTTCTTCCTTCCAGAAGACCCTGATGGCACCCTTTAAGGGCGCCTAGGTAAGTACAGCTTCAACTTCATTTGGTCGGCTAGAGTTCATTTAATCGACTCAAGAAAGGGGAAGGCCAACCCCCTTCTATGGGTGACTGGCTTAGGTAGATGATGAAGGAAAGTGCGCTGATAATTGTGCTGTATGTTCTCTCGGGACTCATCTGGTTGTAAGTACTGGGAGAAGTGGTATGTATCTTCTTAGAAAAGGGGGAAATTACCATGAGAAAACGTTTGTTTTCGGCTCTGGTAGTCGGTATGCTTAGTTTTATGATCTTCGTGGTGGCTGGCTGCGGCTCAGATAAGACTGCTAGCACTTCTGCAGATAAGGTGGAAAAGAAAAAATTCACTATAGGTATCGTGCAGATTGTAGAGCATCCGTCCCTCAACACCATAAGGGAATCGTTTATCGCCGGTCTGGCTGACCAGGGCTATAAAGACGGCGACAACATAATCATCGATTATCAGAACGCCCAGGGCGATCAGTCCAACTTAAAGAGCATCTGCCAGAAATTCGTCAGTAAGAAATACGATCTAATCGTGGCCATAGCTACTCCTTCGGCTCAGGCCGCGGTGGGCGAAACCAAAGATATTCCCATTGTTTTTGCCGCCTGCACCGACCCAGTGGGCTCAGGACTGGTAGCTGATCTCAAGAAGCCGGGTGGCAACGTAACCGGCACCTCGGATGCGGTATCGGCGGAGAAGATAATGGAGCTGGCACAGCGCATCACCCCCGGTTTCAAAACCGTTGGTACCGTGTATAACTCCAGCGAGACCAACTCGCTGTCGGTGATCAACAACCTGAAGGATTACGCTAAAAAACACGGCCTCAAGGTGATCGAGGCCACGGTGACCAACTCCTCCGAGGTTCAGCAGGCCACCGCATCCCTGGTAGGGAAGGTCGACATCATATTCTTGCCCATCGACAACACCGTCGCTTCCGCGATGCCGGTAGTCGCACAGGTGACAAAGAAAGCTAAGATACCGGTATATGTGGGTGCCGATTCCATGGTCAAGGACGGCGGTCTTGCCACCTACGGCATCAACTACGAGGTGCTGGGGAAAGAGACGGCCAAGATGGCGGTTCAAATCCTTAAGGGAACAAAGCCAGGCGACATCCCGGTCAAGACCATGTCCGATATGGATATCTACGTTAACCTGGAAACGGCAAAGGCGATTGGGGTCACCATCCCCGACGACATCCTGAAGAAAGCAGTTAAGGTATTCGGCAACTAAAAATCTAATAAGGAGATTTGCTGCCATGACGTTGCTAGCCTTTCAGGGGTCGGTCGAACTCGGTATCATCTACGCCATAATGGCGCTCGGCGTTTTTATCTCGTTTCGTACCCTTAATATGCCCGATCTGACGGTAGACGGCAGCTTCACTTTGGGGGCAGCTGTTTCGGCCATGATGTGCCTTAACGGCAGCCCCTGGGCTGGGCTGCCTCTGGCCTTTTTGGCCGGATGTCTCGCCGGATCGGTGACCGCCCTCCTGCACACCAGGCTCAAGATCCAACCTCTCCTATCCGGTATTCTGGTCATGCTGGCTCTCTACTCTGTCAACCTGCGGGTGATGGGGCGGGCCAACATCCCCCTCATCAATCTGAAGACCATTTTTAATTCCTGGCTGGCCGGATGGGCAGCAGAATATGCCACACTCCTAGTGCCTGCCGTCCTGCTCAGCACCATACTCACACTGCTCTTTTTGTTTTTGGAGACACGCTTCGGATTCGTTCTCAGGGCCACCGGGGATAACCCCCAAATGGTGCGCGCCGTGGGGGTCAACACCGATTTCACCATCCTCGCCGGGTTGGCCCTGTCCAACGGGCTGGTAGCCCTATCCGGTTCCCTGATCGCCCAGTACCAACTCTTCGCCGATATCAGCATGGGGGTAGGCATGGTCATCATCGGCCTGGCCTCGGTGATCATCGGGGAGATCCTCTTCGGCACCAACTCCCTCTTCCGCCGCCTGTTGGCGGTGGTGCTAGGGGCTATCGTGTATCGCCTGGTGATCGCCATCGCCATGGAGCTCGGCATGCCCCCCACTGACCTCAAGCTCATTTCAGCTGTAATCGTCACCGTAGCTCTGGCCGCCCCGGCCGTAAAGGAGCATCTGGCGGCAGGCAGACGGCGGATGCAGGCCAAAAAGAACGCAGGGAGGGAACGGTCTTGATGCTTGAAATCCAAGGACTGACCAAAACATTTGCTCCGGACGGAATCAATAAAAGGTTGGCCCTCGACAATCTGAGCCTCACCCTCGATGAAGGCGAATTTGTCACCGTGATCGGCAGCAACGGAGCGGGCAAATCCACCCTGCTCAACTGCATTTCCGGCGTGCACCTGCCGGATACAGGTCGAATAATCCTGGACGGGATGGATATCACTTTCTGGCCCGAGCACAAGCGCTCCCGTTATATTGGGCGGGTGTTCCAGGACCCCCTACTCGGCACTGCCTTCGACATGACCATCGAGGAGAACCTGGCCATGGCCTATGCCAAGGGCAAAACCCGCGGTCTTTTGCCGGGAGTGCGCCGGAATGAAAGCAAGCTGTTCAGGGAAAAACTGGCCGAACTCGGTCTGGGGCTGGAAGACAGGATGCGGCAGAAGGTAGGCCTTCTATCCGGCGGGGAAAGACAGGCCCTCACCCTGCTCATGGCCACCATTGTAAAGCCTCGTCTGCTGCTCCTCGACGAACACACGGCAGCCTTGGACCCGGCCACTGCCAAAAAGGTACTGAAACTGACGCGGGATATGGTTTTAGAGCACCGCCTCACGACCATCATGGTCACCCACAACATGAAGGAGGCCCTGGAATACGGCACCCGCACCATCATGATGCATAAGGGCCGGATCATCTTAGACCTTAGAGGCCGGGAACGCGAGAACATGACGGTGGAAAAACTTGTAGCTCTCTTCAGCCAAAAGAGCGGGGGCGAGTTCGAAAACGATCGACTGCTCCTTAGCTGAACCGTTCCCCTCTTATCCGGCGCCGAAAACCGATTTAAACCTATTGAGACAGATACCAACTAAGGCTGGAGGCAAGCGCCATCTTAAAACCCAGGCAGCCTCCTGCACCTTACGGCAAATGTCTTAACTATTAATGGATGCCAAGCCCGAGACTCACAGAATTTTCAAAGAATACCCCACCACCAGGGAATCATATTGCCGGTTCTTCATTCCTCTGTTGTCTCAATGATTTAATTACCAAGCTTGAGTTGATCATGATTTAACACGCAAACAACCGTTGCTATAGTCTGTCTACTGAATCTTTACAAAACGAATTTGAGCAGAGAATAAATAAAGTTAAAGCGACAAATAGAAAGCCCTGCATCCTCAGGTTTTGTAGGGAGGAAGGCACACAACAGAATATTTGATACAGTTACTCTTTTTTGCAACAAGCTACTAGTTCCCAAGGCAAAAAGCATAATTCCCGAGTGGTGGGGAATGTTACCAACGGGCATACGCTTTAAAGTAGAACGAAAAGCACAGCTCAATCAACAAGTAGTCATTCGCTCTCTTCTTGAATTGGCATTCTTGAGAAATACAGGCTGGCTTGGGGTTTTTGGAACCGTCCCAGATGGGGACATTGGGGATGATATTAGTTGAAAAGATAGATCCCGAAAAATTAAGAAAGCTGTTTATGAGTGTCTCAAGGCGCGCCAAGAATGGAGGAAACCTGAGACACTACAAAGGTTATATGCTGATTGACATCAGTAGTAACCCAATTGGTTGCGTTTTCAGGGTTCCAATCTCTAGAGATGTGCATAAGCTAATCCTTTTTTAAGCTTTTTGCGCGCGAAATTCCTCCAAAGCGGGATCGTGTTAACTCATGGAAGAATCTTACTTACCCATGGATCACCATCTCATGAATTTCGTTTTCTGTGCCTCAAAGATGAACCACCATTGTGCTCCACCAGGTCCACTTCCAGTGCTCCCGGCCGTTTCTCATCCCAGGCATAGCTTCTGACCGGGACTTCAACCCGCAGCCCGGAAAGAGGTCTGTTCCTGGATCCTACCATCCTCCTCTTGGGAGACTGCCACTTGGCAGGGAGCCGGGCTAGGGTAGAACGACTAATTTAAAGATGCGCTGGTCCTTGATCAGGGGAGTAAGAACAATCTCCCCATGACGCGCCAGGTTCTCGGCTTGAGATCGGAGTACGGGATGCAGCCGCTCCGCGCAAGAGTAGTCCAGAGCCTCCCAGACAACCTGAATGGCGGGCAAGGGCTTCCAGGTATTTAGGCTTTCTTGGTCTGCGGATCTTCTGCCTTCTTTCAGGCAGTAGGTGATTCAGCACCTGAATGGCATACTTTCGGTGGTAGCTCAGGTTTTCCAGCACTTCATAGATAATTCGCGACTTCTCGTTTTTGGTTTTTGCGTCCCGGTAGCGTCTTTGGGCAATGGCTAAATACTCACGGCGGCTTTGAAGTGACATTCTCAATGCTTATCCCCTTCGGTAAGATTTATCCGTGAGTGAGCCATTTCCCTCTTGGTAAGATTTTAACTGAGTGATCGCGGGGACTTTATTGTTTCTAAAAATTGAGTTACGATACAAACAGAGAGCTCACCACGCCGCTTGATGCCCTATGGGGGTGTCAATGCGAACCAGGGTGAGCCGTTTATATTTTTGAGGAGCGAATGATCTTAGGAAACTTTAGAAAAAACGAGAAAGGGAGTAATTGATAGTGGATAGACATTGGGAATGGAAGCTGGAAGATTGGGTTGAGGCGATTTCCCTCGCTCCTATTAAATACTTTTTGCTAAAGAGCTGAACCGAAACTTGGAGACAATGATTGGTGGACTTATGGCGTTAGTCAAACGAGGTTGGTTGGAATTGTGGTGGGAAACTCGGTGCCCCAATTGTTTCCTACTCTCTTGTCACCCCGAAATATTTTTTGGCTACAGCAGATGATATATAGGGTCACCTTGTATAGGCAACATTCTGCTTATACAAATCAATCACAGCTAGTGGCATTTGCTACCTCCTTTCCCCTACTACTGTGGAAAAGTTGCTTTTTCGATACTCGCCTGGAGAACATCCTTCATATTTTTTAAACACTCTACTGAAGTACTTTGGGTCTCGATAACCAACCTTCTTGGCAATTTCCGCAATAGATTCACTTGTTGTCCGAAGCAAGTGCTTTGCATTTTCTAACCTAACACTTGTTAAGTAATCGATAAAATTAAGACCTTGAGTTTGTTTAAAAATCCGGCTGAGATAACATGGACTAATATAAACTGCCCCAGCCACATCTTCAAGTGACAAGTCACGGTTATAGTTCTGATGGATGTAAGCCAAAACCTTCTTCATAATGTCCTGGCATCTGAGACTACGAGCTTCATCAACTAACTTGATTAAATCTCCTACTTTGGCAATAATCCATTCCCTTAACTCAAACAAATCCTTCTCTTCTTCTAATTCTCGGAAATAATTAAAACTTTGTCTCGCAACTTCTTCAGGATCGGCTCCGCTCTCAGTTGCTTGCCGTGAAAGGACAAGCAATAATTGGAGAACCTGTGTTTTAAGTACACCCAGATGATTATTTGCTCTGGAAAACAATTCATCCAACAGTTTCCTCAAGCACTGACGGGCACCTTCACCATCACCGACGCGGACATTAAGCATCAATTCTTTTTCCAGTGCAAACGGATAAGAGTGGATTCGCTCATCAAACGGCAAGACATCATCGATATGAATGACCTGATTACCTCCAGTGAAGAGCTTATACTCTAGTGCTCTTTGAGCTTCTTTGTAGGATAGCTGAAGACAGGTTACATCAGGGTAAGCTCTACCGATTCCAATGGTTACTGTAACAGGAATAAAAGGATCCTCTTCTATCTGTCGCCTAATGGCTTCTGCCAAGCGTGCTGTCTGTTTCCGCAACTCTTCAGGGCTTTCTCCCGGACGCGGTGCCACTAATACCCCATACTTATCACCCTGAAGAGGAACGCAGAAACTTTGATGCCATTCTTCTGTGATGGATGCAATTTTTTCAAATACTTTCTGTTTTAAGATTTGACGCTCAATTTCTTCTTTATCTTTTGTATATTGTAAGAAATTGTCAATATTAATTAACATTACCACCTGTGGGAGCTCCTGAATACCAAGAAACTCCGCTCTTTCGCGAATCTTAGTTATATCTTTTATGTTTCCTTCTAGCAACTCAAAAACAAATCCCAATTTAATATATGGCATCATCTTTTGGACTATTTCCCGAAGTGCTTCTTCCTCTTTTCTTTTATCTTTTTCTTTTTCCAATTCTCCAATCTGCTTATTGATGATATCTACCATTTCAGCAGGGCGTACGGGTTTCAAAAGATAGCTTTCTGCCCCCACCTCGAGCGCTTCTTGAGCATATGAAAATTCATCATAAGCAGAAATTACCACGATCCTGACCCCGGGAAGAAACTCACGGATCAACCTACTGGCCTGAATCCCGTTCATACCAGGCATCTTCACGTCCATGAAGATAATGTCAGGTCTGGCTCTTCTTGCCTGTTCTACCGCCTCAATACCAGTTTTTGCTTCTGCCACGACCCGGACACGCTCTGAACAGTGTTTTTCGATAATCCAGCGCCATCCCTGCCTCTCGAGAATTTCGTCGTCCACAAGCATTACGGAGTACAAGAAAAATCACTCCTTACTGGGGTATATACGGAAAAAAGACTTTAACTAAAGTGCCTTTATTTTCCTGACTCTGAATCTCCAGACCGGAACTCGAACCGAAATAGTGCTGAAGCCTTTGATGCACATTAAAAATGCCCAACCCTGTAGCATGGCCTCTGCCAGAACGACTTATCTCCAATTGAGAAATTTCTCTGAGTTTGTCAGAAGACATCCCAACCCCATTGTCTTTAATTTCAAAGAAGACCAATTCCCCTTTTTGTTCTCCGGAAACTTCAAGCATTCCTTTTCCTTCAAGAGGTTCCAAACCATGGACAACAGCATTTTCCACCAAGGGCTGAAGTACCATACAGGGCATCAGTCCATCGTAAATACGTTCATCTATTCTTAGGTGAACACTAAGTCGATCAGAAAAGCGTACTTGCTGAATAAAAAGGTAGTCACGAATTATTTCGATTTCCTCGGCAATTCTCACCGTGCTCTTAATATTGCGAAGGATATAACGGAGAATCCGAGACAAGGCATAGGCAAACTCTTCAGTTTTCTCTGCTTCTTCCAGCATAGCCAACCGCGCAAGACTATTTAAACTGTTGAACAAGAAGTGAGGATTAACCTGGGACTGTAAAGAACAATATCGGGCTTCATTTAAGGCATTTTTCAGCTCTTCCTGAAATTTCAAGGCCCGAATTAGAATTTCCCTTTGATCTTCAAGCTGAACCTGGAGCAGTTTCTCTCGTGATTCAATCTGAATCTGTTCGGCAATCATTTGTGTAAAGGCTGCAACTTTTTTGAGTTCAAGCGAAGACACTTTTTTTACTCCAGGGGAACAAACACAAACTTTTCCAGGTGTTTCAACTAGAAAAGGACCGCAAATGATTTTTCCTAACTTTATTGAATCGCCTTCAATTCTTGCCTCTATTATAGATAAACCACCTGGGCAGGAATACACCACTGTTTTCTCGGCATTGTGTTCATAGTTCCATTCTCTACATTCACGACAACATTCGGGCAACTCTTCCCCTTGTAAAATTACTCTGTTGTTCTGATCGAGAAATGTGGGTGTAAAATCAAATAGTTTCCGAAAAATCTCCTGATGTTTTTCTTTTAAAATTGAAGGGAGTTGAATTAAAACTTCTTTTCTTCTTCTCTTTTTCAAAAGTTCCTCGGCTTTGCGGACTATATCAGTTCCGTACTCCACATAAGCATCTGCACCGATCTTATCCGCAAAACTTTGTGTAACCGGTGCTCCACCAACAATAATTTTTACCTGTTCGCGAAGACCCGCTTCTTTGATTGCCTCAATAACATCTTCCATACGCAACATAGTTACTGTAAGCAAAGCCGACATACAGACAAGATCAGGTTGAAATTTCGTGATTGCTTCAAGAAACTGAGTAGGTGATACATCAACACCCAAATCAAATACCTCATATCCTGCCCCCTCCAGTGTTACAGCTACAATATTTTTCCCAAGATCGTGAATATCACCCTCGACCGTTCCGATAATCACACGGCCTTGGGGATTAAATGCTCTTTCTTTTCGGCATTTCTTTTTCAAGACCTGAACACCCGTCTGCATCGCGTCAGCAGCAACCACTATGTCAACGAGACCTAACTCACGACTCTGGAATTTCGCACTCACAGTTTCCATTCCTTGAATCAAACCCTCTTTAATAACTACTTCAGGAGTAAGTTCCTCCAATGCTTGTTCAACCAACTGCCTTGTCCTGTTCGAATCTCCCTTAACTATACTTTCAGAAATCTCTCGAAGAAGGTGTTTACTCACACCTTAGCCTCCTCCTTTAAACTCCGGACGGGAAAAATAAATGAGAAAGGAAAATGTCATTGAAGTTCGGGTATGCAGAAAGCTCAACATATTCCACAGACTCTGAAATCAAAGCAGCACGCCTGAACT
>DAINRC010000064.1:0-9288 GCA_036742135.1 Bacillota bacterium
TTCCGTTTCCTGAGACGACCCCTAACTGAAGACATTGACGGTGGATGGGCTGCAATGGGAATTAAAACCTCTACAGAGTTCACAGCGGGTTGCAAGCGTTGGGTTGAGTTGAGGTTATCGGATTGGAAGTGGAGGGCTGCCATATGATTGCCATCTCTGACATAGCGTTTTAAGGTATTTTTCTAGGGCGTATTGATGTTTCAACGTATTAACAATCATACGAACAACCTCATTCTCTCAGGTCATTTTCTTCTTGCCGATGGGTGATTTTTCGCCGATAAGCACTTGGTGATACACCAAACCAGCGTTTAAACGCGCGCCGAAAATTAGCAGAGTCGTGGTAATTCAGTAAGCTGGCAATTGCCTCGACCGATATTTGAGGGTCATGTAAATAACTACTGGCTTTCTCAGATAAAATCCGATCTCGAATCAGCCGGTAACTCGTGTTCTCTTTGACCAGACGTCTGGCCAGCGTACGCTTATTCATAAACAAGGCTGCAGCCAGATCCTCTTCACTCAGTTGCCCGAGCGGATAGGACAGCATGGCTTTTTGCACTTGGTAGGTGGTGCTGTGTTGTTGGGTCTTGAGCCGGTTGAGGATCATTTCGCATTGTTGCATCGCCAGCAGATAGCTATCGTGCTGCGCGGATGCATTGGCAATCAAGCACAACTCGGTCGGCACTCGGATCGACAGTTGTGGCTGATCAAACTGATAGGTACCGGCAAGATAATCCGCGTAACAGGCATGATGATCGGGGGCGGGATGGCTAAACTGAATCACCGCCTCGGTCAGCGGTCGTCCAACAATAAATTCGGCACATTCCGAAAAAATCACCGCAACAGTTTCGGACAGTAGCCGATGTACTGCATGACTCAAGGTCTGCTCAAAGAAAATCAAGCAGGTCGTCCACTCAGCATTGGTGTGTGTTTCGAGCCTAATCAAACTCATACGGGTCGGCAAAAAAGTTTGAAACGCTTGTAACACGGCCAATAAGTTCGGGCTGCTATTGATTAAAAAGCCCATCGAGCCATGTGTTGACGGCGTGAGCCGCTGCCCTAAACGCAAGCCAAACTGATCGGATGCGGACAACTCCAAGCTATTTTGTAAGATTTGAATCTGTTGGCTGGCCGTGATCATCGTGTCGTCACGCATCAGTTGTTCAGCGGTCAGCGTGGTGAATTTTAATAGTTTAGGTAGGTCACGCGCCTGCAAGTCCAGCTCTCGGCCAATCAGACGGGTATAGCTACAGGGGATATTAGCAGATTCACTTGTACTGGCGAGACCAGTCAGCAGACTTGGATGCAACATGGCTCAAACACCTCAATAACAGACCAGTATGAAAGAACATCGACTAGAAAAATGCAATCGACGATGGGGCTACAGCGCCATAATCGTCTTTTAATGACCCTATATTGTCAACAAGAGACCTGTAAGCAGTATGGATACATGTCTATTATGAGTAAAGAGGGATGGCTATTTTCATCGGCGTCACCAGCAACCGTATACCACACAGGAGTAGTAATAATGGGTCAAATTACATTGATCGAGTATGACGGTACCGCCACCGTACTTGACATCGAAGCGGGCAAGTCGCTGATGCAACTGGCTATCGATCACGGCGTATCCGGCATTGATGGAGATTGCGGTGGCGAATGTGCTTGTGGAACCTGTCATGTGATCGTTGACGGTGCTTGGCTGGCGGCGACAGGACAGCCCAATGACGAAGAGGCGCGCATGCTAGAGATGGTACCAGAAGGTACGGCGTCGTCTCGTTTGGCGTGCCAGATTCAATTGTCCGATGCAATGGATGGCATGGTGGTGCATTTGCCTGAGTTTCAAATGTAGTGACGGCAGATTTCAACAGCTGTTAAGCATCATCATTGAGGAATGAATCATGAAAAACATGCAAGCCACACTAAACCAAATTTCAGCCCTGCTGCCGATACCCATGCATTTACAAGTGAAAGGCATGCAGGTGTTCCAAAAGGTCAAGCAACGGGTGACACAGGCGCAACCGTTCCCTGATTTTGTAGAAAAGCCAATCCCCGATGTTGCCACGCTCAAGCTCGAAGACATCGATATGAGCAATCCGTTTTTATATCGACAGCATCAATGGCAGTCATACTTTAAGCGGCTACGCGACGAGCGTCCTGTTCATTACCAAAAAAGCAGTCCATTCGGTGCATTTTGGTCGATTACCCGTTATGACGATATTGTGTTCGTGGACAAATCCCACGAGCTGTTTTCGGCGGAACCGGTGATTGTGATTGGCAAGCCGCCCGCCGGACTGGATGTGGAAATGTTTATTGCAATGGATCCGCCTAAGCACGATGTGCAGCGTCAAGCGGTACAAGGTGTGGTCGCACCGAAAAATTTAAAAGAAATGGAAGGGCTGATCCGCAGTCGGGTACAAGAGATTTTGGATGATTTGCCGCTCGATACGCCGTTTGATTGGGTGGAGCGGGTGTCCAAAGAAATCACCGCACGCATGCTGGCGACCTTGTTAGATTTTCCGTATGAACAGCGGCACAAGCTGGTGTACTGGTCTGATACGTTGGCGGGCAGCGCAGAAGCCACGGGCGGTGAGATTAGCGACAACGATGTGCTTTTTAATGCCGCCGCTGATATGGCCAAGCAGTTTGCCGCGCTGTGGCATGCCAAGGCGGCTCAGCAAGCGGCAGGTGAGCCGATGGGATTTGATTTGATTAGCTTAATGCTGAGCAATGACGATACCAAGGATTTGATTCACCGTCCGATGGAGTTTTTGGGCAATTTGGCCTTGCTGATTGTCGGTGGGAATGACACCACGCGGAACTCCATGACCGGCGGGGTATATGCGCTGAACCTGTTTCCTGAGCAGTTTGTCAAACTGAAAAACCAACCGAGCCTGATTCCAAATATGGTGTCCGAGATCATTCGCTGGCAGACCCCACTGGCGTATATGCGTCGCATCGCCAAGCAAGACATCGAGATGCACGGCCAAACCATCCGTAAGGGCGACAAGATCTTAATGTGGTATGCCTCGGGCAATCGTGACGAGCGGGTGATTGAACAGCCAGATGCGTTTTTGATTGATCGTAAAGGTGCACGCAATCATTTGTCATTTGGCTTTGGTGTGCATCGCTGTATGGGCAATCGCTTGGCCGAGATGCAGTTGCGGATTCTGTGGGAGGAGTTATTGCTTCGCTTCGACAATATTGAGGTATTGGGTGAGCCAGAGTTGGTGCAGTCTAACTTTGTGCGCGGCTATGCCAAGATGATGGTCAAACTGACTGCCAAAGCGTAGGTATCAAAATAGGCGACAGAGGCATTTTGCAACTGTCGTCGGCAACAATTGATGCTGTGCATCAACCATGAACTGAGTGAATTCATATGCAAACAATCGTCATCATTGGCGCAAGTCATGCTGCGGCGCAGTTGGCGGCAAGTCTGCGGCCAGATGGCTGGCAGGGCGAGATTGTGGTGATCGGCGATGAGCCGTATTTGCCGTATCATCGACCGCCGTTGTCCAAGACCTTTTTATGCGGTGCACAACTGGTCGATGAGTTATTGATTCGGCCAGCCGCTTTTTATCAAAAAAATCAGATCGAATTTCGGCACGGGCGGGTGGTTGCGATTGATCGGGCAGCGCGCAGCGTGACACTACAAGATGGCAGTACGCTTGCGTATGACCAGTTGGCGCTGTGTACCGGTGCACGAGTCAGGACGGTGTCGCTGGCTGGGTCTGATTTGGCAGGTGTGCATTATCTTAGAAATATCAGCGATGTACAGGCTATCCAGCCATTTGTACAACCCAACGGCAAAGCAGTGGTGATCGGTGGTGGCTATATCGGTCTTGAAACAGCCGCCGCATTGACCGAGCAGGGCATGCAGGTGGTGGTCTTGGAAGCCGCCGAGCGGATTTTGCAGCGGGTAACTGCACCGGAAGTGTCGGACTTTTATACGCGGATTCATCGCGAACAGGGTGTGACGATTCATACCGGTGTGTCGGTCACGGCGATCACGGGTGAGGGGCGGGCGCAAGCGGTGCTGTGTGCCGATGGTTCGATGTTCGATGCAGATCTGGTGATCATCGGGGTCGGGGTTGTACCGAATATCGAGTTGGCGCTGGACGCGGGCTTGCAGGTGGACAATGGTATTGTGATTGATGAGTATTGCCGTACCAGTGCGCCAGAGATTGTGGCCATCGGGGATTGTGCCAATGCGTTTAATCCGATTTATCAGCGGCGGATGCGCTTGGAGTCGGTACCAAACGCCAATGAACAGGCCAAAATTGCCTCGGCGACCTTGTGTGGCTTACAGCGGACCTCGAAGAGTTTGCCTTGGTTTTGGTCAGATCAGTATGATCTAAAGTTGCAGATTGCGGGACTCAGTCAGGGGTATGATCAGATCGTGATTCGGGGTGATGTGCAGCAAAGGCGTAGCTTTGCAGCGTTTTATTTGCAGGCGGGTCGCCTGATTGCGGCGGATTGTGTGAATCGTCCGCAGGAGTTTATGCTAAGCAAAAAGCTGATCACGGCTGGTACGGCGGTCGATCCACTGCGGTTGGCGGATGAGTCGATTGCGGTACAGGCGTTGATGGGGTAGCTTAAAACTACATCAGGCTAGATTTGCATTACGCTGATTCAGATGTTAATCAGAATGGCATCGATAGATACCTGTGAGAGCAAGTCAGGTGCAGCTTTGGCTTTGTGTAATTCACCACCCGTGATCGCAAACACGATGGGTAATCCATACCCATCTACGGCAAGATGGATCTTACTTGTCTTGCTACCTCGACTTAAGCCAATCGCCTCCTGATCGTGAGTTGCAGCACGTGCATTATGTTGATGTGCCTTGACGTAATTGCTATCCATAACCCCTACTCTATATCAGAGTCAGTAGATAAAACCCTGAGTATGCTTTGGAAAAAACCTTTTGCTGACCAGTCGTTGTATCTTTTGTAGAGATTAGGCTGCTGACCAAACTCAGTCAGGAGGTAGGTCTAGCCATGGACATTTCACCCACATTCTGTAGAGCATGGCTTCTACGGTGAGCCGTAAATTTGGTTTGTGATCAATGTCCTGTTGCTTGAGCATAGGAGAAATCTTTGCTCAATGTTGGTCGTTCAGCATAAAGCGTGGCATGGTGGACTCGGATGGGGAGAGCTTTAATTCTCTGAGTCTGCCTCCAATTTGCAATCAATATTTTCAAACGTCAACACACTCTAATGTAAAAAAACTAACATTAAAAAAACACCTCTGCCAAAAGGTCTGGTAGCTATATTCGATGTCAAAGATGATCTGGCTCACCTGCTGCGTTGTTAACTCATTCTATCAAATTTTGAGGACAGGCTTGACATTTGGTCAATCGACCAATATATATTCAAAATATGCATTTGGTCATTTGACCAATACCCGTTGAATTCTTGTGTGATATTTGCTGTGCCTGACCAAGGTGAAAAATATTGCTCAAGGTCAAATGTGATAGCAGGTTTACAGACATTCGATGCCTTTACAAGGAAACTCTCGCCATGACTCATATGATCAATATCCAGCCACGTAAGCCGCGGTTTGATTTAAGTGATGTTCCAGTTTTTTGGAACGACGGTGACCCGGTGTTAACACGCTTCTTTGATGCACTTTCTATTCACTTCCCCGATGGAGAGCGTTTTTTTATTCAGTCGGTGCGTAACTATCAGGATCTGGTCACAGATCCTAAACTGAGAGAAGATATCAAAAACTTTTTTCGCCAAGAAGCGCAACATGGCATTGTGCATGACCAGTATAATGCGGTGATGCAGTCGCAAGGCATTCATGTCGAAAAGGTCATCGCAAGATTCAAATTATTTATTCGGCTCTCCCAAAAACACCTGCCCGCCAAGTATCTGTTGGCCATGACAGCTGCCTTTGAACATATTACTGCTGTACTAGGCGAGGGTGCTATGGAGGGTGAGGGTGAGATGTTCAAGAATGCTCATCCCGCAATGCGTGCCATGTTCATGTGGCATGGGGTAGAAGAAGTCGAACACAAAACAGTAGCCTTTGATGTTTACGAAACAGCGGCAGGTGGGGGGTATTTCACCCGCGCATCTGCTTTGATTATCGGAACGCTACTGGTACATGCGGTGGTTGGCTCAGTTCTTTGGCATATGTTGAAAATTGACAAACTACAAGGTCAGCCATTGGTGCTTGCTAAGGGATTTTATCGCCTCTATGGACCACGTGGCCTGATTACCAGACTTATTCCACGCTATCTGGACTGGTTTAAGCCAGGTTTCCATCCTAGCGACACCGAAATCCCAGAAAAGGTTAATTCTTGGCTGGCTGAATATGATAAGCATCAAGACCCTATGGAAGCGTCACGAATTGTTTTTAATGTCCCCATTGCAAAAGCTGTATAGATCAGGAGAGACCGTGAAAGACTCGACTCGACTTGACCAAGTCGAGTAACCTGTCTTATTGATATAATGTTATGAGTCAAACTATGTTGAGTAGTGAATCTACGCGAGTCGAAGTTGCTGACCGCGAGAGAGTATTAGCCGCTTCTGCCAAGCTGTTTCGAGAAAAGGGTTTTGAGCGTACCAGTGTGCGAGAAATTGCCAGTGCTTGTGGTATTCTTCCAGGCAGTCTGCATTACCGCTATCGTAGTAAAGACGATATTTTGGTTGATATGATGCGGCTTGCTATTGAGAGAACTATTTACAGGATTGTTGAGGCGACTTCCGCGATTCAAGATCCACTCAAAAAAATGCAATCGGCACTGCAGACACATGTCGATATCCTTATGTCGGGTGACGATATGGTTTATGTGTTGTTGTTTGAGTGGCGCTCGGTACATGGAGTCGCACGTGAGCAGATTATTGCTGAGAGAGACAGATACGAGCGATATTGGCAGACAATTCTTGATGATCTGCAGTCTTATGGTTGTATCCGAAACGATGTGGATGCAGATCTGTTAAGACTGATTGGGCTAGGAGCAATAAACTGGGCTGCCACTTGGTATAAAGAAAATGGTAAGTACAATCTTGAACAGATCGCGGATGCGATATGGCAGATGATGACAAGAGGCATCCTTAATCCAGATTTTCACGAAGAGGCAAAAAACCTGTGACCAACTATAAGACTCCATCCCGTATCACGCACGCCATCGGGAGGCATTGTGGCAGCTCCGCAATTCGTGATTTGCTCGAGTTTAATGGGCTGAATATTTCCGAGGCCATGTGCTTTGGATTAGGCTCAGGGCTTGGCGTGACCTATTTGGAAATGGCTGACGCCCCTGTGCCATTTTTAGTGCATGTGCGGTCTTTGGGGTTTGAAGCGCGCGTATTTGAAAGTATCGGTATACCCTTTGAGTGGCAAACCTTCGAGTCACCCGAATCGGCAGCCACCGCGCTGGAGAAATGTTTGGATGCGGGTCACCCCACCCTGTTGCTGACGGATATTTTTTATTTACCTTACTTCAACAGCAGCACGCACTTTCCCGGTCACGCCATAGCCGCTTGGTCGAGAAATCCAGAGACAGGTGCGGTATTTGTCACCGATACCGAGCGTCCGAGTGTTTTGTCGGTGACGCGAGAGGCACTGACCCGCGCACGTTTTTCTACACAGCCCCCATTTATTCACTATGGCAATATGTTCACGCCCACCGCGTTTCAAGGCGAAATTACCCCCGAGATGATTACCGGTGTCATCCATGACAACGCCAAGTCATTAGCTGTGAGTGGCATATCGGCACTGGAAACATGGCTGGCCGAACTGAGTCGTTGGGGAGCCACAGGCGATTGGCACTGGACGACCCGATTTGCCTACCAAATTATTGAAAAGCGTGGCACAGGTGGCGGCGGCTTCCGCAAAATGTACGCTGAATTCCTTGATGAAGCGGTTCACTATGACGCAAGTGTACAGCAATATCGACTGCCCCTGTTAATGAGGGCTTGCGAAAAAGCATGGACGGCATTAGCCATGTGTTTGAAGTCTGCCTCGGAAAGCACAAACTTTCCATATGCCGCCATTGAAGAGGCCATTGTGGCGGTGATGCAGGCCGAACGTAATTATACAGATGCCGCCCTTGCACTTTGAGACGTGCCGCTAATTTTTTCGCAATAAAATCAGCCAGCAATGGCGGGAGTTCAAAAATGGACAGTAATAACACGGCACACCTGACCATGGCTAAGGCGTTTTTTGGTACTAATCACCCTTTATTCAATATGTTCAATATTAGTGTTGGTGCAGTGAGCGATGGTCATGCCGAGATGACGATGCCCTTCTCTGAGCAACTCTCTGACCGTAAAGGCTCACTGCATCGAGGGGCTTTGGTGACGCTGCTGGATACGACTTGCGGCTTATCTATTTTTTCGTCATTGCGGTCGTTAGAGCCGATTGCCACTATTGATTTGCGTGTCGATTTTTTGCGACGTATTCCCTCTGCGGTAGGTTTAAAGGCGATAGTGGATTGCATTGGTAGAACCGATACGGTGGCCTTTATCACGGGCCGAGCGGTTGCAGAAGACAGTGGTGAGCTACTGGCTACTGTCACTGGTTCTTTCGCAATCGGCACGATGGGACCCTCTTTTGACAGCAATGAAGCGCGAGGCGAGTGATATGAGTATAGTAAATCAGATGAGCGCGGAAACACCCCCACTAAAATTGTGTGACGAGCCTTTTGTCGATTTTCTAGGTTTTCGTGAGGAAATGCAACATGGAGAAATACAGTACTTTATGGACTTTCGTGATTCGCATATCGGCAACCCGATGATTGGCACGTTTCATGGCGGCATTCTCGCGAGTTTTGGTGAAGTGGCCGCCGCCGCCTATCTTGCCCGTCAGCGTGGTGATAATGAGCTGCCCTTATGCTCCACGATGACCTTTGATTACCTGCGGCCAGCATTTATAGGTACGTTACAGGCAGTCCCCAGTATTGTTCGTGCGGGTCGGCGCATTACGACAGTATCGGTTCAGTTACTACTTGATGGCAAGTTGGTTTGTATCGGTCGATTCCTGTTTACGGTTAGCAGCAAATAAAATTGGAGCAAGCTCAGTTCAGGATGCCGACCCTGTTTTACTCAGAAAAATTTTCAATAGATAGACAAATAATATCAAATAGCTGGAACTACTACTGATACCGATACAGCGTTGGCGCAGAAATCCCAAACTCCTTCGCCAATGCTCGCTTGGTTTTGTAGTCGCCAGATTCAAGACGTTGATGCAGCAGAGCCACTTGTTCAGGAGTCAGTGACGGCTTACGGCCCTTGTAGGGGTCGTCTCAGGAAACGGAAAATATAGCACGCTAAGGTTTTTCAATTGCGC
>DAINRC010000065.1:0-3024 GCA_036742135.1 Bacillota bacterium
CTTGCTTGTGAACTGCAGCTTCCCGTGATTATTCATGATCGTGATGCTCATCAAGGCATCTTAAAAGTTTTGCAAGATTTCCCTGAAGTTCCCGGTGTCGTCATTCACTGTTTTTCTGGAGATCTGCAGATGGCGGAAGAATGCCTGACAAGAGGCTACTACATTTCAGTCGCTGGACCAGTTACTTTTCCGAAAGCAAAAAAGCTGGAAGAGGTGGTTAAGTTTTTGCCCCTTGACCGCTTGCTTCTGGAGACTGACTGTCCTTATCTTGCTCCTCAGCCCTGGCGGGGGAAGCGTAATGAGCCTGCTTATCTTCCTGCAGTTGCCGAGGCTGTTGCCAGGATCAAAGGTGTTTCCCTTGAGGAAGTAGCTGCGGCCACCACAGCAAACGCCAGGCGCTTTTTCAGGTTGCCCTCTGCTGGAAACCTGCTTGACGAGTAGGGGGAACTAGACAAGGAAGTGACCTTGCCGCCAATATGGGGCATCTGCCAGGAACCTGCTTGAAAAGTAGGGGGACCCTTCTTTCCAGGTATAACACGGGCCTTATTGGGAAATAATGGTGAAAAGGCCCAGCCCGGAAAGGAGGGGTTTTTGTTGCTCAAGAGAAGGAAATTGGCAACTATCCTTTTTCTGTTCCTGATAGTTTTTCTGGGTTGCAGCAGATGTGGTCTTGTCCATGCAAGTAGCTACCCTTTTTCTGCTTTCGGGAGCCTCTGGAAAAATTTTTTTGAGGAAAGGGTATCTTCGGAATCTTCTCGCTCGGTTCAGTTGGGGTTTGGTTATGTGAAAGGAGAAGGGTTTTTCCTGCAGGTTTTTGAAGAAACGCCTGTAAAAATTGTCGTTGACGGGACTACCCTTTACACACGGGCTTTTCTGCCTGCGGTCGAAGACCTCTTGGAAGAAAATGGTGTTGTCCTTGGGGAAAAAGACCGCGCTGAGGTAAAAATCGTTGCGGGAGAGGGAGAGATTCCCGAAATCCGGGTAATTCGTGTGCGCACCCAGATGATTGCGGAAAAAGAAACTATCCCTGTTCCTGTGCAGCGGATCAGTGATCCCAAATTGCCGCAGGGAAAGACTGAGGTGCGGTCCCAGGGAAGTCCTGGGGTCCTCCTCAAAAAGTTCAGGGTGGTTACTGAGGATGGTAAGGAGATCAAAAGAGAGCAACTTGGTGAAGAGGTAATTAAGGAACCTGAGCCCAAAGTCATCGCTGTTGGCCAAGGCCCTCAAGAAGCTCTGCAGCCAGCTCCCAGCAGGTTTGCCGGGAGGAAGGTGCGCCAGGTAATGACCATGGTGGCTACTGCCTACACCTACACCGGTGACCCCACTGCCACTGGGGTGTGGCCTTATGTAGGCGGAGTGGCTGTTGACCCCCAGGTGATCCCCCTGGGCTCGAGGCTTTACATCGAGGGATATGGTCCCGCAGTGGCGGTTGACACTGGGGGGTTAATTAAAGGGAACCGTGTGGATGTGTTTTTCGAAACTGCTGAAGAATGTTTTCAATGGGGAAAACGCCAGGTCAAGGTCTATCTTCTGGAATAGGGTAAGGCCAGGAATGGTTGGTTGGAAGAAGTCCCTTATTGGGTTACCGGGGTAGAGATTTTCGTGAATCTGAGGAATGGCTAAGAAGAAGGAGAAAAAAAGAATGATGTAGAAATCTATATCTATTGTTGGGTATGTTTAGTTTTTCAAGGCGATTTTCCTGGACGCTGCTTTTGGTTTAGGAAGGTTGGAAAAGGGTGAAGCCTGATGCAGGTTGCAAATAAACAGTGGGCGCAATTGGTTTTAGCTTCCTGTTTGGCGGGAGCGATGGCTTTGGCGTCTCTTGCCTGGGCTGAGCAGGAAGTCGTGATTAAGGTTGATGGCAAGGTGATCCGTCACCAAACCCTGCAGCGCTTTGTGGGGGCAGTTCTTCAGGAGGCAGGAGTGGAACTCCATCCTGCTGATGTTGTGGAGCCGTCTGCCACGTTTCTGATCAGGAATGGCCTGGAGATCGTTGTCCACCGCGCCCTTAAGGTGGAGATTGAAGTCGATGGGAAGAAACGCCTTGTTTTTACCCAGCCCACCTCTGTGGAAAAAGTTCTGCAGGCGGCAGGGATTCGCTTGGGGGAACGGGATCAGGTTGATCCCCCTCTCAGTCAGGTCTTGAAAAAGGATACCCTGGTTAAGGTGACCAGGATTACCGAAAAAATTGTTGCCGAGAGGTACTCTCTGCCTGCTCCTGTGGAAAGAAAACCGGATCCTTTGCTGGAGCGGGGACGGAGCCGCCTGCTCAGCTCTGGGGAGCCTGGAGAAGGGGAACGCCTTATTAAAGTGATTTATGCTGATGGAAAGGAAATAAGAAGGGAAATTGTCCAAGAGCGAGTGCTGCGCCCTCCCAAAACCAGGGTCGTTGCTTACGGCACCCTTGACACCGTTTCTCGGGGTGGCCAAACCTTCAAGTTTCGCCAGATGCTCGAAGTTGTGGCTACAGCGTATGGCCCATCAGTAGGGAAGTACACAGCAACAGGCCATAAGGTGCAGCGGGGAGTTGTTGCAGTTGACCCAAGGGTGATTCCTTTAGGCAGCAGGCTTTACATCGAGGGGTATGGTTTTGCGAGGGCTCTTGATGTGGGAAGCTCGATCAAGGGGAACAGGATCGATGTTTTCTTTGAATCTGAGGCCCTCTGCCACCAGTGGGGACAGAGAAGGGTAAAGGTATACATCCTGGAATAAAGCAGAACCACCCTTAAATGAGGGTGGTTTTTGAGGTTTTTGTAGTGAGGGTATGTATAATAGAGCCTGGAGGTTGGCAACAGCTACAATAATTTGTGGCTGTGTAAAATTTCAGTTAGGTAAAAGAAGGGGATTAGCTCCCAAAAAAAGAATGAGACCTCGGCAAAAAACCAAGCAAAAAATAAGGAGAGTGAGGTCTCATGTTAGATATTCGCCAGGTAGTGGGAGCAGTCCTTCTATTTTGTAAAAGGATTAGTCAAGATAATAAATGAGTGCAGGGACTTTTACGAACTTGAGAAAGAAGTTCAGAAA
>DAINRC010000065.1:3064-5594 GCA_036742135.1 Bacillota bacterium
CTTTGGGGAATTTATCCTGAAGAGGCGCTTGTATAAGAACAGAGAGACAGGGGAGACCAAATTCTTTTTAGATGAGGTGCTTGGAACTGGCCCGTCTTCTTTCGGACCGCTATATAGTGCACCTGACGTTCGGCCTTGGCGGGGTGCGGGAGCCCGATTTTGCTAAAGGCTGCTTCGCATTAGACACCAACCCTGACGGAGTGGCCTTATGCAACATAAACGCTTCAGGCCAGCCGGAGCCGTGGCCGGAAGGTTTTAGCGTCCCGTACCCCGGCAATCTGGGCAAGTACGAAGGAGAGTTTCAGGTCATCACCTACCCGAACGGCTTTCTCTATATCAGGGTGTCCGATCTGGCCTATGCTTCCGGCTTCCGGCGGGATTACCTGATAGGCGTCATAGCCAAAGTAGTGGTAGACATAGCCTTCTTTTTGGGCAAGCCAATAGCCTTAGAAGACCTGGACTTCGGCAAAGACAGGCTGGACACCAATAAGAAGTTTAACCGTATGGCTTCCAACTTTCCCTTTGCGAAGATGGTGGAGGCGGTGTGCCGGAGGGCTGTCAAGGAAGGGGTACCGTTCGAGCTAGTGCCCGCCCGGCACACGTCCACCATAGGTTACTGGAAGTACATGGAGCGTTACGCCGTTTCGGTGCATTGTGCGGCGGCACTTGTTGTAGGCCGCCGGGCGATGGGCTTTAAGGAACGGGTAACGAAAGAAATGAAGGAGCTGGTAGCCCGTATCAAGCAAAACCTGACCCAAAAGGTTAATCCTGATACACCGGGGGAAGGAGACGGGATGACCCGTGGGGTCAGGGCCTGCTTGAGGCGGCTGGAGGGGAAGCTCCCTGTGCACAACGGGTTTGCCCCGTGGCAGCAGGAAGCGTATTATTCCGTCTGGCGCGACTTAAAGCTTTTGGCCCTGTCCTTACGGTGACCCCGTTTAGCCGGTGTCGGACAAACCGGTAGGCGTCCTAACAGGACGCGGGAGCAATTCCCCGCCGGAAGGTCCACACAGTTAGGCGGAAGCCCAAAGCTTCCCCGCTGTCAGGCGGTCCGTGCCCGCCCTTTGCCCTTCCGGTGCAGCACTCCCGTCCGGGTGGGACTCCCGGGCCGAGGTCCCCTGTCGCCCTGCCCAATTGATCAGGGCAAATCAAATGTCCGGAAGGAGGCGAAAGCCTGGTCTGGGGGCCGGCTTGGCTGGAACTAAAAACAGTCAAGTTTTTTGAACCAGGTTCAGTTAATGACCCTGGGAGGAACACCCACCGCTCTGCGGGTTCTGCTTAAACAATATGGATTGCGCCCCAAGAAAAGCCTCGGGCAGCATTTTTTATGGAAGCCAGGCATTGTCGAAAAAATTGTGGATGCTGCCGAGATCGCTGAAAATGATGTGGTTGTGGAAATTGGTCCCGGTTTGGGCATCCTTACAGCTGCTTGTGCCCGCCGCGCTGGGCTGGTGATCGGAGTCGAGCTGGATCAACAGCTTTTTCCAGTTCTTGAGGAAGTCCTTTGTGAATACGATAACGTGCGCTTAGTGCAGGGAAACGCCCTTGAGGTGGATTTTGACGAACTGGTTGCCGAATTTTCTTCAGAACCTCGGACACCTTACAAAGTTCTCGGCAATCTTCCTTACTACCTGTCGAGCCCTCTCTTGTTGCGCTTACTTGAGGGGAAATTTCGGGCAGAGCTTTTTGTTTTCATGTTGCAGCGAGAAGTGGCTGAGCGTCTTGTGGCTCGTCCTGGAGGAAAGGACTACGGGTCACTTTCAGTTGTTGTTCAATATTACGCAGAGCCAGAGCTTCTTTTTACTGTATCCCGTGATGCTTTTTATCCCCCACCCCAGGTAGCCTCGGCAGTGGTCAGATTGCGCAGGCGTTCCCAGCCTCCGGTTGAGGTGGAAGAGGCGCTGTTTTTCCAAGTGGTAAGGGCAGCCTTTCGCTACCGGCGGAAGACTTTGCGGAATGCCTTGCTCGAGGCTGGGCTTCTAGAACCAGGTGTGCTTGAGGAGGTTTTCCGGAAATCTGGAATTGAGCCTTCTCGCCGCGGGGAAAGCTTGAGTCTGGCTGAGTTTGCTGCTCTTGCCAATGCTCTCGCCTGCTTGGTTCAGAGGAGGTAGGAAAGGTGCATTTCATCAGTCCCACAAAAGGCAGAATGAGTTGGGAGGAAGTGGTTACCGATCTGCTCGACTATATTACTAGTGACCCTGATTTTTCCTACAAGATCATCATTGGCACCGATTCTCACCTGCGGGAAGAAACCCATTTTGTTACTGCCTTGATCGCCCACAGGGTGGGGAAGGGAGCGCGCTATTACTACTCGCGGCGAATTCGCCAAAAAATCGAAAGCCTGCAGCAGAGGATCTTCTATGAGGCAGCCCTCAGCCTGGAGCTTGCCAGCAAACTTACCCAGAGCCTTGCAGAGAGGGGCTTTTCTGACCTCAACATTGAAATCCACCTGGATATTGGCCCCAATGGAGAGACGAAGGAACTGATTAGAGATGTCGTGGGGATGATTGTGGGCAGTGGGTTTGATGCC
>DAINRC010000065.1:5604-8473 GCA_036742135.1 Bacillota bacterium
GATTTAAGCAGTCAGGTTGTGGCTACCCCCTAAATTTTTAGGGGGTTTTTTGTTTGGTGAATTAACATTTGTCCGCAGTAAAGCATACGATTTTACAGGTAATATGTGGTAAAGAAGGTGGCTTTGATGTCGGAAATCAAGGTTGGAGATATCGTTAGTCGCAAGTCTTACCAAAATGACATTGATTTTCGCGTAGAAGAAATTGAGGACCGAGGTGGAAAGAGATGGGCTCTGCTCCGGGGTCTTTTTGTGCGCCTTTATGCCGATGCCCCTCTTGACGATCTGGTGAAAAAGAGCTCTACTGAGGTTACTGCTCTCAGGAGGGAATTTGCCAAAAAGCGCTCTACTTTTCTTGGCCAAATTCTTGACTACCAGTTGCGGACCCGACAGCGCACCCTGATGCGAGCGAAAAACAAAGGAGAAGGGGTGGAGTTTTTCGAGTTTCCCGGTTGGGTGCTGCACTTCGATGGTGACCAGGAATACCGTGAGGTTTGTCTGCGCACCTACCTTCAGTTAAACGTTCCTTCACAGGTTTTCTATGTTCCCGAAAAAGAGCAGCCAAGCCTTGTTTGCAAGTTTTTGAAAGAGGTGAGGCCAGATATCCTAGTGCTTACAGGACACGACGGGATCTTTAAAGGCGCCCAGGATTACCGGAATCTCCACAGTTACCGCCATTCCCAGTACTTCCTGGAAGCTGTCAAACGGGCCCGCCAGTATGAGCCGGACCGAGATGCCCTGGTGATCATTGCCGGGGGCTGTCAGTCTTATTATGAGGCTTTGATCGAGGCTGGGGCCAATTTTGCCAGTTCTCCTGAGAGGGTGATGATTCATGTTCTTGATCCGGTGTTTATTGCCGAAAAGATTTCTTATACCTCAATTTACGAAAGAATATCCCTTTCCAGTGTTCTCGAATGGACGGTGACTGGCCCCAAAGGGATGGGGGGTATTCAGACAAAAGGAAAATTTCGGCTCGGCCTGCCACCTTTTCGTTACTGAACTGCACTTTGTTAGGAACAGGCGCACCATCAGGCGCTCCTTCAAAATATAATAAAGGGGCTAAGTAATTATTTGGGGGGGATGGGAATTGACGGAAGAGGTTTATTTAATAGTGGGGGGAACTCAAGAAAGTCTGGTTTCGCGGGGAAGAGAACGGGTCCGCAATGCCCTCGAAAGCGGGAGTGTTTCCCTGGTGCTAAGACAGGTTGGTGATTGGGCAGGATATGTTCAGGAAGCAGCAAATGCTTTAGAACAAGTTGTTGAACTGGCGCGGCAGAGCCTTCAGCGGGAAGCTTCTAGTGATGGCTCTCTGCAGCAGCCGGTCTTTGCCGCCGATCCCGCCTTATTTGTGAACCTGTTGAAAACCCGAGAGTTTCAGCAGGTGATGGCTGTGCTCCTCGTCCAATTCCTTAGAAGTGCCTGATGTTTGGAGTGCTCTGGTTGCAAATAGGGCACTCCCATTTTTTAGCAATTTTTCTTGACAATAGCTTTACAGTTTGATATAATGTTTTGAGTAAATTTTGGGAAAGAGACCAGAATTGTGTGAAGAAGGTGATAGATTATGGCGACCAAACAGGCGCTGGCAGAAATCCGGCAGGACCTGGAGGCATTTGTGGGGACGAGGGTTAGACTACGCTCCCACAAGGGCAGAAATAAGGTTGTGGAAAGGGAAGGGATTCTTGAACGCACCTATCCTAACATTTTCGTGATTAAAATAGATGAGAAAAGAGCACAGAGACGGGTCTCCTTTAGTTATACAGATGTCCTCACGAAAACCGTGGAGCTTACTGTTTGTTGTGAAAACGGTGACATCAGAATTAAGCCGGTGAAAGACTAGAGCATTTTAGCTTGTCCCTCCGAAACATTGGTAACCCTTCAGATAACACCTGAAGGGTTTTTTCTTTTTAGCTTTGGCCTTGAAACCAAACTGTAATCTTTGAACCCAAACCAGGTATTCTGTTTCTGAACTTTATCCGGGCATAGCGCAGAAAGAACTGAGGAACAACGAGGTGGATCCCCCCGGGTCTGATTGTGTATGCTAGTTCTCCGAAAGAGTCCCAGATTACTCCGTTTGGACTGAGTTCTAGCTGGGCAACAACCGGATTGGGTCCCTCATTGTGGAGAAGAAAGGAAAAAGTTCTCATCTGGGAGATGTCAATGGTTTTGCTATAACGATCATCATCTGTGCTAATAAGTTGAGTTTCCACAATACTTTTGAAAACTGGTTTGCAGAAGCCGAGTTTCCATATAAAGTAAAAACCGAGACCAGAAATGATTAGAAGGAAGCCCAACCACCCAAAGTATTGAGGGAAATTTTGGTTGGTGTTTTTGGTATCGTTTGGCACAGCGATAACTTCTTGCATCAACTTTCACCTCCCTGAATTGGAACTGTTCAATCCCTCAAGCAGATCTTTCAAAGAAGGGATAAGAAGACCGCGGGGGAAAGCCGCGGTCTTCTTTTTAGCTCTGGCCCTGGAAAAAGATGTTTAGAGTTACAGCACTGGCCGCATTTACAGCAGCATAATAGACACGGGCATATTTCAGGAAAATGGAGGAGACAAGAGCGGTTACATCACCGGTGTTCAGGGTAACAGGACCCGCCTCTGTTATCCAGTTACTGCCATCGGGGCTGATTTGCAATTCGACAGTTGCGGGTGCAATGGTTGTGGAGGCGTTGACGACCCCGAAGGTCCAGGTCCTCAAATCCAGGACATTATAAGTTTCGTCAGGACTGCCTGCAGTGTCTGTAATGTTTCCCTTTGTTACTGAGACATCTGTTGTGGCCAGTTCAGAGATTACCGACAGTCCAGGACTTGTAATCAGCAGACCATTAGCTGGTGGTGTGATGCTCAGTCCTCCTGCAGGTGGGGTG
>DAINRC010000065.1:8757-9059 GCA_036742135.1 Bacillota bacterium
CTCACCTCCTTGTCTGCTGTTTATTGGGTTTTGTTCGATTCAGTGTATTCACTAATTCTGGTAAATGTTACAAATAACACTAAAATTATTCACCTTTTAGATGATGTAGTGCATACCTTAATTAAAAAGTAAAAGAGTTTCGATTGAGGCGAAAGGATATGGGAGCCAGAATCAGCTTGTGTATGATTGTCAGAAATGAAGAGCAAAATCTCCGCAGGTGCCTCCAGAGTGTCACCGGTGCTGTTGATGAAATTATTGTTGTTGATACCGGGTCTACTGATTCTACCTGCCAGGTAGCCAGA
>DAINRC010000066.1:0-8848 GCA_036742135.1 Bacillota bacterium
ATCCTGGAAGTAGGTATAAAAAGCTCAGTAGTGCAATTTTGACGCAGTGTTAAGAAAAAGTTAGCAGGGGTTGTCTCCCTGCAGATGGTAATTAGGGGGCATCTAGTGTTGGCCTTGCTTCTTGGCAAGGCCTTTTTCTTTGTTCAATCTTTGCTCAAGAGGCCGCCAGAGTAGCCACCGCCTTCTGTTTTGTTACCTCGAGTATTTGCTCCCGAAAGCTTTTCTTCTCCTCGTAAGTATGAGGTAAATCATCGCGCCCTCTTGTAGAAGCAGGGTTTTAAGTAAGACAGCTTGTTTTGTGCGATAATACTCGTAAAGGTGAAGAACTTTTAATTAGGCCGGAAAAAGGAACAGAAAGGAACGTCAAGAAATGTCCCGTTATAGAGAAGTTTAAAAGAATGCTCCAGTGAGGTGACTCCAATTGAATAAAGGGCTGTTTTATCGTTATCGTCACTGGCGTAGATACCAGGAAATCCTCAATATTCTTGTCAAGCACGGCTTCAGTTTTCTCATCGAGAAGTTGGAACTGCCCGGTCTCCCCTTCCACAGGAGACTAAAAAGTGGGGTAAGGCTCCAGAGAAAAGAAGAGTCAACTCACCTGCCAAGAGAACTCGTCAAGGTGCTTGAGGAATTGGGCCCTGCTTTCGTGAAGTTGGGACAATTATTAAGCACTCGGGCTGATCTTCTACCTGAACCGTTTCTTAAGGAGCTGCAACTACTGCAGGATAGGGTTCCGCCGGTTCCCTATTCTGAAGTAGAGGCGATTTTTAAAAAGGAAAATGGTGTGGATATTGCAAGTGTTTTCTCATCTTTTGATGAAGAGCCTCTGGCATCTGCTTCTATAGGTCAGGTCCACAGAGCAGTTTTCAAGGATGGGCGTGAGGTAGTGGTAAAGGTCCAGCGACCAGATATTGAGCGGATCATTAGAACTGATTTTGAGATCATGCTTGAACTAGCGAGCCTGATCGAAAAGAAGACACGAGTGGGCCGGATTTATCGGATAACCGAAATGCTCGAGGAGCTCTCAACTTATGTTCTTGAAGAACTTGACTTTACTCTTGAAGGAAGGAATGCGGAAATATTTCGGAAAAACTTCGCCGATGATCCTTATGTATACATTCCTAAAGTTTATTGGGATTATACTACACCAAGGATCCTAGTCATGGAATACGTTAAGGGACATAAAATGACAACAAGGGAAGACATGGAGGAAGCAGGAATTGACCCTATTTTTATTGCCCGCAAACTCACTGATGCAATGATCAGACAGATTTATGTTTTTGGGATTTTTCACAGTGACCCTCACCCAGGTAATCTGGCAGTCCTTCCGGGCAACAAAGTCGTTTTTATGGATTTTGGTCAAGTTGGTCAGTTGAGTGAGGAACTGCGTGAGGAAGCTGCTGATCTTGTGTTGGCAATGGTCCGGCACGATGTCGATGCTATTGCCAATTGTCTTCTTAGTATTGGAGTAGTCAGTGACAATGTTAATTTTCAGAGGCTAAAACACGACCTCAGCAGGTTGGAACGCAAATATTACGGACTCCCTCTTTCGAAGATCGAGATAGGTGGCTCGATTCAGGAAATCATGGGGATTCTCTATCATTACCAGATTCGGGTGCCTTCTGATTTTACGATGGCTTTGAAGGCTCTGGTGACCCTTGAGGGTGTGATTAGGGAAATTGCTCCAGAGATGAGTCTCGCTGAAATTGCGGAATCATTTGCTACGAGGGCATATCTGCACCGCTTTGCTCCTTGGCGTTGGCAAAAACGGTTGTGGCGGGGGATTGCAGAAACAGTAGGGAGCATCTGTCGTCTTCCTCGCTTTGCTGAGGATGTTGTCAATAAACTCAGTAGAGGAGAAATTTCTTTGGTTGTGGAACATAAAGAGTTGATCCCTGTTCTGGAGAAACTTCACAGGGCGATGAACCGTCTTGCTCTGAGTATCATCTTTGCAAGCATCTTTATTGTTTCGGCTTTTTTGGTAAAATCAGTGTTGTCTCCAGTCTTCTTCAATCTCCACATTCCGGAGTTGCTGTTTGCATTTACGTTGGTTTTTTCATTTATCCTGGTGCTTACCTGTCTTTTTGCGAATCGTTCGTGATAGGGTTGTTGCAAAAAATTTTGTAAGAAAGCAGGAGTTTTTTTAATTGCGTAGAATAAAACTATTTAGCGGGAAGTTGGCGGGAAGCAACTCAGAGTTTAGAATGTGAGGTTTTAAAAAAGGATTTTAAATGAGTTTGTAGAAATGTATCTATAAAGGTTGCTGGATAGAATTAGTCTGTTCCTGAAGTTCTCCCTAAGTATGGCAGTCCACCTCAGAACCAGAGTTGCTCTGCTCATTGTCCAGTCGATTCTTCTACTCAACCTGCGTAGAAAGAAGCACACCTGAAGTTTTCCCACATAGTTGAAAAGCGGTTCAAGTTGGAAAGGAGGTTAAGCTTCAAACCACTTTCTGGAGGTAGGAGGGGAAAGCCGGACTGACTCTAGAATAAGGGAGTGTTTATGTGAAAATCGCTATTTCGGGAAAAGGTGGAGTTGGAAAAACCACTCTTGCTGCTGGATTGGCTAAGCTGTTTGCAGAAAACGGTTACCAGGTCTATGCAGTTGATGCTGACCCAGATATCAGTCTGGGGATCACTCTCGGGGTGCCGGAAGAAAAGCTTGAGGCACAACCTCCACTTGTGGAGATGAAGCAATTGATTGCTGAAAGAACAAAGGCAAGTCCAGGTGGAGGGATGTTCATTCTCAACCCTGAGGTTGATGATATCCTTGATGATTATGCGATAAAACTCGGGAGGATTAATCTCCTCCGTATGGGGGCCGTCAAAAGAGCAGGAACCTCCTGCTACTGCCCGGAAAACGCCTTCCTCAACGCCATCATAAATACACTTCTCCTGGGAAAACGTGATGTGGTAATTATTGATTTTGGCGCAGGTATTGAACACCTTACCCGCGGGACGGCGCGGGGGGTGGATGTCATGCTTATTGTGACTGAGCCGACAAAAGTTAGTGTAGAAACTGCAAAAGTGATCAAGAAGCTTTCTTCGGAAATGGGAGTGCCCAAGATTAAGGTAGTAGGAAATAAGATTCGCTCCGAGAGGGAAAAAGCTTTTCTCCTGCAGCAGTTTGCCGGGGATGAGGTCTTGGGGTTCCTCGAATTTAATGAAGCTTTGTGGGAAAGTTCATTGCTGGGACATTCTCAAGAAAACGATGATGTTCTTCTGAGTTCTGTCAAGGGGATTTATGACAAGATCATCAAAGAGGTAGGTGATGCCAGGAAAAACTAGTTTGAGAGAATGTGGGAGAATGGGGGGGGTTACTTTTTCACTCGGGAAAGGATTAACTCGGGAGAAGGACTTCAATTTTATTTAAAAGGGAGGTTAAATGTATGCCAAGATTTAGGGACACTTCGCTTTTGAACTCAAAGCCGTCTGTGCCCCGGAAAGACAGAAAGAAAAACCCCAAAGACATCAAACGCACCATCGACCCGGCTGCACTGGAAATGCTTGACCACACTCAGGAATGCAATATCATAACTGCGTTTGACCGCTGGTCTGCCCAGCAGCCG
Source organism: Bacillota bacterium (assembly GCA_036742135.1). GTDB lineage: Bacteria > Bacillota > DSM-12270 > Thermacetogeniales > Thermacetogeniaceae > 50-218. The sequence continues at coordinate 3,569 of DAINRC010000066.1, forward strand.
CAGTGTGCTTTCGGTTACCAGGGAATCTGTTGCCGGATTTGCTTCGCAGGTCCTTGCCGCATTAAGTCTGATGAAGGACCAGGAAGCATGGGGATTTGTGGGGCCAGGGATTACACCATTGTCGCCAGAAACGCCATCAGGATGATGGCTGGCGGTTGCTCTGCCCACTCTGACCACGCCCGTGAGGTTGTCAATGTTGTTCTCCACATGTGTGAGGGTCATGCACCTGACTACAAGATTACAGATCCCCAGAAGTTGTATCGGGTTGCTGAAAAACTGGGTGTTAGCAGAGAAGGCAAGTCTGATATAGAACTTCTCAAAGAAGTTGCGGAAATTGCGCTTGCAGACTTTGGGAAGCAGGATGAGAAGCCGTTATCCTTCCTGTGGGCGAACCTCTGCGAAGGCCGGAAGCAGAAGTACATGGATTGCGACATTGTGCCCAGAGCAATCGACAGAGAAGTTGTCGAAGTGATGCACAGAACCCATGTAGGTGTTGACGCCGATCCGATCAACCTGATCTTCGGTGGCCTCAAGTGTGCTCTGGCTGATGTCACCGGTGAGCAGATTGCTACTGACTTTTCCGATATCCTCTTCGGGACACCCAAGCCGGTGATGAGCGAAGCCAACTTGGGTGTGATCGATCCTGAGAAGGTAAACGTTATTGTTCACGGTCACAACCCGATCTTGAGTGACATGGTTGTTGCTGCTGCCAAGGAGATGGAGGAAGAAGCCAAAGCTGCAGGCGCTGCTGGCATCCAGATTTCGGGAATTTGCTGCACAGGCAACGAAGTCTTGATGAGGCACGGAATTCCAATTGCCACCAGCTATATGGCTCAAGAACTCGCTCTGGCTACTGGTGCCATTGATGTGATGGTTGTTGATGTGCAGTGTATTATGCCTGGTATCCGCAATGTGGCTGAATGCTTCAATACCAAGATCGTGACCACGATTCCGATTTCCAAGATTCCCGGTTCCTACCACATTCCTTTTGATGAATCCCGGGCCATGGAAAGTGCCAAAGAGATCATTCGGTTAGGAATAGAGACATTTAAGGTCCGCAAACAAAGCGGCCGCCCAGTTAAGGTCCCGCAAATCAAGAGCAAGTGCATGGCAGGTTTCAGTTTGGAGGCACTGCTTGACCTGTTTGCAGCCATCAACCCCGAGCGCCCATTACGTGTTCTCACAGACGCCATCATGAATGGAGAGCTTTTGGGTGTGTGCCTGCTTGCAGGATGCAACAACCTGGAGGCCATCTACGAGAAGAGCCACACTGAGATTATCAAAGGACTGGCACAGAATAACGTTTTCCTGGTTGGTACTGGATGTGTCATGCAGGCAGCAGCAAAACACGGACTGCTGACCTATGAAGGTGTGGAGAAATACGCAGGACCAGGTTTGAAGGCATTTATTGACAGACTCTACGAAGCCAATAAAGACAAGCTCCCAGATAAGCTGCCCCTGGCCTTCCACATGGGATCCTGTGTTGACAACTCCCGGGTGTTTAACCTCTGGAACATGATGGCCGAGGAAATGGGAGTCGATGTTCCGAAGGTTCCGTTTGTTGCTAGCGCGCCTGAAGCGATGAGTGAAAAGGCTGTTGCCATCGGTTCCTGGGTGCTGGTCAACGGAATCCCAACTCATGTAGGAACAATGCCGCCACTCGAAGGAAGCAATCTTGTGTGGAGTGTAGTTACCTGTGTTGCTCACGATGTATTCGGCGGCTACTTTATCCTGGAAACAGATCCCGAAGTGGCAGTGAAGAAGCTTGTGGCTGCGCTTGAGTATCGTGCCTGGAAGCTCCGGATACACAAGAAGGCTGCCGAGGAGTACGGCACTGAACTATGCCAGGCTTATTAAGATGAATTAAGGGAAAGGGGGCTAAAAAGTATGTCTTCTACTGCGTGGCGTGTAGAAAGAGAACGATTTGAGGAAATTTATGAGGGCACTATTGAGCCTGGTAAAGAACCGAAGAAGTTGTTCAGGCAAGCCTATGAAGGGACAATTGTTGCTCTTTCCTACGCCGAAATTTTATTAAACAAAGCAATCAAGGATTTTGGACCTGACCACCCAGTGGGGTATGGAAAAGATACTGCCTACTTCCTTCCTGCCATTCGGGCTCTCAGTGGTGAAGAAGTAACCAAGCTGGGTGACTTAGTTCCTATCCTGAACAGGATGCGGGATCAGGTTCATCCTGAAATTTCCCTGGAAAATGGATTGCTCTGGGGAGAGGCAACCATTTACGCCGCAGAGATCATCGAAGCTGTGAGGTATGCTACAGGTCGGCATGAGTTCCTCCCCAAACCGTGGACCGGATTTATTCCTGACCCCCTTGTGCGGAAGTGGGGAATCAAGCACGTTGACTGGACGATCCCGGGCGAAGTGCTTATCGTTGGACGCTTCCGTACCTCTGAAGATGCCATCAGGATCGTTAACAAGCTCGTCCAGAAGGGTTTCATGATCTTCCTCTGTGATGAAGTAATCGAACAGTTGCTGGAACAGGGCTACAAGTTTGATGTTGAAGCCTGGCCAGTTTACCCAATGGGTAACTTTACTCAGGTCATTCATGCTGTGAACTACGCATTGCGGGCATCCAGCATGTTCCCAGGGATTCCTCCTGGTGACCGCTTCATGCACAGGAACTACCTGCGTGACCGTATTCTCGTCTTTGTAATGGCTCTCGGAGAGCGGGACATTGTCAAAGTAGCTGCATCCTTTGCTGCCATCTTCCTAGGCTTCCCAGTGATCGTTGACCAGCCGTTGGAAGAAGATGAGATCTGGCCAGAATGGTACTTCTCAATTCAGGACTACGATGAAATGGTTCAGGTTGGAATCGAGGTCCGCGGCATTAAAATCATAGCTATTGAAATTGACATTCCTGTTGCTCATGGTCCTGCTTTTGAGGGTGAAGCCATCCGCAAGGCTGACATGTACTGCGAGTTTGGCGGTGGCCGCTCAATGGCTTTTGAACTTGTGAAAATGGCTCCTGCTGACGAAGTTCAGGATGGTAGGTTCCAGCTCATCGGACCTGACCTCGACCAGCTCGAACCTGGAAAAGCTCATCCTCTAGGGATTGTCATTGAGGTCTATGGGAGGAAGTTCCAGGAAGATTTTGAGCCTGTCCTTGAGCGTCGCATCCACTACTTCTGCAATTATGGTGAAGGAGTCTGGCATACTGCCCAGCGTGACCTGATGTGGTTCCGGATTAGCAAAGCCGCGTTTGAGAAAGGATTCCGGTTTGAGCATTTGGCGAAACTGCTCTACGCTTACTTCAAGAAAGAGTATGCTGCAATCATTGACAGACTCCAGGTTACCATCATTACTGATCCTGCCGAGGTCGAGAAGCGGATTGAAGAAGCACGTGCAAAGTACAGAGCAAGAGATGCCCGTCTCGAAGGTCTGCGGGATGAAGCAGTTGAGGAGTTCTACACCTGCACTTTGTGCCAGTCTTTCGCACCGACCCACATCTGCTTCGTTTCTCCAGAGCGGACAGGTCTTTGTGGTGCTGTCAGTTGGCTTGACGCCAAGGCTACCTATGAAATCGACCCGACCGGTGTCTGCCAGCCTGTGAAGGTTACCAAGGAATACCTGATCGACCCTGTTAAAGGTGAATGGTCTACAATTAACGAAGAGGCTGCAAAGCGGACTCAAGGCAAGACCACCTCGGTCTGCATGTATACAGCGATGGATCGCCCGATGACTACCTGTGGTTGCTGTGAGTGTATCGCTGCCTACTCACCTGAGCTGAACGGCTTTGTGATTACCGCCCGTGAATACAACGAAATGACCCCAGTAGGAATGACCTTCTCCACTCTGGCGGGAATGGTCGGTGGTGGTCAGCAGACACCAGGATTCGTTGGATTAGGTAAGTTGTACCTGATCAGCCGCAAGTTCTTGCCCGCAGACGGTGGTATTGGTAGAATTGTCTGGATGCCCAAGTTCCTGAAGGAAGAGTTGCGTGAAGGGCTCAATGCAAGAGGTAAAGAAGCTGGTTATGGCGACAACTTTGCTGACATGATTGCTGACGAAACAGTTGGTGTGACAGTAGAAGAAGTCCTGCCCTTCCTCCAGGAAAAAGGACACCCAGCTCTTTCAATGGAACCCTTGATGTAAGAATACAAATTATTGACCCGGGGCCACTGCTTTTGATTAGCGGTGGCCCGTTCGGGTCAAGATTCTTCAACTAATTTTTCAACAAAAAGATATGAAAGGAGAAGTGACAATGGGTTTAACAGGACTGCAGATTTTCAAGTTGCTTCCCAAGACCAACTGTAAAGAATGTGGTTTCCCAACATGTCTGGCTTTTGCAATGGCTCTTGCTTCTGGTAAAGCCAACTTAAGCCAGTGTCCTTATGTTTCTGATGAGGCCAAAGCAGCACTGGAAGAGGCAACTGCTCCACCTATACGCCTGATCAAGATCGGAGCAGGGGACAAAGTCCTGGAGATTGGTGATGAGCAAGTTCTCTTCAGACATGACAAGACCTTCTACCATCCCACAGGGATCTTCATTGAGGTGTCTGATAACCTCAGTGAAGATGAACTGAAGGCCAAGGTTGACGAAATTAACGATCTTGTCTTTGAGCGTGTTGGTGAGCGCTACGAGGTTGATGGTGTTGCTATCAAGAACGATTCTGGAAGCGCCGATACCTTCAAGAAGGCAGTGGAAACTGTTGCTGGCAAGACAGATAAGGTCTTGATTCTCCTTACAGAAGATCCAGCGATAATGGAAGCAGCAGCTAGTGTTGTTGCTGATCGCAAGCCTTTACTCTACGCCGCAACTGGAGAAAACTATGAGCAGATGGTTGAAGTAGCTAAGAAGTTCCAGACTCCTCTGGCAGTCCGCGGGAAGAATCTCGATGATCTAGCTGATCTTGTAGAAAAGATCACCGGACTCGGCTACAGGGAGCTTGTCCTGGATTCTGGTGAGCGCCAGACCTCTAAAGTATTGGCAGACTTGACCCAGATTCGGAGGCAAGCGATTAAGAAGAGGTTCCGCCCCTTCGGTTATCCGACAATCAGCTTTACTACAGAAGAGGATCCCCTGAAAGAGGCTTTGCAAGCACAAGTATACGTTTCCAAGTACGGCAGCATTGTGGTAATGAAGAATACTTGTAAGCCCGCTTTATTGACCCTCTTCACCTGGCGGCGCAATATTTACACTGACCCGCAGAAGCCGATTGCAGTTCAGCCCGGAATTTATGCGATTGGTGATGTAACACCAGACTCCCCGGTTTACATTACCACCAACTTCTCCCTGACCTTCTACACTGTCCAGACAGAAAT
>DAINRC010000067.1:0-2412 GCA_036742135.1 Bacillota bacterium
GGACATTGCTTAATCCTTGAGCGCCAGAATGCGTCTAGCACCGTTAAGTACAATTACCCCCGCGATGGTGCCGATAATCAGATCCGGATAATTGGACCCGGTCCACGCGACCAGAGCGCCGGCGGTGATGACCCCCAGGTTGATCACCACGTCGTTGGCCGAGAATATCCAGCTTGCCTTCATGTGCGCCCCGCCCTCCCGATGTTTGGATATGAGCAGCAGACAACTGGTATTGGCAATCAATGCGACGAATGCGATAGCCATCATCACCAGCGATTCAGGCTCACTACCGAATACAAAGCGTCTCACCACCTCTATGAGTACGCCCACAGCCAAGATCAGTTGCAGTACACCAGCAAGATGCGCGGCACGTACCTGCATTTTCACGCTATGTCCAACCGCATAAAGGGCAAGCCCGTACACCGCCGCATCGGCAAAATTGTCCAGGGATTCTCCAATCAGGCCGGTGGACCGGGCGATCAGACCGGCAGTCATTTCCACCACGAACAGAAGTGCATTGATGCCGAGCAACCAGCGCAGGGTCCCGGATTCTTGCTTAGCAGAAGCTGCCGAAAACTCGGCGGCCTTGATGGTCTCCGGATTTGCAGCGACGGTTTCCTGAAGCGAGGCGCCTAGCCCCAAGGTCTTCAGTTTCGAGGTGACGGGCTCGACCTCACCGTCATGCACGACCTTCAACCGGCGGTTCGACAAGTCGAAGGACAGTGCCCGAATCCCCTCAACGCCGTTCAGGGCCAGGCGAATCATGCGCTCTTCTGATGGACAGTCCATCTTCGGCACGGCATAAACACTGACCCATTCCCCCGACGCATCGGAGGAGGCCTGCATATCGGTATCCGACGCAGGCCTTGCATGGTCGCCACAGGGGCCTCCGCAGTTTTTACTCATGATATGACTCCACTTGAATGTGATCGGGTTTTCATTTAAAACTATATAGTAGCTATAATGTCAATAGCGTAGAGAATCCGTTGCGGAGGAACCCGATGCGTATTGGTCAGTTGGCACAGTCAGTAGGGGTAGATACACAGACGATCCGCTTCTACGAACGGCAGGGCTTGTTGCCGCCGCCTGGTCGGCAGGAGAACGGTTACCGTGTCTATACCGAGAAACACGTTGAGCGGCTGGCCTTTATTCGTCGCTGCCGCATCCTGGATCTGTCACTGGCAGAAATTCACGAACTAAAGCGCTATCAGGACGACCCTCATCAGTCCTGTACCGCTGTCAATGCCTTGCTCGATGATCACATCTCTCATGTGCGCTCGCAGATAACCGCTCTACAGGCGCTTGAGAAACAACTCGTTTCACTAAGAGCGCGTTGCAACGATGACCGGGAAGTTAAGGCGTGTGGGGTTCTTGCTGGAATTAGCGAGGGAAGCATGCATCAGCAGTAGGTTGGAGTGCCAACCAGATAATCCGATGAGATGCCGGTTTGCCTCACTCTCATGCAAAGGTAAGATCAACCATTTAATCCGCTTACCCTATTTTTTTTTGCTTTCACCTTATCCAAAATTCACCACCCCATAATTGAAAATATTTTGAATTATAAGCCCTTAGGGTGCTCATAATCCATAAATCAATTTCGAAGTTCTTTGTTGCATAAAGCCTTTAAAGATTGAGTTTTCCTAAGCAACTCAAATTTAAGTTACAACTCGGGTATTAGGTCGGCCTAATTCCATAAATCTGTTGAGGACTGCTACGCGAGCATGAATTTCACTCATCTGACTAGGAAAGCTTCTTGCCATTAATTTATCGCCTAATAATTTGATGCAGTGCATCTTTGTTTCGACCAAACTTCGGCGATGATAGCCTGACCATTTTTTCCATAGTGTTCTACCTAGCAGGGTTTTAGTATCTATACCAATATGAAGTTTACGCCATTGGCGACGATATTTCGGCTAATGCTTTTTACGTTTCCATTCACCTTCACCTAAGAACTTCAAATCCGTGGAATCAACGAGTAGATGCAGTCCATTGCAACTCTTTTCATAGCTAATTTGAATATCAATATGCTTTTGTCTTCTGCGAATGGTTGAATAATCCAGAGCTGTCCAATCTAATCCGCAAAGTTTAATCAAGCTTTGGACAAAGCCAGTCACCATGCATACAGAAAGACGAAATAAGGATTTAATCATGAGATAGCACTGAATGGCTATGTCAGAATAAGTTTGATTTCGACCATGTTTTCCTTGTGACTGCGAATATCATTGAATCTTAGTATCAAACCAAATTGTAAAATTACCATGATTGATCAAAGCATGATTGTAGGATGACCAATTCGGTGTACGATAAATTTAGGTGTAGGCTATTGCTGTATAAGACCTTATCGGTAGGTTTGCGCAACAAGGCCTCAAAATCCCACCTTAAAATGCAAATAGCAAAAAAACTCTACCATTC
>DAINRC010000067.1:2452-8839 GCA_036742135.1 Bacillota bacterium
ACTAAGTATTGGCTAGTCTTTTTCTTCGAAAAACTTATCAAACGAAGTATTAAGTTAATCTTTTTCTTCAACTTCTTCCTTAAACTCAAACAAATCATTCATCGTACAGTTAAAGTACTTACACAACTTATCGGCGACTGGTAATTCAATACGTACAGCACGGTCATAATACATACTTGTGAGCGTGTTGCGATTGATACCTGTTGCATGCACCACTTCACTTAATTTTAAAATTTTTCTATCGCCCATGAGGCTAGATAACTTACAAGTAATCATATTTAAATTAATTTACAAAAAATAACTTGCTGTGGGTTATTTAAAGTTGTTGACTGAGTAATACTTTGCTAAAATTAACCTACAGCAGGTTATTACAACTTATAGAAAGTATATTTTATCCATTTCAACTAAATTATAACTTTTTAAATATAAGGATTGAACCTGCATTAGATTATTTTGTGGAGATGACCGCCGTGTTACCAAATGAGTTATTGATCAGCCAGCAAGCTCGTGACTTAGGAAATCAATTAATTAAAGAAATGAACATCAATAGAAGTTATGGAATGGCTAATTTTCTTGGAGTAAATACTTGCTATGATAATCATCAGGCTGTACTTATTTGGACATTTCAACTGCTTGAAAGGGAACCAGCCTTAAATGAATTAGCAGAAATTAAAAAATATTTTCTTTTAATCTTTCCAGATAGTGTTTATCAATTAGCCTAAGTTGTTTTTAAAATTAATTTATTAAATAAAAAGCACTAAATCAAAGAAAGCTTTATTTAAAAATACCGATTAATTCAAAAACATACCATTTACTGAATATATGAAGCATAGGTTCCTGCTCTATCACTCACTCGTACTAAAATTACATCGCTCTTTTTACTGATACTAAACAATTTATGTCCACGCCACGTTCTGCGGCTTCGAGGGCTAGTTTTTGTTGAACCACTGAGAACAAGGACAACAAACTGCCTACTATATTTTCCCGGAGAGTGGTGTAGGAACTTTTTCATTATTGCTAATCATATCAGCGACAACATCAGCAACGAGCTCCTCTATTCCTGAGAATGCTTTAGACTGATCCGCATCAAGCCAAGACAATGATGGAAACTCAGCACACAACCCAACATACTCATTATATTCTGCTGACCATGTAACACGGCAAGTATATTGTTTACTATCCATTTGAAACCCCATAATGTTTTAAGTCTATGTATAAAAGTACGATTTTCACTTAGCAGTACTTAAATAATCACCCCACCACTGCATCATTTCAGTCCGCTGGGCTAAATAGTCAGCGTGATTATAGCTGGCACGGGTACGGTTCTTATCAATATGTGAAAGTTGTGCCTCAATCCAGTTATCCTGGAACAAACCTGAGTCATTCAAAATGGTACTAAAAGTGGAACGTAGTCCATGAGAGGATAATTGATGTTTTCCATAGCCCATCTTACGTATAGCCATATTTAATGTATTAAAATGAATCGGTTGATTATGTTTCCGTGGGCTAGCAAAAATGTACTTTTCACCGTATGACCATTGCATGACGTCTTTTAAAATATCTAAAGCCTGATCTGAAAGTGGAACTAAGAAGTCGGGAATCTCATGGCCTAATATGACTTTTCGTCGAAACTGTTTAATATGCAAGGCAGGTATTTTCCAGATTTTTTCATTTAAATCAAAATGATGAGGCTCAGCCAATAACAATTCAGCCCCTCGCACGCCAGTATGTAATTTGAACAGCAGTGCTTTTTTAATAATCGGATGGGCATCCAATTTTAATAAATTTTTCTTAAAATCTGATATATCCTCCGCTTTCAAATACGGATAATTCTTCTTGATTTTACTGTTAATGGCGATTTTATTTAAACCATGCGCGATGTTGAATTCACAATAACCCATCGCTACAGCGTAGTCATAAATTTGGTTCAAATAACTACAAGCTTTCTTGACAGGTTCTTTTACTTGGCGTCCCTCTATTTTTTTGATTACTGAAACCAGGTCATAACGCTTGATGTTTTGAAAAGGTAAATCCTGAAGGTCTGGATAAATATCTTGCTGTAAACATCTTTCTGCTAACTGTAGTACACCGCAGCGGGGTGAATCATTAAATGCATTTTTCAGTTTGAACTGCAGCCACTCCTCCCCTACCTTACGAAAGGTGATGACATTAGAGACAGTATCATGCTCAAAACAATAATTATTGTCTTTAAAGTCATCTTTGACTTGTCGTGCCTTTTTCAGCGATAAATCAGGATAAAGCCCCAACTGAATGCGGCGACGTTTTTTTGTTTGTGGATCTGTATAGCGATAGCACCAAGATTTTCTTCCAGTCGGCTCAATCTTCAGGCTAAGTCCATCTTCATCGGATAAAAAACAAGTTTTTTCCTTGCAATGAGCTTGGCGAACTTTAATTTCAGTAAGACTCATGAAATTTAAATGAAACCTATCAGCGGATTGACGAGATCCATTATATCAAAATAGAAGAAAATATATATGATGCGTACACTACGCATCATATATATTTGTAATATATTGTTTTATATATTTAATATTTTAAGTACTTGTATTTTAGTAACCATTATAAGTACCACCTCTTCTTTAAGTTCCCAACAACTCACTTTTTCTGTCATCAATGTTAAATAAGTCTTGTGCTTTAAATTCTTAGATGACCTCCTCTACCCTTTATTATCATTTTTATAAAAGTAACTATATGTACTCATTAAAATTTGTAGAGCTCAAAAACAAAAAAGACCGCTATATAGCAGTCTTTTAACTTAATTAAATAATAATTAATTCATTTTCATCATAAGTGCATAAGCATCACGTTTGTTTTGACGCAATGATTCTATCTCGGACTTCGTCAGCTGTTTTACGAGAGTTGAGGATATACTTTGCTTCCCACTCTGTGAGCCTTTCGAAATCGTACCCGTAAATCGATTTCCACCATGCTTCAAGATTACCATATACATCCCTCAATTGCTGAAGAGTTTCTTTACTTAGAGCTAATTGTGATGAGTATTGTTTACCCGTCAGTGCATATGCTCCAATAACTTTATTCGTCCCAGTTGTTTCAATATGACCTTTTAATGCTGCAAAAGTACCACCTTGGGTCTGGGTATCATCAACAATAATAACACATTTATCATTGTTTATTGTCCCATCAAATGCTGGTGGGTTGGCTAATCTATGCCACCCATCACCGCCAGTTCTTGATACTTTTATAGCTTGAACTATATTCGTATCAACTTCAAGCCCAAGTTTCTTTGCTATAACTGCTGAAGTAGCTAAAGGAATCATATTACGACCGACTGCTTCCTCAGCATGTACAGGTACTATAATAGTTTCCCGACCATCGATAATTCTTTCTAGTTCAGCAATCGCCTCATCCGAAACTAAATCTTTAGCTAAAATATACGCACTTTCAACATCCCCTGCTTTAGCAGCTTCATACATGTAATGAGAGGTTGCATCTCCAAGACCACGGTCAATAACCGTTTTAGGAAACATATTCCAATCTGTGCGATATAACTTCATATTTTTAAATAAGTTTTAATGATGGCTAGCATTAAATTTTACACTAAATTTACCGCTAGCATCTCTTGGATATTATTTTTCGTATCAGGCAGCACTCTCAAAAGCCGTTTGTTTGGACAGTCCCCATGATCATACACGAGGCAGCTTCAAATACTTATGGGCCCATCCTATCCAGTTGTATCTTCTTGCATCACATGAATATTGTATACTCATTTTGACTACTTGAAAATTATGGAACAACGTCAATAAAAACAATAACTCTAGAGTCTTTAGTCGACATTCCTAAAAAGGTAAATTCAACATTTCTTTCCATATCATTTCTTTGTGTCTCTGGATGAACAAAAGAAACATAGCTTATTTCAAAGAATCGGGCTAGGGTTTTTATGCCAATGATTTTGTTCTCTTCATTAGCAATTAAAACATCTAATTCCAGATCAAACTCTTCTAATTATTTAATTAAATCTTTAACTTTCATTTTACTATCAACCTCTATGAATTATTTAAAAAATTAGCACAATGAAACTTGTGAAAAAAATGGATTTGAACAAAATTTTTTAGCAAAAAAAGCATAGCAACCAGAAAAATCTTTCCAGCAATCAACAAAAATATCCCCGTGTGCTTCCAGTTTACAACATTTTGACTACCACACTGCCCACAGTAGTAATAATAGCCTTTGATACGGCCACCGCATTCAGGACAATTTTTATGATTAATGAATAAGTTACTCAACGTCTCTTCTCCAAAATTCTTATTATCAAGTTGTAAGTGAAGATAGCACACATTTATAAAAATGTCTTTTTTAAAACATCAAAAGATGTTATAAAAAAGACATTCGCTACTTTAGGATAACTTTTAAGATGAATTTAAATCTCCTTGATGAAGAATCAATCCAACCTTCTGAACCCACGCCATGTGATTTTTTCAAAGGTGAAAATGCTATCAAAAAAGCTAAACAGTTAGGATTACCTGATCTCGAGTTAGTCAGAAACGCAATTATGATCGGTGATGCTGACTATAGAACAAATACTCACTATAACCGTGCACGCTTTATTGCACGATGGGGAAAAATTGGAGAACAGATTGCTTTACTGCTTCGACAATCTGATCCTGCTTGGATATTCCACAATGACAGCCAGCCAAGAATTGAGAATACAGTAAAGAAAATACAAATTATCTTTATGAGCGGGAATATTGCATTGGGGTTAGCTGATCAAGTTGTATCAGCACACTGTGAAAAAGGATTAATGACATTAAATAATATTAAGGAGAATCAGTCTGCTTATGATGATGAGACAAAATTGAGAACATGGATTTTATACTTTCCTTCAGCATCACATCCAGCCTATAAAGACATTGATATCCCAAATATTCCTTTTGAATTTGCATACCCAACTAGCTTCGTACAGGACTTAAAAGCGAAAAAAATTTCAATTTTACCAAGTGACCATACTTGCAGAATTGCATTTGAAATAGATAATACAGTTCCTGTAAAAACTGATCCTAAGCCAGTATTGGAACCATCTAATGAAATTAAACCAGATGATTTTGATATTCAGCTTGTAGTTTAATCTGAGGTTAATGTGTTTAATAAAGATCGTTTACGTATTGCTAAAGAATTACGAGGACTTAGCAATACCGATTTCGCAGAAAAATTGAGTTGCTCTATCTCTAAGGTAAAGCAACTTTTAGACGTGGATAAAGAAATCAATGAAAATGATCAAGATGATATATGCCGTGTATTAAATTTACCCAAGTCATTCTTTGCAGGTAATGACACACAACCACATGAAACAGACCAAATCTTCTATAGATCGGTTGCTCGTATTAAAGCACAGCATAGAAAAGCTAATGAGGCATATACTCTTTTAGCAATAAATATTAACAAGTACTTAAATCAGAAAGTAAAGTTACCTACTTTTCACCGTCCTGATTTAGATATTACTGAGTTTTTGGGTGAATCTAAGTATGCCGATCACCTAGCGTCAGAGTTGAGAGGTTTATGGGCTTTAGGTAATCAACCGATTAATAACATTGTTTCGTTGTGTGAGCTAAAGGGAATCCGTGTCTTTAGATTACCGACTGAAATTCGAGAAATTGATGCACTATCTTTTTTTGATGATGAAAGTGGTAGCCCTTTCATATTTCTAAATACATTTAAGTCTGCCGAAAGAGCCCGCTTCGATTGTGCACACGAACTTGGTCATATCGTTATGCATACGCATAACAAAAAAATTCGTGTCGAGAAAGATAATCGTGTTCTCGAAACTGAAGCGGATCAATTTTCATCTGAATTTTTAATGCCAACAGATGCATTTCTTTCTACTGCTCCACGCTATTTTTCACTAGAAAATATGATTGAGTATAAAAAGATTTGGCGAACATCCCTGAAGGCTATTAACTATAAAGCTCACAAGCTGGGATTAGTTAGTGATTGGGTTAATCGTAGTAACTCTATAAAGATCAATTCGTTGGGCTACAACATTAATGAACCTGAAGAAACTCATCGAGATGAGAGTTTGATGTTGCCCAAAATTATCTCTGTTTTAGCCTCACAACCATCTTTTGATAAAAATAAAATGCTTGATGAAATTGGAATCTCTGAAGAAGATTTTAATCAATTAACATTTGATGCTTTAGCTAAAGTTGAGCCCCCGAAGAAAAAACATAAGTTATATATTGTCGAGTAATACAAACCTTCCTTAAAAATAATGCGCCTTACGGCGCACTATTTATGCAAAATCCTGATTAATTTTTTTATGACTTCACGCCCAACGTAGTTTTGCATCCCATAAGTCATGATGTGTGCTGAGAAAACAGGAGGTTTTAACTTGGTAAACTATAGACACTCATC
>DAINRC010000068.1:0-8805 GCA_036742135.1 Bacillota bacterium
CCCTAGAGATGACGGCAGGATTAGCGGCAAATGACTATTTTGTAATCTGAGGAAGCCGAATCGCGCACTCCTTCGATTACAGATTTGTAATGTTGCGGTCACCAGGTCGTTATCCACACTTATTTAAAGTCACCACCCCATAGCCATCAGCTATCTCGCCGGCTTGGCAAGGCTGATAAAAACGCTTTCGTGTATTTGTCTACTAAATTCAGGGCGAATCACTATCGCAGTAGAGGCGCATGTGTTTCGCGTCTTGGCGGGGGTAGTTCTTATGATTGGATTCGACATCTAAACCAGGAAGTCATCGTTTTGCCTTGGATGAGAAAAATAGTTTTGCTGATGTTGCTAGCCTTGTTCCCATTGCAATCATCATGGGCAGTTGTTAGCACGAGCTGCAGTCATGAGGATGGTTCGGCAGCAAATCATCTTGGACATCACGAACATCCGCACGAGTCTCTGGGTACTGACGAGGAAGGATCGTCAAAAGCCGCAAAAAAAATCAGTCTGGATGGAGACTGTGTCTTTCATGGCGACCATATCAAGCCGCTTATAACGAAAGGGATCTGTCCTGGTTCGGTATTATCAATGAGCTTGAAACCGTTTCCTTCTGCTAGCTACGCATCGGCTGAAGCGGGGCGTCCTGAGAAACCTAATTGGCGCATCGGTGCAAAACCGGTGGGACGCCAAAGTAACCAGTAAGCGCCATTTATCTGTATCTGACGTCTCACCGAACCTTCCCTTTTTTTAGGAGATTTCGGTGCGAAAAGCTCTTTTCTCGCTGGGGTTGACGACGTTGTCGTGCAATCTCGCCTTTGCGCAACCCTTAGAGTTGCCGACCTTCACACAGACCTTACCTGTCGGTGTGTCAAATACATTCCCCGTTGAGTCTGTCGAATCCATAAGCTTTCTACGCGCCTTGGAACTCGCTAGCTCTGCAAGCCCTGAACTGGCTGTTGCAAGACGTGAGCTGGCTGCTTCTCGCGCATTAATTAGCCAAGCCGGAGCACGTCCGAATCCAATATTGTCCGCTAGCCAGGAGGGAATCCGGGGCGATGCCCCGGAGACCACGCTTGAACTGAGCCAAGAAATAGAGCTGGGTGGTAAACGTTCGGCTCGTATTGAGGCGGCGCAACGAGCCTTGGACGTAGCAGCTGCTGACCTACAGGACGCCCAAGCTCGACTGAGGGGGGCAGTGATGGGCGCGTACTACGATGTGCTTACTGCTCAAGAACGGCTGGACCTCGCTCAGGCTGCTTCAAAGCTTGCGAAGCAAGCAGTGAACGTGGCCAATCGACGTGTGAGGGCCGGCATGGTTTCTCCCGTAGAGGAAACCCGGGCGCGGGTTGCGGCTACTGGAGTGCAAGTAGAGCTTGCCCAAGCCACAGCTGAACTCGAAGCTGCGCGCACTCGGCTGGCGGCCAACTGGGGAAATCCACAGCCACGCTTTGAGCGAGTAAAAGAGCCGGCAGAGGCAGTGCCTCCTCTTCCCGAGCTAGCTGAGCTTTATAGCCGTTTGAACGATTCCGCCCAACTAACCCGCGCGCGTCGGGAGGCTGAAAGACGTCGGGCTGCGTTAAAGCTGGAAAGGACGAATCGCTTTTCTAACGTGACGGTTAGCGTAGGTGCCCAACGCTCAGATGAATATAACGGCACGCTGGGATTGGTGAGTATCTCGATGCCCCTGCCGTTGTTTGATCGAAACCAAGGCAACATCGGAGCAGCGCAGGAACGGGCCTACCAGGCGCAGGACGAGCTCAACGCCGTCCATATACGCCTGAAAAGCGAACTTTCCCAAGCGCACATGCGGCTGCGCACTGCTCGCCAGCAGTTTGAACTGTTGCGCAACGATATGCTCCCCAGTGCCCAAAGCGCTTATGAAGCTGCCAGCAAGGGGTTCGAACTTGGAAAATTCACGTTCCTTGACGTACTGGATGCTCAACGCACGCTTTTCCAAGCCCGATCTCAGTACCTGTCTGCGCTATCACAAGCTAACCAGGCGGCGGCAGAAATCTCGCGAATTGTCGGAGATGGGTCGGCCGTTATCACCTCGGCCACTCAGCCATAGGAATCCATATGAAAAGTAAATCGAATACATCTTCCTTGGCTGGTCACAAGAAGCAGATTTTTTGGATCGTCGTCATATTAAGCGTGGCACTTATGCTTGGCGGATTGCTTCTTCGCAGTAGTCCAGCTGTGCCCGATGCGGGCGACGCACATAGCGAGCATGGTGACGAATCGGAGCATGAGGATGAAGGGCATTCGGATGAGGATGCAGAAGCCGAAGGAGATCATGGCCATGATGAAGGAGGCGCCGATAGCGATCACGAGGTCGGTGCGGCAGAGAAAGATGAGCATGAAGATGAGCCCGAGGGAGCGGAGCATACTGAAACAGCAGAGGTAGAACTCTCAGAGACACAAATCCTAGCCGCCGGCATCTCACTGGCAACTGCTCAGCCCGCAAAGATAAAAAGCGCAATTGAGCTGCCTGGCGAAATTACATTCAACCAAGACCGCACAGCGCAAGTTGTGCCTCGTCTCTCAGGTGTCGTTGAAGCGGTCAAAGTCGATTTGGGCGAACAGGTGAAACAGGGGCAAGTACTTGCTGTGATCGCGAGTACAGACCTGTCGGAACGTAGAAGCGAGTTCTACGCGGCGCAAAAACGTCTTGCATTGGCTCAAAAAACCTATCGACGCGAAAAGGAGCTATGGGAAGAGCGTATTTCTGCGGAACAGGATTATTTACAGGCACAACAGGCTTTACGGGAAGCAGAGCTGACTGTTGCGAATGCAAACGCACAGCTACAAGCGCTTGGCAGTGATGCTGGCAAGCCAGACGCATTGAGCCGCTACGAACTCAGGGCGCCGTTCGATGGGATGATCGTTGAGAAGGACATCACGCTCGGTGAGTCAGTCAATACCGATGACCAGATATTCATCATTTCCGATCTCTCCACCGTGTGGGCAGATATCAGCGTTCCTGCCAATGCACTCAGCGCGGTACGAGTAGGCAGCAATGCCGTTATCGAGGCCACAGCATTCGAGTCCAGTGCCAATGGAACCGTTTCTTATGTCGGCTCACTTGTTGGTCAGCAAAGCCGCGCCGCTACCGCCCGGGTCACACTTCCCAACCCTGAAGGGGTTTGGCGCCCCGGCCTGTTCGTCAAAGTGCAGGTAGGCGCTGGCGAAGCATCCGTGCCAGTCGCAGTAAGTCCTGATGCGATCCACACATTGGAAGAAAAGCCGGTGGTGTTTGTACGGACCGACCATGGCTTTGCTGCTCAGCCAATCGTGAGTGGCCGCAGCGATAGTGACGCGGTCGAAATCAAGGAAGGCCTCCAGCCCGGAGCGCGCTATGCCTTGGATAACAGCTTCATCATCAAGTCCGAGCTTGGCAAAGCCAGCGCCTCGCATGCTCACTGATACGGAGTTATAGAATCGTGTTCGAACGTATCATTCGTTTTTCTATCGAGCATCGCTGGTTGGTTATGCTAGCCGTGCTTGGCATGGCAGCGTTAGGAGCTTACAGCTACCAAAAGCTGCCTATCGATGCTGTCCCGGATATCACCAACGTACAGGTGCAAATCAACACTGCGGCGCCAGGTTATTCCCCGCTGGAAGTGGAGCAGCGTATTACCTACCCGCTCGAGACGGTAATGGCTGGGCTGCCCAAGCTCGAGCAGACACGATCCTTGTCTCGATATGGACTTTCTCAGATCACAGTTATTTTTGAGGAAGGCACTGACATCTATTTTGCCCGCCAACTTGTGAACGAGCGCCTGGGAGGGGCCAAAGATCAGCTCCCAGATGGCGTCACTCCAACACTTGGCCCTATTTCCACTGGGCTTGGCGAAATCTATTTTTGGACGGTTGAAGCTGAGGAAGGTGCCACCAAATCGGACGGTACGCCGTATACCCCTGCTGACTTGCGTGAGATTCAAGATTGGATCATCAAACCGCAAGTCCGAAATGTACCTGGTGTTACTGAGATCAATACGATTGGAGGATATGCAAAGGAATATCAGATCGCCCCCAACCCAGACACTTTGCGGTCGTTTGGACTAACACTACAAGATTTGATCGAGGCGGTTGAGCAAAACAATAACAATCTAGGTGCCGGATATATTGAAAAGCGCGGCGAGCAGTATCTTGTTCGCGCTCCAGGACAAATGCAGTCTGTGGAGGACATCCGCGATACCCTTATTAGCAACGTTGACGGTACCCCAGTGCGTATCCGCGACGTTGCGACGGTCGAGGTTGGAAAGGAGCTCCGCACTGGCGCAGCCACCGAGAATGGCCGCGAAGTGGTACTAGGTACGGCCTTCATGCTTATCGGTGAAAATAGCCGAGTAGTTTCAAGGGCTGTCGACGACAAGATGAAAGAGATAAACCTTTCGCTTCCGGAAGGCGTAAAGGCAATTACTGTCTACGATCGAACTGTACTCGTAGACAAAGCTATATCCACCGTTAAGAAGAACCTCACTGAGGGTGCCATTCTTGTTGTGGTTATACTTTTTCTCTTCTTAGGCAATATCCGGGCGGCGATCCTAACCGCGCTTGTGATACCGCTTTCTATGCTCTTCACGTTCACCGGCATGGTAGCCAATCAGGTCAGCGCCAACCTGATGAGCCTAGGCGCATTGGATTTCGGCATCATTATCGATGGAGCCGTGGTGATTGTTGAGAACTGCGTGCGTCGACTTGCACACGCTCAGTCCCATCACGGACGGGCATTAACACTGTCCGAACGGCTTCATGAAGTATTCGCTGCGGCAAAGGAAGTGCGTCGGCCTCTATTGTATGGGCAGCTGATCATTATGATCGTGTATCTGCCGATATTCGCCCTTACAGGGGTAGAAGGTAAGATGTTCACGCCCATGGCGTTTACCGTAGTGACAGCGCTATTCGGGGCGATAATCCTTTCGGTGACGTTCGTCCCGGCGGCCGTTGCGCTCTTTATCGGTAAGCGGGTTACGGAAAAGGAAAACTTTCTAATCCGCAATGCTAAACGGGCCTACGCACCTGCGCTCGATGCGGTAATGGCCAACAAGCCAGCAGTGCTCACCTTTGCGGTAGTTGTAGTCATACTTTCTGGCCTCGTAGGGTCACGTATGGGCAGTGAATTCGTGCCTAGCCTCAACGAGGGAGACTTCGCTATCCAAGCCCTTCGTGTACCAGCTACCAGTCTTAGTCAGTCTGTAGAGATGCAGCAGCAGCTGGAGCGAAAGCTTATGGATGAGTTTCCGGAGATTGAACGCATATTTGCGCGAACTGGCACTGCGGAAGTGGCATCGGATGCTATGCCTCCAAATATCTCTGACGGGTACGTCATGCTGAAGCCACAAGAACAGTGGCCGGATCCAGGCAAGTCGCGTAATCAGCTCTTAAGCGAGGTGCAAGCATCCGCCGCTGAGTTGCCGGGCAATAACTACGAGTTTTCCCAGCCGATTCAGCTGCGTTTCAACGAGCTGATTTCCGGAGTTCGTGCCGCGGTAGCCGTGAAAATCTATGGTGATGACATGGACGTTCTTAACAGCACGGCGGCGGAAGTATCCGAGGTGCTAGGACAAGTACCAGGCGCTTCAGAGGTTACGGTCGAGCAGACGACTGGCCTTCCCATGCTCACGATTGATATCGATCGCGATCAGATCGCACGATACGGCCTGAGTCTAGATACCGTCCAGCAAGCGGTTGCAGTAGCTATCGGTGGCCGAGAGGCAGGCACCTTGTTTCAAGGAGATCGGCGTTTCGATATCGTGGTTCGTTTACCGGACGAGATACGCAGCGATCTCGCCGCAATTGAGCGGCTTCCAATTGCCCTTCCAAGGGAATTAAACAGCACCATAAGTTATATCCCCCTCGGCGAGGTGGCCACCCTGGATTTGGCCCCCGGTCCGAATCAGATCAGTAGAGAAGAAGGGAAACGGCGAATTGTCGTCAGTGCAAACGTCCGTGGTCGTGACATTGGATCATTCGTATCTGAGGCAGAACAGAAAATCCAGGCCCAGGTAGATATCCCGGCAGGTTATTGGATCGACTGGGGCGGTACCTTTGAGCAGCTTGAATCGGCAACGAAGCGGCTGCAGATTGTCGTCCCCGTGGCGCTGCTCCTGGTCTTCATTCTGCTTTTCATGATGTTCAACAATGTCAAAGACGGCTTGTTGGTCTTTACAGGGATTCCATTTGCGCTCACCGGAGGCATTGTTGCGCTGTGGCTCAGAGATATCCCATTGTCCATTTCAGCAGGTGTTGGCTTTATTGCTCTGTCAGGCGTCGCCGTTCTAAATGGCCTGGTAATGATCTCCTTCATCCGTAGCCTACGGGAGCAAGGTTTACCTCTGGACACTGCGATCCGCGAAGGTGCCCTTACCCGGCTACGACCGGTATTGATGACAGCCTTAGTGGCTTCACTCGGGTTCGTTCCAATGGCCTTGAATGTGGGTACCGGTGCAGAGGTACAACGTCCCCTTGCGACGGTGGTGATCGGGGGGATTCTCTCCTCAACGGTGCTAACGCTATTAGTTTTGCCGTTGCTCTACCAGATGGCTCATCGACGCGAAGACGAATTGGAGGAGCAAGAAATCGCGTTGGCCGCTGACAGAACAAGCTAGAGATTGGATGGCGGCACACAACGCCCCGTTCTTGCTAGCTAGCGAGAACGGGGCGCGTTAATTATCGGAGCGCAGTTTCATTAGCGGCGCAGCGGACAGCACAGCCTTTGTGGCGCAGTCTGATGCATCTAAGCGGTAAATAAAAAATTGCTCAGCGCTTAGTGCGTATGACTTTCGCTACATACGCGTCCTTGACCTGATGGCTTTCACCCACGGTGAGCTGACGAAGGATTATGCAAACAGCGACTGACCTGCCCCGGTCGGCAGCAAAGGGCGATAGCTACGACAAAGCCCTGGCTGGAACGATCAGCGGGCTGTGCAAGGCCGAGCTGACACCGTCAATCATGGGCGAACCGTGAGGCCTTTGAGATAGCGACCCAGACATGGGTGCGCTGTACGCCACAGCGTCTGTTCAGCTCACTCGGACATGATCCTTGCGAAGGCTAATAACAACAGATCAGGCAATGGCGGCCTGACTTAAACGAAACGGCTTATATAAATTCCGGGCGATTCGCTGGTAGCGATGTTGCGGGCAAGTTATGGAAACAAAAAAGCGCCCCGAAGGGCGCTTAGAGTGCAACTGCTTCCAAAGGAGATTGGAAGCTGCCGGAGGCGAATATCGTTCAGATATGAAGCGGTTAGTCAGCTTTGGTTTCTTTCTTGCTTTCCGTATTGTTCTGATCTTGGCGGGTATCCTTAATCTGTAATTCGTCTATTTTTCGTTTGGCGGATTCGGTTCCGTGAATTCGTTTTTGATCTGCTCGGAATTTTTCATTAAATTTAATTGAGCGGTCATAGCCATCTTCTGCATAAGACAATGCGGAGCCGCAGATTACCAAACCAACAACAATAGCTTTCAACAGATTCATAGGGCAGTCCTCGCTAAATTCAAAGGTGGCTTGCTGAGCTTTCTCGCTGAGCCCTGCAGGTTCGAATGAATTTTGCGTGATTGAAGTTAACAGCAGCATGAGCCAAGCATTACATTATTGAAATGTAATGCTTCCATTGCGCGGTGACATGAGCGCCTTGCTTCGTCATGTCAGCACCGAGGCGCACCAATCTGCAAGGGCCTATCCTACGAAAAGAATGATTGGAAGATTACAATTTTGTCATCCTCGGATTGACGCCGTATCATCTATCATTAGCGAGCAACGTCGTTTAACGTTTGAGAGGGATCGGCCAGTTATCGGCAAGTTTCAGACGATAATGCACGAACTCGCTTGAGAGTGGTCGCATTTCTGTCAGTGTGGTTTGGAAGGCCAGATGGTATTGGTGCTAGTATTATCTATTACTTTTTTGGGCTCCCTATCCTTGTCTTATGTTATTTAAGGACGGTTAAAAACCAATGGCTCACGAACATAACCATAACACCGAAGCCATAGGCGATAAGCGTTTAATCGCTGCCATTGGCGTTAATACTGTGCTAACTCTGGCACAAGTTGTTGGAGGAATACTTTCTGGCAGTTTATCGCTCATAGCTGACGCGCTACATAACTTGAGCGATGCCGCATCACTGGTTATTGCGCTCATCGCACGTAAAATCGGTCGCAAACCGCCAGATGCTTTTAAAACCTTCGGCTACCGACGCAGTGAAACCATAGCGGCTTTGATTAACTTGGTCACGCTGATTATCGTTGGTCTCTACCTCATCTACGAAGCTATAGGTCGGTTTTTTGCCCCACAGCCCATTGAAGGATGGACAGTGGTCGTGGTGGCGGGAATAGCCTTGATTGTAGATGTCGTCACGGCCTTGCTCACCTACACAATGTCTAAGAATAGCATGAATATAAAGGCGGCATTCTTGCACAATGTGTCGGATGCGCTGGCCTCCGTCGGTGTTATTATTGCCGGAACATTAATCCTTCTGTATGACTGGTATTGGACAGATACTGTACTGACGCTGATGATTGCTGGTTACGTGCTATGGCAGGGCTTTAGCATGCTACCTAAAACCATTCACTTGTTAATGGAGGGCGCACTTGAAATGGAGCTAGACGGCAGTGTTTGTATCGACACCAGGCAGGCCGACAGTCATCGCAGCGAAGCATAAGCCTGCTTTGCGCTCACCGCTGTTGCTAGACAGTTATCTCGATATCAACGGAGTGAACTTGCGACATCACTCGTTGGCGCTATGTCTTCGACCAGAGACATGCTAGCGGCATGTGGCCAAAGCAGCTCGTCACGAGGAGATCAGGCT
>DAINRC010000069.1:0-354 GCA_036742135.1 Bacillota bacterium
GTGCTCATCGGAAACGCCTGAAGGCCCACCTGCGTCTGCAGCTTAACCAGCCACCAACCCTGCAAAGCCTGAAGAAGAAACTGGAACCCCTGGCCGAGCCGGCGAAGAGGGTTGTGGCGGCTTTTCTCGCTCACTTGGCGCAGGTCGACGGCGAGGTTAGCCCCGCAGAGGTGAAGTTGCTGGAGCGCGTCTACAAGACCCTGCAGCTGGATCCGCAATCGCTGTACAGCGACCTTCATGTGGCCTCCAGTGGCAGCTCCGTTGGCTCATCGCAGACAACGCCTTCCATTCCCGGAGCAACTCCGTCCAAGCCTGTTGGCGAATTTGCTCTGGACAAAGAGCGCATCACTCAGT
>DAINRC010000069.1:526-4192 GCA_036742135.1 Bacillota bacterium
TTGGAGCAGATCAACGACATGGCATTTGAGCATTTCGATATGCCAGTCACCGAAGGGGAAGACCCCTTCGAAGTTAACCCTGACATTATGGACAAACTACCGCTATGAGCAGCATCAGAGCCAAGGACCGCGATGCGGTCATCCAGTCCCTGCGCGCCGGCGTCGTTCCCCGTGCAGGCCAGCACCTGATTCAAGTGGGGCGTGTCGGGGAGCTGGAAGCACTCATCCGTGATGTGGAGCGCCTCGCGGAAAGCGGTTCCGCGTTCCGCGTAGTGATCGGTGAGTATGGTGCAGGCAAGACATTCTTCCTCAACCTGGTTCGCTCTATCGCGATGGAGCGCAAGCTCGTCACCATGCATGCCGATCTGAACCCGGATCGTCGTCTCCATGCTACTGGTGGCCAGGCTCGCTCGCTGTATGCCGAATTGGCCAAGAATATGTCCACCCGGACTAAGCCTGATGGCGGCGCTCTGCAAGGAATAGTCGAGAAATTCGTGGCGCAGGCCAAAACGGAAGCCAAAGCGTCCGGCAAAGACAGTGAGGCCGTGATTCGCGAGCATCTCGACCAACTGGCAGAGATGGTCAACGGCTATGACTTTGCTGATGTAATCGCGGCCTATTGCAAAGGCTTCGAAGAGGGTAACGAGCAGCTCAAGGCTGATGCTATCCGCTGGTTGCGTGGCGAGTTCACTACCAAGACAGATGCCCGCACCGCACTGGGGGTGCGAACCATCGTCGACGATGCTTCGGTCTACGATCAGCTCAAGCTGCTTGCGCGATTCGTTCGGTTGGCCGGCTTTAGCGGGTTGATGGTATGTCTCGATGAGCTGGTGAACCTGTACAAACTTTCCAACACCCAAGCTCGTAACGCTAACTACGAGCAGATTCTTCGTATCCTCAATGACTCCCTGCAGGGCTCTGCTGAGGGGCTTGGTTTTGTGTTGGGCGGTACACCCGAATTTCTCATGGATACTCGCCGCGGCCTCTACAGCTATCCGGCGCTGCAGTCGCGTCTGGCTGAAAATAACTTCGCCAAGTCCGGGCTGGTAGATCTGTCCGGCCCTGTCATACGCCTCACTAGTCTGACGCCTGAGGATTTCTACGTGCTGCTGCAGAAACTGCGTCATGTATACGCGGCAGGCGTGAGCGAGCGCTATCTGCTACCCGACGAAGCATTGCCGCTGTTTATGGCCCACTGCAACCAGCGGATGGGTGAGGCCTACTTCCGTACCCCGCGGACGACCATTACCGCATTCATCAGCCTGCTAGCGGTGTTGGAGCAGAATCCTGACGCTGATTGGCGGACGCTGTTGGGTGCCGTGGAGATTGCACCGGATCGAGGCGGTGAGGCCGATACCCAAGTGGATGCGGACGATGAGCTTGCCACCTTCCAGCTCTGAATCGGTTGGCTTCGATCTCCTTGAACCGCGAATCCAGCGCTGGATATGGGCCGAGGGCTGGACCTCCCTACGCGATGCCCAGGAGCGTGCTATCCCTGCGCTCTTGGGGGCCGACCAGGATGTCATCATCGCGGCGGCTACAGCTGCAGGCAAAACCGAAGCCGCGTTTCTGCCCATCCTTACCAATCTCCTGCAGGACACGGAAAAGCCTGGGGCGGTGCTTTACATCAGCCCGCTGAAGGCTCTCATCAATGACCAGTGGGATCGTTTGGCGAGGCTTTGCGATGAGCTTGAGCTTCCTGTCATTGCTTGGCATGGGGATATCTCAGCGAGCCGCAAGCATCGCTTCCTCAAGTCCCCGGAAGGCATTCTGCTGATCACGCCGGAGTCGCTCGAAGCTCTGTTCGTGAACAAGGGAACCAGCCTGGCGGGATTGTTTGCCAACCTGCGGTACCTGGTGGTGGATGAGCTCCATGCCTTTATCGGCAGTGAGCGAGGCAAGCAGCTGCAGTCACTCATGCATCGTGTTGAAACAATCATTGATCGCCCCCTGCCCAGGGTTGGTCTTTCCGCCACGTTGGGCGACATGACGTTGGCTGCTGCCTTCTTGCGTCCCAATGCCCCTCATCATGTGTCGGTGATCGAATCCAAGGGTAGTGGCCAGATACTTAAGGTTCAGATCAGAGGGTATGTGGAGTCCAAGAAGGCGCTCCCGGTACAGCCTGAAGGTGACGATGTTTTTTCTCCGGACCATGCCATCGCAGAGCATCTCTTTCAGGTGCTACGCGGCAGCAATAACCTGATCTTCCCCAACAGTCGAACTCAGGTTGAGTGGTTCGCTGACAATCTGCGGCGCCGTTGCGAGCAGAATGGTGTACCGAACGAGTTCTGGCCGCATCACGGCAGTTTGGCGAAGGACATTCGAGAGGAAACTGAGAAAGCGCTGAAAGACGGTGACCGGCCTGCCACCGCAGTCTGCACTACCACGCTGGAGCTTGGGGTCGATATCGGCAGCATCAAGACGGTAGTGCAGATCGGGGCTCCGCCATCGGTAGCTAGCTTGCGTCAACGCTTGGGGCGATCCGGACGCCGTCCGGGAGAGGCAGCCATTCTCCGAAGTTACTGCAAGGAGCGTCAGCTAGACGATGGCTCGCCCCTGTCAGATCGACTTCGCCAGGGTTTGCTGCAAAGCATCGCGATGATCCGGTTGTTGATGCAGGGCTGGTTCGAGCCTCCTCGTGTTCATGGCCTTCATTTATCGACGCTGGTACAGCAGTGCCTCTCGGTGATAGCCCAGCGGGGAGGAGCTACAGCTGCAGAGCTGTGGAGCACCTTGATACGCAGTGGTCCGTTCACTGGGGTGGAGCAGGGCAGCTTCCTCAGTTTGCTTCGTGCCCTCGGTGAGCGCGATTTGATAACCCAGGAAACATCGGGGCTCCTGCTGCCCGGCGTAGTGGGGGAACGCCTGATCAACCACTACGACTTCTACAGTGCATTTGTCAGTAATGAAGAGTTCCGCCTGGTATGCGATGGCAAACTACTTGGCGCATTGCCCGTCTCCAGGCCATTGACCGTCGATCAGCGAATTATCTTTGCTGGGCGCCGCTGGCGGGTAACGAGCGTGGACACTGAGGCCAAGGTCGTTGTCGTGAGATCCGATCCCGGTGGTGCTCCCCCGTCCTTTGACGGGCTTGGAGCCCGTGTACATGATCGGGTTCGGCAAGAGATGAGGAGCGTCTTGTTGGAGGCGGACGTCTACCCCTATCTTGATACTACGGCACAAGAGCTACTAGCTCAGGCACGTAGCGCTTTTTCGGACCTTGGACTGGCACATTCGAGCATGACCGAAAGCGGAGGTAAGACTTACCTTTTCAGCTGGCGAGGCGATTGGACAAACGATGCCCTAGCCATCTTGTTGACGCACACCGGACTAGCCAGTGAGAACAGCGGGTTGGTCATCGAGGTTGAGGGAGATCGGACGTCGCTTGAACGCAAGCTGCGTGAGATCGCCGAGTGGGACGGTATTGATGAATCCGCTGTTCTAGCGGACGTACAGAACATGGCTCAAGAAAAATGGGATTGGGTGCTTCCGCCAGCATTACTCATGCAGTCTTACGCCACGATGCATTTGGACTTGGGTGGAGCAAAGGCCTTGGCATTGGCTCTAGTGAGCCAGCCTGCGGAGACGGCCTGAATCTAGCTTATTTGTGTGGTGCCTGCTTTGTTGAAAGCCGACTTTGGTTCATCTGGTCAAGACGGACCGCAC
>DAINRC010000069.1:4202-5392 GCA_036742135.1 Bacillota bacterium
GACTATTTGACCGGCTTCAGTGCCTCCACACATTAGATTCCCTAATTTCCATACCGGTTCGCTTCAGACTTGCGTCGCATTTCCAAAATTGGATGGTCTGCCGCTACTTGTTTGCCCAAGTGCATGGGCCCAGGCAGACGCAGGTAGCCGTCCCACAGTGAAGGGTTCCTGCACAGCAAGGCGACCTGTTCAGCGATCACTGTCGCAGTGCTAAATGCCCCGGGCGTTATGATCGTGATTTCTGTTACGCCCAACTGCTGCCATGGATCTCGCAGGTCTCGTTCTGATACGTCGTATCTTGTGTTCTCGCGCTGTGAGCGAACGCTGCCGTACTGCTTAGACGGTGACACGAAATAAAATACCGAGGCGCTCTCGCAAGATTGAAAAGCTCCCACCTTCGTCCCGATGTAGTGAGCCGAGTTGGGAGACAAGGTGTGGTTGCCGCTGATCTGTGCTACCTGGTGATCGGCTCGAATGCGGACGACAGCGGCATCTGATGGGACGGGAGGAAGACCCTCCCCGGGGCCATCTTTCAATGCTCCATAGAAGGTTCTTAGATTGGCATCGAGGCAGACGATCAACGAGTCGTTCGAATTGATCTTGCAGTCCAGCAAGGATTGGGTGACCAATGTCTTCAATTGGTCAGGCTTGAGCAGAGTGTCCGTCCCGTGGATGGCGGCCAAGCCCTCGCCGTAGCTGAACCATTTGCCATTGGAGTCCAGGCAAGATTCGAACCAGAAAACCTCTGGTTTATTCCCGCCCAACACCGTCCGGGTGATAACCGGCAGATAGATGGCCGGGCCTTTATCCTGAATTCTATCCAGCAAAATCGACAGCACCGTTGTGCTCGCCGGCATCGATTTTACTTTGGGCGTCGGAACGGGGAGGTGCCCGCTTAGTCGAATCGCTTCGATGATCGAGTTGGTAGCTTTGAAATCACGATCATCCGCTTTGGTCTTCCGCCTCTTAGCTTGTGCATCAGGGTCGATATGCATGATGAACTGGGTCGCGATGCCGTGCTTTGCCAGTACCCTTCGAATGACGTGCTTGGGGTCTAGCCCTGCTTCCTGAGAGGCAGCGGACGTACTGGTCTCAACGATCATTACCTTTGCGCCATTTTCAGAAGCCTGCTTGCTAGCGGGCACCACATGGTTCATTAGCCAGTCGTTTAGGCTGTTGCTGTCATGTTT
>DAINRC010000069.1:5402-8618 GCA_036742135.1 Bacillota bacterium
TTCAAGCATTCGCTGCGCGTCCGGTACATCCAGGCGTGTCAGTGCCACGAGAGGAGGCATCACCTTATCGAAGAACTTGCTGTCCTGGGCCAGGGTGGTACTGGCTGCATGTAGCCGCAGCATCACGTCAGCGTGTGCTGCGAGTACCATCGCGTTCAGATTGGCGGCCTCTCCCGTGTTGACAACCTTCTCCTCTCGTAAGCTAGCCACCGCCTTCTTGACCAGAAGCGGAGCCGTTCCAGGCAGACTTGCAAGGAGGTGAAAGCCGGCTTGGTCGAGGAACAGCGGGCCAGGGCCTGACGCAATCATTGGATTTGACGGTGGGATGGCGTAGATGGGTCTCACGTCGCTGTCGACGGGGATGTCGCCGTCGACCATTGGAGGAAACGACTGTACGCCCATGAAGGTCAGCAGCTTCTCGACAGGGTGCTCGTACGTAGTTTCCCAGCCTTCGTCCGTCTTCTTGGTTTTGAGCTTCGCTTTGACGATCAGGTCGCCGGTTTTGACCCAGGCATGTTTTTTCTTGCCTACAAGGTTGGGCATCACCTGGGTCAGTTTCACACGTAGCTGGATGTAGGGCTGCGGCCGACCGTGCAGCAAGACAAGAGTCGGTTCGATAGCATGCAGTGCACTGGCATATCGGACATCATTTTCGGAAACGATAGGGTCATCCCATGCAAGCAAGCTGGAATCAGCTGCCTGGTACAGCTTGATGGGCCTCGCTGCCTGCATGGGCGTTTGTATGAGGGCTTGTCCCACCAGCCAAGGAATGACCGTATACGCGAGCGATGAAATGTCTCCAGGCGTGACTAGACGACTTGTATCCAGCGGCACCACGTCGGTGACGATCAACTTTCCTTCAATGCCGACCAGTTGCTCGTTCCAAATCCTAAGGACGTCCATCGACCATAGGTGGAGCACCTCGTTGATAGTGTCGACCGACAGCGGATAGAGCATGAGAATTGCCGAGACACCGCCCTTTTTTTGGGGGAATAGGTCCACCTTTACGGGGCCCCGGGAAAGAACGGCAAGCATCTCCTCCAATCCTGTCGTAGGCAGGCCCGGATGTGGCTTTTTAACCAGCCCCTGAAGCGCTTGCCACGCGTCGAGATACTGGGGGCCGATTACCACACGGTAGGCTTGCCCCAATTGGGTCGCATCAAATTTGAATAGGCTGGTGCGTAGCTCAAGGGCCTTCATCTCGCGTCCTTTCTTGATTCATTGATGTATTTCAGAAGTGCTGATGCGACGCCGGCATGGTGACGTTCGAACTGATCCCAATCTCCATCCTTCTTGAGTTGATGGACGCTCTCGTTGAGCATCTCGTGCCAAGGCTTGAGGCCATTCAGAAACGCGGCATCAGCGAAGTAACAAGTTACCGGAGTACCTCCTCGACGCCCCCGTCCGATGAGTTGAGTGAGGCTCACCAGGATGTTCATGATGGTGTAATGACGGATGTTATCCGGTTGCTGGCTAAACGCCGGGCGTGCGGTACGAATACTTTGTAGGAGAGCATTGGAATGCTTTCGCTCCTGCATCATCAGCAAGCCAGGGCTGCTGTAGAAGGCAACCGCTTTCCCCGTCTCGTAGCAGATATGGGCAAGGTTGTTGTTTGGGCTGTCCGAAGAGGGCAGTGGACGGACGCAGATCACTACGGCGCCAATCGCCGAAAGACCATCGGCGTTTACGATGTTATGGCCGCGCGCCATAGGGCCAAGCGCACTGACCAGCAACGTCTTGTCCTTATGCCGGCCGCTGGTGAATTCCGCCAGGTCGTCGTAGACAAGTGTTTGCTGTGCTTCGAGTGAGGATGGCTTGTACTCGCTCTGTCGTCCTCGCACCCAGCCTACCAATTGGCCAGGGCCGCCCTGCATTTTCGCGAGGGTCATGGCCAGCACTTCAGCATCCGTATCGCTGTTGGTGACCAAGAGCAGGCGAGCGCGCTCTTGGGTCTTTGGGTCGTTTGCCAGGCTCTGGAGACGGGCTTTCGCCCAGGGCCATATTTCTTTGGCAAATTTCGATACCAGGAACTTGCGCTCCGCAAAGGTGGCACCAGAGATGGCGGTCGTTTGGTTGACGTTCTCGAAGGTGATCTGGCCAGCTGCATCCGGAACGTCGATGAAGTCTTTGGCTCGAAGGTCGTAAGCACTGGCTCCGGGAAAATATGCAGTGGCAGAGAACCCTATGAACAACCGTTTCACACCGGCATAGCCCAGAGCACTGACATCCGGAAGTGAAAGTAGAGTGCTGTGCGGATCACCGCGCATGGCGACGACGTTCAGGGTCGAGTCATTGTCGCTACTGTCTTTCCGCTTGAAACCAAACACGGCCCGCTGCAAGGGGCCGTTGGGGGTAGGACTCAACGGCTCTGGCCCTGCAATGCTCCTTCGAACCTCATAAGCGTTTGGGATCTCGGCGTTGACGAAGGCAGGAAGCTCAACCTGGAGGTTTCGCAGGTGTGTTTCGATGACCAGCAGCGTGCCACGCAAGATCAACGATGCTTTTAGGCGGATCTGGTCATGCTCTTTCAGCGGTGCAGGAAGCAGACCACTGTCGGACAATGCCTCGATGAGATGACCAAGGTTGACCGCCAGGGTTTCAAGCTTGTGTTCGCCATCGTTTGAGCGCCAGCAGGCAAGGTGGTGACTTAGCCTTTCCAGGTGGGGTGGTATGCGGTTCGTGTTGTTGAACAGCTGTTCCAGCTCCTCGCGATTGATTCCCAGCTTTTCGGTTATGAAGGTGTCGTCGGCATCTGACCAGGTTGTTTCCTTCTTTGGCCACTCGAAATATTTTTCCTGCTGAAGGTTCATGAGCTGGCTCACACTGAGCGTGCAATAGGTGAGCGCCCAGTTCACCCGGTACAGACTGCTTCGATCAATCCCAAGTATGTTTGACCGGCCAACAACGGTGTTGAACAGGCGCAAGAGAGGGCTATTGTCACCCTGGTTGCCAAGCTTCAACTCGATGACACTGCTGTCGATGGCTGACTTCAGCAGACCGTCGATTTCGTCGACGAGAAACACCGGGGCAGTCCGGAGCAGCAACTCGATCAGGCTGCGCGGTCCAGGAAACTGGTCGGCGTCGGACAGCGGAATGCGCGTAGTGCCCGACAATAGGGCATGATGGTTGATCACCACGATGTCGGCTTCAAGAGCTTCTGACAACATTCTGGTCCGACCGCATTTGAAGAGAAAAGGACAGTGGTTAAGCCGTTTT
>DAINRC010000070.1:0-6975 GCA_036742135.1 Bacillota bacterium
AGGAAGTTCTGATTTCCTCCTTTTTCGGGAGGCCCTGCTGCGGGTGTGCACCGAGCTTGCCAAGATGATTGCCCGTGATGGAGAAGGGGCAACCAAGTTTCTTGAGGTGAGGGTGAAGGGAGCCGCAACTGAGGAAAGGGCCCGCCTGATGGCCCGCACTGTTGCCAGATCCAATCTGGTGAAAACGGCAATTTTCGGAGAAGACCCCAACTGGGGCCGGATTATCGCTGCTGCCGGTTACTCTGGTGTTCCCTTTGATCCGGAAATGGTGGACATTTATCTGGGGGATCTCCAGGTTGCTGCAAAAGGAACAGGCCTGGATTTCGATGAGGAAGAGGCGCGCTCAATCCTAGCAAAACGGGAAGTGGTGATTACTATTAACCTGAACCAGGGTGATGCCGAGGGAGTTGCCTGGAGCTGTGACCTTTCTTATGACTACGTGCGGATTAATGCCCACTACCGGACCTGACGCCGAAAACTTTTTGGGGGAGGGACTCACGGTTGGTGCTGACACCGATGGAAAAAGCAGCCATTCTTGTAGAAGCTCTTCCGTATATCCGTAAGTTTGCTGGAGAAACAGTGGTGATCAAGTACGGCGGGCGGGCGATGATTAGCGACCACTTAAAACAGGGAGTAATTACGGACTGTGTTCTCTTGAAGCTTGTCGGCATCCACCCGGTCCTTGTCCATGGGGGTGGTGCAGCGATTGATGAGATGCTGCGCCGTTTAGGGAAAGGCTGGGAGTTTGTGCGCGGCCAGAGGGTGACAGATGAAGAAACAATGACCATTGTGGAGATGGTTCTCGCTGGAAAGGTAAACAAGGAGATTGTTGCTTTGATTAACAAGCTCGGGGGGAAAGGCATCGGTCTCTGCGGCAAGGACGGCAATCTCATCGAAGCCAGGAAGAAGGTGCTCCTTGATGAAAATGGGGAAACAGTTGATCTGGGCTATGTTGGGGAGATTACCAAAGTGAACCCGGAGATCATCAAAACTGTTCTTGAGCAGGGCTACATTCCAGTGGTTGCCCCGATTGGTGTTGGAGAAAATGGAGAAAGCTACAATATCAATGCTGATTATGTGGCTGGAGAATTGGCTGCGGCGCTTGGGGCCAACAAGCTCGTTCTCCTGACCGATGTCGAAGGGATTCTTGCAGACCGCGACGATCCTGAAAGCCTGCTTTCAGTGGTTAAGGAGAGCGAGGTCCCGGAACTGATCAGGAGAGGGGTGATCTCCGGGGGGATGATCCCCAAGGTGGAGTGTTGTGTCCAGGCGCTAAGAAAAGGAGTGGGACGCACGCACATTATCGATGGCCGGATCCCCCATTCGATCCTCCTCGAGGTGTTTACCGATGAAGGTGTGGGAACGATGGTCATCAGAGACTGAAAGGTGGCAGAGAAGCATGACTGGGGACCAGGTAATTAAGATCGGCAGGGAGCATCTGATGCCGACCTACGCTCAGTTGCCGGTGGTGCTGGTTAAAGGTGAAGGGGTTCGGGTCTGGGATATAGAAGGCAGACCTTACCTTGATTTTGTAGGCGGGATTGCTGTCAATGCTGTTGGCCACTGCCACCCCCGGGTTGTTGCCGCGGTAAAAGAACAGACCGAAAGGCTTTTGCACTGCTCCAACCTCTACTGGTTTCCGCAGCCAGTAAAACTGGCGCAGGAGCTGGCTTCCCTGAGTGGACTCAAACGCTCCTTTTTCTGCAACAGCGGAGCTGAGGCCAATGAAGCGGCAATCAAGCTTGTCAGGAAGTTTGCCTGGGACCGGAGCCAGGAAAACCCCGAGATTATTGCTTTTACCAACTCTTTCCATGGAAGAACACTTGGTGCCCTTGCTGCCACTGGCCAGAAAAAGTTCTGGAAAGGGTTTGAGCCTCTTCCTGGTGGTTTCCGCCACCTTCCATTCAATGAGATTGGGGCCCTCAAGGAGGCGGTCAACCCCAGAACTGCTGCCATTCTCGTAGAACCAGTTCAAGGGGAAGGCGGGATCCATGTCGCTACCCTGGAATTCATGGAAGCCCTTGCCGAATTGCGGGAAAAGCACGGCTTGCTTCTCGTCTTCGATGAAGTCCAGTGTGGTCTCGGTCGAACAGGGAAGATGTTTGCTTTCGAGCACTACGGAGTTCGCCCTGATGTTCTCATTCTGGCGAAGGGACTTGGTGGCGGCCTCCCCATCGGGGCGGTGCTGGCACGAGAAGAGGTGGCTGCTGCTTTTCAGCCGGGCAGCCACGGCTCGACCTTTGGAGGGAACCCTGTTGCCTGTGAGGCTGCTTATGCTGTGTTGCAGGTCCTCCAGGAGGAGGGGCTTGTGGAAAATGCGGCAGAGGTGGGGCATTATTTCAAGGAGCGGCTGGGAGAACTGCAGCAGAAGTTCGGGTTTATCAAAGATGTTCGGGGTATCGGCCTGATGCTGGGGATGGAGCTCGACCGCCAGGGCAAAGAGCTGGTGGCTCTCTGTCAGCAGCGGGGGCTTCTGATCAACTGCACTGCCGAAAAAGTAATCCGTTTTCTGCCTCCGCTAGTGGTTACCAAAAAAGAAGTTGACGAAGCTGTAGCGATCCTCGAAGAAGCGCTTGCCGAGTTTGCTTCCAAGCAGTCTGGCACTTGATTTCCCACTTCCTGATTCATGGTCAGTCAGAGGCATGACGAAGGTGAACCTTTTTGTGAGGAGGGTGGTTCAATGGCTCACTTTTATCGAGACGTGCGTTTAAAGGGGCGTGACTTCCTGACGATTTCTGATTTCACCAGGGAGGAGATCCGGCTTTTCCTGGATGCTGCCCATGAGCTGAAAAGAGAGCTCAAGGCAGGGATACCCCATCCTGTGCTCAAAGGGAAGACCCTCGGGATGATCTTTCACAAACCCTCGACAAGAACCAGGGTTTCCTTTGAGGTAGGAATGTATCAGTTAGGGGGGTATCCTCTGTTCCTGAGTTCTCAGGATCTCCAACTGCGGCGCGGGGAAACAATCGGTGATACAGCACGCACTCTTTCCCGCTACCTCGACGGGATCATGATCAGGACTTTTTCCCAGGAGGATGTCGAGGAACTTGCCCACTATGCTACCATACCGGTGATCAATGGATTGACTGACCTTGTCCATCCTACCCAGGCCCTCGCTGACATTATGACTGTGGAGGAACACAAAGGAAGGCTGGCTGGCTTGAAGCTGGCTTTTATCGGTGATGGCAACAATGTCGCTCACTCTCTACTCCAGGTCTGCGCCAAGGTTGGAATGAACATGGTGATTGCCTGCCCCCCAGGATATGAGCCTGATCCCCAGATCTTTAGGGAAGCCCAGGCGGAAGCTGCAGAAACTGGAGCGCGGCTGGAAGTTACCGATGATCCTGTTGCCGCTGTCGCAGGAGCTGATGTGGTTTACACTGATGTCTGGGCGAGTATGGGCCAAGAAGCAGAGTCAGAAGAGCGAAGGAAGGTTTTCTCCCGCTATCAGGTGAACTCAGAGCTGCTCCGCCATGCCTCACCTGAGGTGATTGTCATGCACTGTCTTCCTGCTCACCGGGGGGAGGAGATCACTGATGAGGTGATCGATGGCCCTCATTCTGTAGTTTTCGAAGAGGCGGAGAACAGGCTCCACATGCACAAGGCGATCATGGCTTTGCTGATGTAGAAAGGAGGGAATCCTGGTCTGCGGCAAGACCGGGTAGAGTGATGAATGATATTAAAAAGGTGGTTCTTGCCTATTCCGGCGGACTTGACACTTCAGTAGCTATCCCCTGGCTGAAGGAGAACTTCGGCTGTGAAGTGATTTGCTTTGTTGCCGATCTCGGTCAGGGCGAAGAACTCGAGGGGTTGAGAGAGCGGGCGCTCCGGGCTGGGGCGAGCAAAATTTACATCGAGGACTTAAGAAAAGAATTCCTCGAGGAGTACGTTTTTCCCACTTTAAAGGCAGGGGCGATCTACGAAGGAAAGTATTTATTGGGGACTTCTTTTGCCAGGCCGCTAATTGCCAAATACCTGGTTAAGATCGCTGAAAAAGAAGGTGCCCAGGCAGTGGCCCACGGAGCCACAGGTAAAGGCAATGACCAAGTGCGCTTTGAAGTTTCGGTGATGGCTCTCAACCCCAACCTGAAGGTCATTGCCCCGTGGCGTCTCTGGGAGATCAAGTCCCGCGAGGATGCCCTTGCTTTCGCCGCAGCACGGGGAATCGAGATTCCTGTAGCTAAGGACCGGCCCTACAGCACTGACCGCAATATCTGGCATTTGAGCCACGAAGGGGCTGACCTGGAGGACCCGGCCAAGGAGCCGCCGGAAGACATTTACCTCTTGGTGACTCCTCCGGAAAAAGCACCGGACAGGCCTACGTATGTGGAGATCGGTTTTGACAAAGGCATTCCCAGGAGCCTTAATGGTGAAGAACAAGACCCGGTAACACTTCTGGAAAACCTCAACAGGATCGCTGGGGAAAATGGTGTTGGGATTGTTGACCTCGTCGAAAACAGGCTTGTGGGGATGAAATCGCGGGGAGTTTACGAGTGCCCCGGAGGGACTGTCCTTTTCCTGGCGCACCGGGAGCTGGAGTATCTCACCCTGGACCGCCAGACCCTCCACTTTAAGGAAATCGTTGCTCAGCGCTATGCGGAGCTGGTTTACGATGGCCTCTGGTTTTCTCCTCTGCGGGAAGCCCTCGATGCTTTTGTGGAGGCAACCCAGCAGACAGTGACCGGAACAGTAAGGATGAAGCTTTACAAGGGTAATTGCCTGCCTGCAGGGGCAACTTCACCTTACTCCCTCTACCATGAAGGCTTTGCTACCTTTGGCCATTTTGAACTCTACGACCATAAGGATGCCCAGGGGTTCATCAGGTTGTTCGGGCTTCCCTTAAAAGTTCGGGCTTTGATGCAGCAAGGAAGATAGAAGGAGTGAATCATCTTGAAGAAAGATGGTGAGAAGGAAGTGGGTTCTCCAGAAAAGCCTTTTAAGCTCTGGGGTGGGCGTTTCCAGAAGGAAACCGCGGGTGAGGCCGCCTCTTTTCTCAATTCCATAGCTTTTGACTGCCGCCTTTACAGAGAGGATATTCAGGGCTCGATTGCCCATGCCCGGATGCTTGGCCGCCAGGGGATTATTACTCCTGAGGAAACCCAATTGATCATCGGCGGCCTCCAGGAGATTCTCGAGGAACTGGAAAGCGGAAGGCTTTCTTTTGATCCGGCTGCTGAGGACGTCCATTCCTTTATCGAGGCTGAGCTTGTAAAGAAAATTGGTGAAGTTGGGAAGAAGTTGCACACTGCCCGCAGCAGGAACGACCAGGTGGCTACATCCTTTCGGCTTTATCTCCGAAAGGAAATTCAGCTTCTTGGAGACCTTATCCTCCAGTTGGTGTCTGCTTTGATGAAACGTGCTTGGGAGCACAAAGAGACAATTATGCCTGGTTACACCCACCTGCAGCGCGCTCAGCCGGTGACTTTCGCCCACCACCTGCTTGCTTACTGTGAGATGCTGCGGAGGGATTACCAGCGCCTGCGTGAGTGTTATCATCGAGTGAATGTCTGTCCCCTGGGATCAGGTGCCCTCGCCGGGACGACGTTTCCGATTGACCGCGAGTCCGTGGCGCGGGAACTGGGGTTTCGGGAAATCGCCGGCAACACCATTGACGCCGTATCTGACCGCGACTTTGCTGTCGAGTTCATCTTCACTGCTTCCCTTTTAATGATGCACTTGAGCAGGCTTGCCGAGGAGCTTGTGCTCTGGTCGAGCAGTGAGTTCAACTTTATTGAAATCGATGATGCCTACACAACCGGAAGCAGCATCATGCCCCAGAAGAAGAACCCTGATGTCGCCGAGCTGGTGCGGGGGAAGAGCGGTCGTGTCTTTGGCCACCTGGTGGCTCTGCTCACTGTGCTTAAGGGATTGCCCTTGGCCTATAACAAGGACCTTCAGGAAGACAAAGAAGCGGTTTTCGACACCATTGACACAGTAAAAAGTTGCTTGCAAGCTTTCATTCCCTTGATCGAAACCCTGACCGTGAACAAAGACCAGATGCTGGCTGCAGCGGGAGAAGGCTTCACTAATGCCACCGACCTCGCTGATTATCTGGTTAATAAGGGAATCAGCTTCCGAGAGGCCCACTCTCTCGTTGGCAAAATTGTTCTTCACTGCCTTTCTCAGGGGAAGCGTCTGGAAGAGTTATCTCTTGAGGAGTACCGCTTGTTTTCACCGGCTTTTGGTCCCGATCTCTACGACTGCCTGGATATCAAGAATTGTGTGGAAAGGCGTGCTACTCCTGGTGGCCCTGCGCCTGCTGCTGTCCAGCAAGAGCTGGAGAGACTGTCAATTTGGGTGGAGGAGATGCGAGCCTTGCCCTGGGATTGAAAAACTGGGGGCAAATGGATAACCCGGGTTTAGTGGCCTTAACCCGGGTTTTTGATTATTGTTGATAAGGAATTCCATCAGGACCGTGGGTGGCAATGGTTGTAATAAGGTCTTCCAGCTCAAAGCTGCTTCAGAAGTTAGTAAAGAAAGCCTGTCTGCAGCGGTCAGGAGAGACCTTTATATAGAGGAGCTGTTTTCAGGACTGGGGAAAAGCGCTGTTGCTGGTGGCGAGGGTTTTCATTCCGGCGACGTAGTA
This sequence comes from Bacillota bacterium, assembly GCA_036742135.1. GTDB lineage: Bacteria > Bacillota > DSM-12270 > Thermacetogeniales > Thermacetogeniaceae > 50-218. The sequence continues at coordinate 6,587 of DAINRC010000070.1, forward strand.
GGCAATGCGCAGTGTTTCCTTGATTTCCTCTTCTGTTGCCCCAAGTTCGCGGGCGCGGTTGGCCAAAACCATCACCCCGCGCTCGGAACCGATGTAGGCATCGAGGGCCAGGTTGATCAGGGTTTTCGTTTTGGCATCGAGGGCGCCAGGGGTCATTGCTACTTCGATCACTTTCACTACTGCCTCGTATAGTTCCGGGTCACGATTGGCGATTTGCTGCACAAACGGTGGCACTGCTGGCTTCACTTTTTCACCTCCTCTTGGATTGTTTTTATAATTTTTTCTCTTTTTCCCCCTTGTTTCCTTCCCCAAGTAGTTTCCCCGATTTAGCCTGCAAATCTAGCGGACCAAGAGAACAGTCAGATCCTGCTGGGAAAGCGGGATTTTTA
>DAINRC010000070.1:7065-8022 GCA_036742135.1 Bacillota bacterium
GCATAATTTTTGAGGGAGAATTGTCAAACTTAAGTTAAGCTAAATCAAAACCAGCCTGGTTTCCCGGCCTTTGGGTCTGTTCAGGCGCGTATTTTTTGGGGGTGAAGGCGGTTGGGACAGCTCTCTGTGACCAGGCAGTTGGTCTTTTTCTTGCTGTTGGTGATTGTGGTGATGGTGGCCGGAGGAGTTTTCATCATTCTGGGGATTCGTTCCTTTGGGGAAGATTCCAGCTTGATGATTGAAGACCGGACAACAAAGATCATCCTTGCCCAGGATGTCGCCAGGTGCATCCAGGACTTCCTGCTCACCTGGCAGGACTACCGGCTGACAGGTGACCCTTATGATTATGACCGTTTGCGGGAACTGGCGGCCCGGATCGATGGGGAACTGGAGAAGATCAAACCCCTGGTGCGCACTCCGACAGGCAGGGAGCGCTTGGATCGCCTTAGTGATGCCTGGAAGTCATGCAGAGAAGCAGTTTTACTGGGCCCGCAAAATCTTTCAAGTAACCAGAGTGAAGAAGTATTGCTTAGTTATGCCAGGGATGCGAGCAGGGCTGCTGATGATTTCCTTGCGTGGCAGCAGCGGCAGTTTTTGAGAGGGAATGAGGAACTCAGAAAGCAGGTCAACCAGGCGGTCAGGTGGGTGGGAATGGTGGTTTTCGCCGGGGTGGGGGCAGTGCTGCTTCTAGGAGCTTTTACTGCTCGCAGTGTCTCCGCTCAGGTTCTGATTACTGAGATGGTGCTTTCCACCACCAGGAACGCTGTGATCACAGTTGACCGCAAGGGAAGAGTTACTGCAGCCAATCAGGCGTTTGAGCAGTTGTTGGGGAGGCCTGTGGGTTCCCTGCTGCACCGCTCTTACAGCGAGGTTTGCGGTGAGGTTTACCCCCTCGTTGAGGTAATTAAAAGCGGAAAGGTGCGGCAGGAAGAGATCACCTGGAGGACTGCCCAGGGT
>DAINRC010000070.1:8160-8592 GCA_036742135.1 Bacillota bacterium
CTCTCAGTACTCAGCCAGACGGCAGCGGCAATCCTGGGGCTCTCTGTTGCCCACCCTGATTACACCTGTTCAGTTGCAGAAGTGCTGCTGGAAGGGATTTGCGGCATTACTGGTGCTGATAAGGCGTGCTATTTTTCCTACGATCAGCAGAAAGAGGCCTTTGTCATGGAAACTGCCATTGGTGTTCCCACAGGTGACCAAGTGAAAACCGAAATCAGCAGTGAGGAGGGTAATGCTCTCGGTGCCATTGGAACCACCCTGAAGCCCCTTTACCTCCCTGATGTCACTAAGGACTCCAGGTGGAGCTCCCTTGTTCCTGGAGTGGTTTCTGCCTATTTTGTTCCCGTGCACTACATGTCCCGGCTTTACGGGGTCCTGGGGTTTTTGCAGGTGAAAGGGATGCCTTCGGAGAGGAACAGCGCCAACTGGTGG
>DAINRC010000071.1:0-8311 GCA_036742135.1 Bacillota bacterium
ATCGATTCTGCATATGTTCGCCCAAGAATGGTCTGCGAGCGGCGAGCAACGTCCGCTCACGCGCGTGGTGATCTTGGATGAAAGCCCACAAGCCCAATACCTGTATCCGGAGTTCCTTCTTTTTCAGCGGTTATTCGAGTCAGCAGGAATCGACTGCCTAATCGCAGACCCAGCCGATCTGGCCTTTCACAACGAGTGCCTCTTGGTCGACGGAAAGCCTGTGGATCTCGTCTATAACCGACTCACCGATTTCTATCTGGAAGGCGACAATTGCAGCGCGCTGCGCAGCGCTTATTTGGCTGATGTCGTGACGGTAACGCCGCACCCTCAGGCCTATGCCCTTTATGCCGACAAACGCCGGTTGGTTGACCTAACCAACGGACGTTTTTTGGAAGAGATTGGCGTTGGTCAGCAAATCCGAGCCGTATTGGCCCAATACGTCCCGCTTACCGTGCCTGTCGGGCATGGTAACGCAGAGCACCTCTGGCAAAACCGCCGTAGCCTCTTCTTCAAGCCCGTCAGCGGGTTTGGTAGTCGCGGTGCATACCGAGGAGACAAGCTCACCAAGCGCGTTTGGGAAGAAATCGTTGGCGGAAACTACGTCGCCCAGTCCCTTGTAGCTCCTGGCGAGCGTAGAACCGTCGCCGACCCTCAGGTACGACCGATGAAGTTTGACCTGCGCGCGTACGCTTATGCTGGCGAGGTGCAGTGGAACGCTGCCAGGGTCTACCAAGGCCAGACGACCAACTTCAGAACAGAGGGGGGCGGTTTTGCTCCTGTGTTTACCTTAGGCGAGGAAGAGGAGCGAGCCGGTTCTACAGAGCAACCGTCGCACGCCTCGTTCACGTTCTTGCTCGACGAAACCAGCGCCGTAGAGGAACTGCCGCACCCGCTATATCTGGCGCTGGTTCGAGCCGAAATGGCTACTTCTAAGCTTGCCGGTAAGCGTTTCCGATTGGCGGACTGGTATGTCGCAATGGAGGATGGCCATCCTTCCAAAGTCATCCGAGAATGGTACGGCTGGGTTGCATTCGACGCAGATGGCGCTTACCACCCTGAAATTGGCCCACCGGAAAATCGCCAGCCGAATAGTGATGACAAGGTAAATTCAACCGCTCTACCGACACGGGAAGAACACGATCGAATTGAGGCACTGTTGTTTAAAAGCGGGTGAGAGCCTGTCTCGCACAGCCCAGATGTTCCTTACGGGGCGCAGAGCCAAATGAACATTGCGGATATCTAGGCTTTTCTGCTAGCAAGTCAGCTGGCTGAGCTTCTGCACATGCTGGGATATAACGGTCAATCCGGCGAAGCGGCTCTGGCAACGAGATATGAGCTTTGCCAGAGCAGCAAGTCGAGATTGTTACGCAGCCATGCGCTCGCATTCTTCAGCGCACTTCATGCACGCTTTGGCACACTCTTGGCAGTGATCCATCTGATGTTTCGCGCATTCCTCACCGCATGCGCGGCAGATCTTGGCGCAAAGGGCACAGAACTCCTTGGCGTACTCACTTTCGCGGCTCATCAGTGTGGCAGCCAACCTGCAAATGTCCGCGCAGTCGCGGTCAAGCTCGATGCAGCGAGCCATCATTTTTACATCATCCTCGCGTAGGCAAGCAGAGGCGCACATTTCGCACACTAGGGCACAGTTCGAACAAGCTTGGATACAGGAAGCGAACATTGAGTTTGTCATTGCGTTCTCCAGGGTTCGATAGTGGTATGTCGTCGGTGCCTACTAGCCAAATACCTCATAAGCGTATTAGCAGGCACTGAATTACGACACGCTCCTACCGAGCCCGTTTCGACCAACTTCATTACAATGCTGTAAGGTGCGCAACGGTACCGAATATGATGTATGCGGTGACAGTTGGAGACGATGAGCCAAACTTCCGATGGCTTAGCCGGCTTCGCTAGTCTGTTCTAGATAACCGGTGGGGTATGGGGAGCTCCCGGTCGCCACGACTGGGAGCATCCAATGGGGAACGGCCGGAGCGAAAGCCCTTAACTATGAGAGTCACTAGACCTGCGGCCTAATGGTTGTGAAAAGCCCTCCGGTACCGTTGCGTCGAATTAGGATGGCCTAAGACCGACCCCCTTTGCTTGTGCCGAGGCGTCTTTCTAAGAGCCTGGTCAGAACCGCTTAGGTACAGACATACCGGATGTTAGTGGTCGTGTTGCTTCCCGTCTGCGTGTACATGGTTTTTTGAAGGAGATTTGCCTTCCGCATCGGCGTTGTCACCGCCATTGCCATTGCTGTGTTTAACCGCCTGGGGCTCCTCTGACGCATGATGGTCATCGCTTTCATTATTACCATGGTGACCAAAGTTTGATTGGCCGGCTGCATCACTTGAGCTGCTAGAGCCATGGTGATCCGAGTCGCCACTGTCGCCCTGATGGTGGTCGTCCAAGGCCACCTCACCATGTTGTTGACCGTGCCCAGCTGGGGTCTCCCCACCACCATGCTGGTGACCACCGCTAGACGCAACGAGTGCTCGATACGCTCCTTCATCTAACTCAGGAAGCTTCTGCAGAAAAGCCACCATTCCCCAGATGTACGGGTCAGCCATGCTTTTACCCCACGCAGGCATCCCAGTGGCCTTGATGCCATGCTTGATGACCCAAAATGTTTTTGCTGGGTCACCGTATAGCCCCGCTTCAGCCAGGCTGGGTGGTGCGGGATAAAGGCCATTGCTTAGCTCGGTCTCAGCCATGCCTGGCGCCAAATGACAACCCACACACATCGAGTCGTAGTTCCCCGCCCCGGCGCGGATTTGGTCTTCATCGTCGAGAGATGGCACGACTATGTCTTCGGAACGAACCTCAATCGAGCGATTGCGAGCAGTTTCCAGGAATGCGTGCACGACTCCCGTATGAGGATCATCCGCGGCAACGCTAATCAGTCCTGAGAAAACAACTCCGGCCACTACCAACAGGCCCAGAGCACAGAAGGCAGCGAAGCTAATAATTATTCTTTTCATCGAAGGTCCTTAAAACCAAAGCCTGATGCCAGCAACGAACCGCGCCTCATCTAGGTCTTCGCCCTCATCTCTCGCCATATCAGCGGTATTACCGTATGCCCGGCTCCACGTGACGCCGATGTACGGTGCGAACTCACGAACGATTTCGTATCGGAGGCGGAGCCCCACCTCTGTATTTGCTAGACCAGCGCCCACTCCGCGTGCAGGATCGTCCTTGCCATAGAAATTGAGCTCGGCAGTTGGTTGGAGGATGAGCCGGTTAGTTAGGAGAATGTCGTACTCGCCTTCAAAACGTGCTGCTGTCTGCCCACCTTCACCGACGAAGGCGGTGGCTTCCGCCTCAAACCCATACAGCGCCATCCCCTGGACGCCTAAAGCCGCCCACGTCTGCGGCGACTCGGGCTTAAAGTCCTGGCGAACACCTGCTACTACATCCCACCAGGGACTGATTGCACGCCCGTAAAGCGCCTGAATTTCCGCGTCTTCAGTAACGCCATTCGTTCGCTCACCTTCCGAGCGAAACCAGAACCGATTGATATCGCCACCAACCCAGGCAGTAGCTTCCCAACTGAGGGTGCTACCTTCATTTGCGTCCTGGTACTCAAGTTGATCTAGCAGAAGGAACCAGGCCAGATCCTTGTCATGGACCGTATGACCTTGAAGACCAGGGAAAGCCGCTTCTCTATCCGCATCGGTCAATACTGGAATGAACGAGGGATGAACCATGCCGGGCATTTCGAGCGTATCGTCATGCTTCATTTGGCCATGGTTCATCTTGCTATGGTCCATCGCACCATGACCCATTGCAGAATGGTCCATTTGCCCACCGGAGCCATGATTCATTGCCGCGGGCTTGGCAGAAGATGCAGGGGCTTGAGCTGCCGGAATAGGAGGGGTTTGATGCATCGAGTGATCCATCATCTCGGCGGCGTTGGCTATCCGTCCAGCCGCTGCGCTCAACGAAACTCCGAGCGCAATAAGAGCAAAGCGAGAAGATCTAGTGGTCATGGTGCGAATCCACCTCAGTACCAGTAGCCTTCGGGTCATGATCCATCTTGCCATGGTCCATTTCACCATGGTCCATCGAGCCATGACCCATGTCGCCGTGGTCCATTTCTGAGTTAGAGGAGCCTTGTGTCTGAGATGCCGGCTTGTTGCCTGAATTTTGCGACGAAGCCGATGGTTGCTTGTGCTGATCATGCGTTTGCTCTGCAAACGCAGCTGATATATTCATTACGCCCAGCAGACTGAACATTAACGCGCTGCCGATAAGAGTTTTACGCTTCATAAAATTTCCCATATAAAGTTCCTCTTACTCGTCCACTCGGACTTCACGAAACATGCCCATTTCCATGTGAAGCAGTAGGTGACAGTGATAAGCCCAACGCCCGAGTGCATCGGCTGTCACGCGGTAGCTGCGCTTCGAACCTGGAGGCATGTCGATCGTGTGCTTGCGAACCATGAACTTTCCATTCTCATCCTCAAGATCGCTCCACATACCATGCAGATGAATCGGATGGGTCATCATGGTGTCGTTGACCAAAGTGATGCGTACCCGCTCGCCATATTTGAGCCGCAGGGGCTCCGAATCAGAGAACTCTATGCCGTCAAATGACCAGGAGAACTTCTCCATGTGGCCGGTGAGATGGAGTTCGATCGTCCGACTGGGCTCACGGCCGTCCGGATCGGGGAAAGTGCTTCTCAAGTCGCCATAGGTCAGGACTCGGCGGCCGTTGTCTCGTAAGCCAATACCGGGATCGTTCAGCCTATGAGTTGGGCTCATGGTCTGCATGTCCACCAGTGGGTTATTGGACTCTGAGGGCGGGTGCGATTGCATACCTGCGCTCATCCCAGCCATTCCAGAGTGGTCCATCCCGGACATCCCACCCATTTTGCTGTGATCCATGCCGGCCATTGCGCCCATGTCGCCCATCCCTTGCATGTCACCGTGGTTCATGCCGGACATGTTGCTATGGTCCATCGCGCCCATGTCGCCGCCATGGTCCATGCCCGCCATACCGCCCATGCTGCCGTGATCCATCCCCATGTCGTCCATGGTGATTAGTGGTCGAGGATCGGTTTCTGGAACAGGAGCGCTCAGCCCTTCGGCAACCGCTAGCGTGCCACGGGCGTATCCTGTGCGATCCATCGATTGGGCGAAGATCGTGTAAGCCTCCTCGGTCGCAGGCTCGACAATCACATCGTAGGTTTCTGCCACGGCAATGCGGAATTCGTCGACGCTAACTGGGTTGACGTATTGGCCATCGGCTGCGACTACAGTCATCTTCAGCCCTGGAATGCGGACATCGAAATAGCTCATGGCCGAGCCGTTGATGAACCGCAGACGAAGCTTCTCGCCGGGCTTAAAGATGCCGGTCCAGTTCCCGTCGGGTGCTTGGCCGTTCATTAGATAGGTATAGGTGTAGCCGCTTACGTCGGCGAGGTCGGTGGGACTCATTTTCATCTGAGCCCACATTTTCCGATTCGCAATCGTAGCGGCCCAGCCGTCTTCGCTCACGTCGTTAATGAAGTCTCCGACAGTGCGCTTGTGGAAGTTGTAATAATCGGACTGCTTCTTGAGCTTAGAAAGGATTCGAGCGGGATCCTCATCGGACCAATCAGTCAACATCACCACATAGTCGCGGTCATAGCTGAACGGTTCGGGATCCTTCGCATCGATGACCAAGGGACCATAGACACCAAGCTGCTCTTGTAGGCCTGAATGACTGTGGTACCAATAGGTACCGTTCTGTTTAACCTGAAACTTGTAGACATACATGCCATCGGGAGCGATGCCGTGGAAGCTCAATCCAGGCACGCCATCCATGTTGGCCGGCAGGATCATGCCGTGCCAGTGAATCGATGTATCTTCGCTCAACTTATTTCTGACTCGCAGCGTGACGGTATCCCCTTCACGCCAACGTAGAAGCGGCCCTGGGATGGTCCCATTGATAGTCATCGCTGTCCGGGCCGCGCCGGTGATATTGACCGGCGTCTCCCCAATCAGCAGATCGAACTCCGTGCCACTTAGTACGCTGGGCTGGCCTGGGCTAGTCACTGCCCAGACCGGAGCTCGCCACAAGCCAAGACCGCCAAGGATGCCTGCGGCAGTCAAGCCTTTAACAAAGGTTCGCCTAGAGGTTTTACGTTGCATGTGTAGGTTCCAATCAAGCTAAGGAGCCAAGCCGAAACCAGCCGTAAGGTTGGTGTTGCCAGCGTTAATTGATCTTAGAAACTCGCGCACGGTCTGTCTTATCAAGCGACTCGCCTTTAATCGTAAATATGGCATGCCTAAGAAAGACGCGGGATTACATTTTTGTAAGCTTAAAGCGCTTCAGAAATCGCCCAAAAAATCGCCTGTGAGCATGTCAATCTCCAGGTGGAAGCTGCGCAATGGCTTTTGATTTCCGTGCAAGGATCCGGTTGCAACGATACTCATTGAAGTCAAAGATTGCTCAATGTACGGCTAATACCATCAGCCTCTAACCGCTGCCTTCACATTATTATATTCCGATCATCTTAATAGTTTAATTTAGGCTGCAGCTTTGATAATAATCGCTTAAAATAATGTGCGCTGTTAATACTGATATCGCCGGTTCTTCCAACGAATGTTACAACTACCAACACCGTGGCAACTACAACATCCGAGAAAGCTGCCACAGTTCCGAGAGGTGCATGGTCACAGTTGCGTAAGGTTTCGCTTCAGCAATTAGCGTGGGCGTGCTTCGCTGAAGTTGCTTTTGACGCTACCTCCTGGGCTTGGTCCTTCTGGTCAGCCTGATAACTAGCGATCGCTATTTGGCGAGCCTGCTCCATACGAGCAAAGGTACGATCACCACCACCTTCTGCCATTGCATAGGAAGAGCTTGCTGCGATGGCGAGCAGTACAGAAACGGATCTGAAGAATTTCATTACTTGTTACCTCGTTCGAAGACATGGGAGACCCAGCGCAGCTCCATAAATAGAGGCTTTGGCTTTGGCTTGGTCTTGTGTCTAAGCTAACCGAGCGTTCCTGTCAGAACCCTGATTTAGACATTACGGTTTCGTCAGTAATGCATAAAGGCAGTGAGCCCAAGCGAAAGCGCAGGTAGCGTGCATGGTGCCTTTTCGTTCAGGCAAATAGGTCTTGTTTCCAGCGGGCAAAAAAAGGGCGCCATCTAGGCGCCGATAGGCCAAAGGAGCATGGAAAAGGCCAAAAAGCAGAGTGTGGGAGCAACTGCTGATGTAGACGTTAACGCTACAAGCTGTCAGACAGATGATGCGAGCATTACGTTTCTGTAAGGTACTGGCTGCACGCCCTGACAATCGGCACACTGCTCCAAATGCCGGAGGGAATACTTTCATGAAGCTTCTTGTTGCTGAAGACGAGCCGAAAACAGGCACCTACCTACAGCAGGGGCTTTCAGAGGCAGGCTTCACAGTCGATAGAGTTGAAAACGGGACCGATGCTGCTCAGCACGCGCTTCATACCACATACGACTTGCTCATCTTAGACGTGATGATGCCTGGCCTGGATGGGTGGCAGGTTTTACAGAAAGTCCGCGCTGCTGGTAATGAGGTTCCCGTGCTCTTTCTCACCGCCCGAGACGGGGTTCAGGATCGAGTAAAGGGATTGGAGTTGGGCGCTGATGATTATCTCATCAAGCCGTTTGCCTTCTCCGAATTGCTAGCCAGGATCCGTACGTTGCTTCGCCGCGGCAATAATGTCCCCAACCAAACAATACTCAAACTCCTCGACCTTGAGGTCGATCTGCTCAGGCGTCGAGTTACGCGATCGGGGAAACGAATAGACCTAACTGCAAAGGAATTCGCACTTCTTGAGCTATTACTTCGGCGTCGCGGGGAAGTGCTCTCAAAGTCCCTTATCGCCTCCCAAGTATGGGACATGAATTTCGACAGCGATACCAATGTGATTGAGGTGGCGGTACGACGGCTGAGAGCAAAAATCGATGATGAGTTCGAACCTAAGCTCATACAAACCGCGCGTGGGATGGGCTATTTGATCGACGCGCCAGACCCCTAGAGCGAAATGCTCGGCATTTCACGCGATGGGCCAAGCTACCGGTACCGATGCGGTTAAGGCGAGCCACCGAGCAAGGAGCGGTGCCGAACCTCAGTTCTCCGAGCTGGATTTCTTCAGCTGTGGCACGAAGAAGATGGGTCTCTGCGGGGGAGCTATCAGAATATCACTGGATTTGATGCTAGTGCCCTTGCGACGCCTGGTCTTGCCATCCTTACCGACCGCCAGCAAATCACCGGTCGCAACAGCGATATCGAGCGCCTGCTTTACGCGAAACTCGTCAGCCATGGTGTAGTTGGTCAATCCGCTCATC
>DAINRC010000071.1:8321-8590 GCA_036742135.1 Bacillota bacterium
TGGATCTTCTTCATCACATCGTTGGCGCGGTAGTTGTTCGCCAGATGGATAAACCAATAGGCCATCGGGTTGCTGCCAGCAGGGCGGATGAAGAACACGGTCATGTACTGGGCACCGCTTTCCTGTTTGATCCCTTCAGACAGATGGCGTTGGATCAGGTACTGCCAATTGCGAGGCTGATGTGCCTTCAGCTCTTTCAGCATGCCATGCGCTTTTGTTGGTGCAATCTATAAGCGTGCGTCGGTTGCCGGGCATTAGTAAATGAAAGG
>DAINRC010000072.1:0-8430 GCA_036742135.1 Bacillota bacterium
AAGGGAGATGGCAATAATAATGTTCCAGATGCTGGGCTTGAGGCAAGCCACCAGCACGATCACCAGCGGCAGAGTGGGGATCAGGAAAAAGAGATCAGCAAAGCGCATCAGCTTCAGATTTACAGCCCTTGACAAGTACTGATGTAAGGATTATATTTGGATGCAAGGAGGAATTTAAATGTTAAGAGCAAGGTTAACCAGTAAGGGACAGGTAACAATACCCGTAATCGTCCGCCGCAAGCTTAACCTGCAACCGGGAGACGAGCTCGTGTTCGATCTCGACCCGGGCGGGGAAGTTAAGATAAGGGTCCTGAAGCGCAAACGCTTAACTGAGCTCTATGCATCCCTGCCCGCGAAGAGACCTTACCCCGGCAAGGCAGAAGTCCGGGAAGAGGTGGCTGGTGGACTCGCCCGGCAGATACTGGACAAGGGGAAAGAAACGTAATGGTCTATTTGTGGGTTGATGCCAACGTTGTCTTGCGCTTTCTCACCGGCGACCCACCCGAAATGGCCGCTCAAGCTCTGGAGCTAATGAGCCGTGCTGAAAAAGGAGAAATCGGCCTGCGAGTATCTCACCTGGTAGTAGCCGAAATCGTCTGGGTTCTGTCTTCTTTTTACAGGTATGCCAAAAGCCAGATTGCCGAAACCTTAATCTCCTTTCTCAGTGCCGACGGAATTTACCCTGAAAACCCCGCTTTGCTTATCCAGGCCCTGCAAGATATGGCGGAAAAAAATGTCGACTTCGCAGATGCCTACCTTGCCGCGCTGGCCCGAGCACGTGAGGAAAGCATCTGCTCCTTTGACAACGATTTTGAAAAGTTGAACGTCAAATGGGTTGCCCCGCCAGGAGATAGGTAACCGACCCAATCTAGCTGCATGTCAAGACCCGCTTCAGATAAACCTGAATTCCCTGCTCCCTAACCGCCCCTCCATGGCCACCCCTCCATGGCCAAGAGCAGGAAACAAAGACATCAGCAGAACAAAAACCATCAAAAAGGAGATGCCCTTCAGGGAAAAACTTTTCTTCATCAAAATCCCCCTCCAAACCTTCTTGATCTTTGGATTAAATTCTCACGGCTAGCCTTGATACTCGCTTTTGTAGCAACCCAAGAGGGTCCTCTTTAGCGTGAAGATCGCAAGCAAAAGGCAGAAGGCCGACAACACAAAAGGATAGTGAGGGTTCAGCTTGAATAACCTGCCTCCCACAACTAAACTCAACGCCCCTTCAGCAGCCACCAACGTGGAAAGCACACCAAACAAGGTGGCCCTGTGCTGCTGGTCGGTTAAGTCAGCCAAAACCACTTTGTGGAGATAAAGAGCTACGGAGATTCCGCTCAAGACCAGAATGGTGCTCAAGATCGCTACAACCCGCCACATGCACAAGGTAGAGCACATAGTAAGTGGTCAGCATTCCCGCAGCCGGGGTGTAGAGCAGATAGTAAGCCACAAACAGCCGCAGTACAGGGGATGAGCTTCTGGCAGCACAGGCCAGCTGATGGAAGAGATGGCTCAGGCTGAAAGCCGACTTTTGCTCAGACCGGTTGCTATCCTTGAGCCTCACCCAGAACAGGATCGCCACCACCAGGGCCAAACCAATGTAAATGAGGAAACCGAGCCTCGTCCCCTGGTAGACTCCCAACTGATGCACAACCGCACCCATAACAAAGGAAGAAACGATGGTGGCTCCAGTTACGGCAAGCCAGTTTAAGGAGTATATCCTCCCCCGCTCTTTATTGGCCGTATGGTCTGCCATCACTGCATCGAGTGCCGGCAGGGCAGCTACCCGAATCCCGAGCAGGCACATCCCAACCAAGACCCAGACCCAGTTTCTTGCGAGGAGAAAGAGACTCAGGATCAAGGGGAAAAAGCAGTGAGTGAGGACAATGAATCGTTTTCTCCCGATCTTGTCGGCAACATATCCCCCTACCAGTCCAAGGGAAAGCAGCACATAATCTACCGCCATTATTCCTCCGACAACCTGGGGAGTGGCCCCCAACGCCTCGAGATATCGGGTAAACAGCGGGTTCACCAGACCCGCGCCCATTGCAACCAGAATATTAGCCAGAATTAAGGTCCCTGGTATTCCTCGTAAGGTACCGAATATTTGCTTGTAATCAGTGCAGGTGGTACGTAGAGACGCGACTACACGATTGATTCACCGACCCCCCTCTTGTCTTTTTAAAACATGGTAGCAGGTAAAATCCTCAGCGTAGAAATCTGCAGTGTGCAGGACCGCCAGAGCCCGACAGTAACCTGCACATACTTTTTTGAGAGAACAGGTTGCACAAGCTCCTTTGAGTAAGTCGGGGTCAAATTCCCGAAATGTTTTCATAATGGGTGTTCTTTCCCAGATTTCTGCAAAGTTACGGCAACTTTCGCCTTATGTCAAAGACGGGAGCGCTCCTTGCGCCCTGATGCACATCGGGTCCTCGGCGTAAAAGTCACCGTTGAATAACAGAGCTAGGGCCCTGCAGCCGCTGCATGAAACCTTATATTCGCACGCACCACAAGAACCAGTCAATTTCGCAGGGTCGAAACTTCTGAAAGCTTTTAGGACAGGCGAGTGGTGCCAGATATCGCTAAGTCTTTGGTGTCTTACATTGCCTGCATAAAACGGGAGCAAATTACAAGGAGTTACAGTGCCATCAGGCATAATCTGAAGCCAGTCGCCGCGAATAGCACCGCAGGAAACAGATCTTTTAATTTCCCTTCCATGTTTAACTTGGCTGCATTCCTCGATAAGTCCGTATGGGCCGCCCTCCACTACTAGCGTATCTTTGAATTTCTCTCGAATGGCAAGAAATATCTCAGCAAACTTTCTTTTGTCCTCAGCGCTTAGCTTAAGCTCATTCATATATCCCAAACCCCGCCCATAAGGGGTGAATTCGACAAGGCAAAATCTATCCACACCCAACTCGGCAAGGAGCTCACTTAACTTTTCAATGTCGGCTAAGGATCTTTTGGTTACAGTCATCCTGACCTGAACAAACAATCCAGCTTGTTTTAGCATTTTGATTGCATTGAGACATTTCTCAAAAGTACCAGCGCCTCTCATCCACTCATGGTTGAGGCGCAAACCTTCAAGAGGAACTTGAACACTCCTGACAGCCATTTCCTTTATCGAATTCAACTTGTTTTCGTCAAGCAGAGTGCCATTTGTCACTAACTTAAGGACAAAATCCATTTTATGGGCATTCTGTAAAATATCAAGCAAATCTGGCCTCATAAAGGGCTCACCGCCCGAAAACTCTAATTCCACAACTCCCAACTCGTAAAGTTGAGATAGTAAGTCCAATATTTCCTCAAGTGATAATTCATTGTCTTTTTTCATTCCTCCATCCATATAGCAATGCTTGCATCTCAAGTTGCAGGCATTGGTAATAATGAATGATACTTTTCTTAAATCAAACATTTTGAATTGTCGCCCTCCTTTTCGATTATTCCTCTTCTTTCCAGCTCCCCGAGCACCTCACCGACATCTTGGCATGCGATATCTGGATCGATTCCGTAAAAATCCGCATATGCCCTGATCACAGCTTCCTTTTCACCCAGTTCCTTCAACAGCGTCCAGATTACTTTTCCACTCTCGTTCAACTCGACGAGCACACCTTTCCGATAATCGTAAAGAAGAGCTTTTGAATCAGAAATTCTTTCCTTTATGTGGCCCCTTTTTTGGTAGCGCACCACCATAACCCCCCTCCTTTTGCAGAACTTCATGACATACTTCTAAGAAGAAGAATTGGTGCAGGCAGGAAGCAGCTTACGCGAACTAGAGAGCTTTAGACAAAGGAAACACCAAGGGCGTGAGGTGCAGGTACAATGCGCGTTACCTTGATAACTGGTTTAACGTACTTTCGCACTATCTTCACCTCCCTCCAGCAAATAATCGATGTTTTTCCTCTCCTGCCTGCACCAATTTTTTATGACACTTTACCCTGCCAGCCTCAAACTCAACCAGCTTCTGTGGGTCATTCCATAGGAATTGAACTCCCAGCCTGTGTATTTATCTGTGCGGTGAGGATAAAGAAGATCAGCCCAGATCAAAGCAAAGGCGGGTAGCTTCTCGTGCATATACTGTTGAGCTTCTTCCAGGCCGCTCTTATATTCTGATGTTGATCTGGCAAAATTTACCTTTTGGTAGATCCTTACAAATTCAGTATCAGAGCAAGTTCCAGTAGCGCCCTCTGTAGAGACAAAATACGCAAGGCCACCAGTTGTTTGCATAGCAGCAGGTGTACAAACCCCTACAAACATCCAGTAATCTCGATCGCGGAACCACCTACTCCTGTTTTTATCAAGGTTCCCAATAACTTCTGTGTCAAGAAAAGCATCGATCCCCACTGCTTTAAGCTGCTGGCAAATCACTTCTGCCAACCTGGTATAGATCTTGTCGACATAATCTTGAGGTGTTACCGGAAACCTTAGCTTCTTTCCGTCAGGGAACTCCCTAATTCCATCACCATCGCGATCCTTGAAGCCCAGCTCGTCAAGGAGTGCTTTGGCCTTTTCAGGGTTGTACTCCAGTCTGGGGTAGTTAGGATTGTACTCAGGAAGCGAGGGGGGTATAAAACCCCTCGTGGGTACTTGGCCGTACCCTGCTGCAGCAACATCTATGAGTTGTTGATAATTTATGGCGCAAGAAACAGCCTCCCTGAATTTCTGTTCTTTCATTGGGTAATATTTATCCTGATGGTTAAAGGCCAAAAAACAACGCACTCCAGCATCTTGGACACGCCCTAGTTCAATGTTTTTGTCGCCCGAAAGCGCAGAAGCATAGGAACTAGGGACAGGGCGGTAGTAACCGAAGACTCCGTCTATTTCTCCCTTTTTCAGTGCTAGAACCATACTGTCTGTTGTCTTAAATTGCCTAATTTGAAGCTCCTTTACTGCAACCTTGCCTGCAAAGTAATTGGGATTAGCCCGAAAATATGCAGTTTGGGCCGCAGGGTCGTATTTCTCGAAAATGAAAGGACCACAACCTATCATGCCTTTTTCGTCAAGATACTCTTTTGGGTTTTCGACTGACTCCCAAATGTGCTTGGGGAGTAGACCGCCATCCAAGGCGTTGGTTAACAAATGCCTTCGAAAGGCAGGCTGTTTGAGGTGGATAGTAACGGTATAGTTGTCTACCACCTCTGCCCGATCGAAATAAAGTCCATAAAACCCTACTTGGTGTTTGGCATAGTAGCTATAAGTAAACTCAACGTCTTTTGCTGTCACTGGTTTGCCATCATGCCACTTGGCATTTTTAACCAAGTGGAAGGTGATCGACTTTCCGTCCGGTGCCACCTCCCACTTTTCAGCCAACAAAGGCTTGATTTCATTATTAGAGTCCACGGTCGTCAGTCCGACATGAGTTAACCCAGAAGGAAAGATATTTTGCCCCCAGGTAAAGCTGAACTTGTTGATAGGTTCTAAGTCAAGAGTGGTTCCTAAAACCAATGGTTTACTTGCGACCTTCTCCGGGTGACCAGTTTCGATGATTGCTGTCCGGGTAGCAGCATCCCAATCCACTTTAGCCCCGAAGGCTTCAGCGATAAAGCGCAGGGGAACCACGGTGCGGCCACTCACTATCTTTGCCGGTACCTCTAAAACTACCTCAGTGACTCCCTTTTCGGTGATGGATGCGATCTTGCTGCCGATAGTTAGCTTAATGATGGCATCCCCTTTTTTCGCGGTTACCGTCCTGGTTTTCGCGTCCCATTCGACCGAGGCTCCTAAAGCCTCGCAAAGCGGCCTGACAGGAACCAGCACCCTTCCCTTTTCAATGAACGGCTGGATGTCGAAGGTTAGAAACTGGTTGTTGACTGCAACTTTTACCTGGCCGGCCGATACAGGAACCGCAGCAAAGAGGTTTACGGCCAGCATCAACACCAAGAGAACCGCTAGAGGCTTACTTAACCGTCTCATAACTTGAACCACCCTCCTCTGTGGCTTTTTGAGGCGATTCGGGATTAGCTTATTTGACAGCCTCCCGTTCTTCCCGTGCTTTCAAAACATGGTAGCAGGTGAAATCTTCGGCATAAAAATCTCCGGTGTGGAGCACTGCCAGGGCACGGCAGTAACCTGCACACACCTTCTTGTACCTGCACGTGCTGCAGACGCCTTTCAGTAGTTCTGGGTTGAACTCGCGGAATGCCTTCATGACGGGGGCGCTTTCCCAGATTGTTTCAAATCTTTGTTTCCTTACATTGCCTGCGTTAAAGGTCATGATCTCGCACGGACTCACCGTACCATCCGGTTTCACCAGGCACCAGGTTTTGCCACACGGACATAAGATGTTCCCTTCCTGCAAGTACTGCTGAAATACTTCCTCTTCTAAAAATCCACAAGGGTCCGCCGATATCTCGATTCTGTCTCTGTATTTCTCCTTGATCTTTTTTACGGTCAGGTAGAAGGAACGCACCGCCTCTGCATTGAGCATCAAATCTTCCTTATAGCCCATCCCCCTACCGGCCGGGAAAAAGCGGACAAAACCCAGCTTCCTCGCCCCCATGCTGACTGCGAGGTCTGCTATCTTCTCAAGTTCTCCAACGTTTCGCCTGGTCACGGTAGTCCGCACGGCCACACTGACTCCTTCCTCAGCGAGCAGTCTTATGCTCTCTAAGACAGCCTCATATGTCCCATCCCCCCTTAAGTAGTCATGGTTTTCTTTTAAGCCGTCCAGGCTGACCTGGACGTGCTTCAGGCCCAGGTCGCCTAGTGTGCTCGCCACCTCCCGATCGACAAGGGTCCCGTTGGTGATCAAAACAACCGAAAAATCCAGGCCCTTGGCATATTCGATGATCTCAAACAAATCGGGCCGTAGCAAAGGCTCACCACCACTGAATTCCACCTCCACTGTGCCCACCTGAGAAAGTTCCCTGAGCAACTGCTTGACCTCATCCAGACTCAGCTCATTCTCCAGCTTCTCCCCGGCGCTGGCATAGCAGTGGCGGCACCTGAGGTTGCACTGGTTGGTCAGCTCCACGGTCACCACCAATGGTGTATAAATTTGCCCACCCCCTAAATAAAAAACCGCGAAGATTCTTCCCCGCCTTCGCGGCAAGGTAGAAACCTTCGCGGTTTCTCTTCTTACATATTCTGTTGTTTCTTGGTTTTACATCACTATTGCTTTTTGTCAAAATATATCACAATATATCACAAAACACCACTAGTAAAAAGCCTCCCCTCGCCCCAATGTGCAGGCGAAATTTGGATAAATCTCTTGATTCCTGGAAAATACTGCTGTTTTTTGACTTCAATTCTGTCTACAACTCAAACAGCTTCAAAGCTCCCAATAGCGCCCTTAATCATCCCAGACGGGATTGCTCTTTTTCGGCGTAGATCACCGCATCCCGATACCAGCATTTGACCCACAGCGTGCCGTCATCCTTAGTGACGAGCTTTCCTTCCGCCTCCAGGAAGGCGCGCACTCTTTCTTCATCTTCCGGGGTGATTTCCTCATCGTGGCGCCAGGTCTTGACCAGCAGGTCCCAGGGGTAAAGGTAGCGCCTGGTGTTGATCTCCACGTTGGCCTTGATCCCCAGCTGGTAGACCACATTATAGAGGACAATATAGTCGGGAGGGGGCTCGTAGTCGCTCACGAAGAGGGGGTACACCGCGGCCAGGGAGCTGCCGGCCTGGGTGATCAAGAAAAGAACGCCTCTGGTGCAGTCCCACATCTTCATCAGGGCATCCTTGATTTCGGGCATGGCAAAGCAGTAGGCGGCGTTGACCAGATCGTACTCTTGCAATTCCTCCGGCGCCACGTCCTCCCAGCGCTTGTTGATGATCTTGATGTTCTCCAGCCCCTCCGCTCTTTTCAGCAGCCTCCGGATCTGACCCTTGGAAGGTTCGACAACAGTGACTTCTCTAACGACTCTAGCCAGGGGAACGGCATAGGCGCCGTCTCCTGCTCCAATATCTAGAACCGTAGAGTTCGGGCTAAGGTAACGCTTCATCTTTTCCAAGATGGCCCCAGGGTAATTTTTGTACTCGTAGCCGAAATACAGCTCATCAGGGTAATTGTCCCAGTAGTCTTCATTGGTGAGCCCCTTTTCTTTCAGCCTCTTTGTCCAGAAGTACTTCTCGCGCTTCTGGTGCCACACGGCCGTCCAGTCAAGCTCCATTTTCACAACCCCCTTTTCATCTTCCTATTGCCCCCCAGCAGTCAGCCTGGTGATTTCCTTCCCGTTAAAGAAAAGCTGACCGATCTCCGGAGCAACCCTATCTACTGTTCGGATTGAACTTCTGGTGCTTAGGAAAGAAAAACTGGCAGTTCCCTCCATCCCTAGTTTCCTTATTTTTTAGCTCGATACCCCTGACTGTGTCTAGGGGAAAACCCTACTTCCCCGGAACTCCAGCGGACCAGCGGGGTTCTGCCTCCTCCTCCACGGCGTATCCTAAGAGCACGAACCCCAAGACCGCAAAAGAAATGCAGAACACAGG
>DAINRC010000073.1:0-2161 GCA_036742135.1 Bacillota bacterium
TCATGCGTGCACTACGTAAAGGACAAGCATCGTCATTTTATTATGGTCAGCCTCAAGGTGAAGTGTGTCTAATCAACAGGGTTTTCGGTCTCTAAGCACTTTTAAAAAGGAACTTCATCGACTCAAATCTCTATTTGCAACAGTGCCAAATTTTTTTGCCTTTTAATCACGGTTTTTGAAATTAGCCAATAATAATCTCTACAGATGAAATAAATTTATTATAATCATCCTGATAACAAAAAGGATATACCTTGTGCGCCATTCTTATCATATTGAAAAACATTACATCGAACGTGCGGGATGGTTGCGTGCAGCTGTGCTGGGGGCAAATGACGGGATTATTTCAGTCACAAGTCTCGTGGTGGGAATCGCAGCCAGTGGAGCATCTACCCATACTGTACTGGTGACCTGTATCGCCGGATTAATATCTGGAGCTGCATCGATGGCTGCAGGTGAATACATCTCCGTTAAATCGCAACAAGACATTGAAAAGAATGATCTGCAGATGGAAGAACGTGAACTGCAACGCCATCCTGAACATGAATTAAATGAGCTAAAAAATATTTACATACAGCGTGGATTACAACCCGCTTTAGCGCAAGAAGTCGCGCAACAACTGACTGCACACAATGCTTTAGATGCACATGCGCGTGATGAAATTGGTATTTCAGATCATACTTCTGCCCAGCCGTTTCGTGCTGCCTTCTCTTCAGCCATTGCATTTACTGTAGGCTCATTATTTCCTTTAATTTCAATTATGCTTCTGCCTGAGCGATACTTAGAGAAAGGCGTCATGCTGATTGGGGTATTAAGTCTCGGAATTATGGGTGCCTTGGCCAGTTATGCGGGCGGCGCCAGTATTTGGAGAGGTTCGATTCGGGTAATGATTTGGGGTATTATTGCCATGTTATTCAGTGCTTGGATTGGATCATTATTTAATGTTGCGGTGGCATAAGATCCTTTTTTGTATAATCCAAATATTCCCACTCCATGAGGAGTATAGATAATAAGTCTATAGAAATACCTGACCTATCTGACATGCTTTATATCAATAAAGCATGTTGTTCTAGGTGAACAATATGCCTATTTTCTATAGTTATAGATCTAAATCATTTCATTTTTTTAAAAAGCATACTTTTTAATACATTATCTTTGAAAATAAAATGGTGGATTAATGCAGCACAAGCATGTAAACCTACGACTGTAATAAAGAAGTTACCTAAAAATTGATGCATCTGACCAATATATTTAACCTCTCTAACACTGCTCAAAAGTGGCAAATTTAAAGAGAATACTTGGAAGTTATCAGTGAAACTCGATAATGCAAGCCAGCCCGCTATTGGAACGACACATAAACTTACGTAAAGCGTAAATCTGACAATTTTAAATAATTTTATTTGATACGGATTAATGATCTCATTTTGAGGAATACTTCTTTTATAGAGAAAAACAACACTCAACCGCACGAAAAATAGAATAAATATTGAAATTCCACCTATAACATGAATCTGGCCCTGCAAACCTGTTCTTGTTGGATCTCCACTCGTCAAATATACAATTACAACTAAAACAAAGGTAATCCAGTGCATTATTATCATAGGTTTAGGATAATTATTGTTCATATTTTTTTCCTGAATTTTAAATATTGATGTGTGTTGATAAAAACGGAGGCTTTCGCTTGGGAGGATTCTAGACAGCCAACCTGTAAAAGTCCTCTGCCATTTGATTTGGTGTCTTAAAATCCAATCCTTTTTGGATTCTTTGCTGATTATAAAATAGCTCTATGTATTTTGTAATATCTGCTTTCGCTTTTTCCCTCGTTTCATAAGTACGATGGTGTATAAGTTCATTCTTTAATATGCCCCAGAAGCTTTCAATTGGTGCATTATCAAAGCAGTCTCCACGCTTACTCATTGAACCTTGAAAATCATATTTTTCAATCATATTTCGATATACATGACTGCAATATTGACTGCCTCTGTCTGAGTGAACAATTAAGCCTTGTGGCGGTTTTTGATTCCGAATAGCCATTTTAAGAGCATCACAGACCAACTGTGCTGTCATACGTTCATTTAGACTATAGCCAACAACCTGCTTTGTATAAAGATCCTTTGAAGCAGCCAGATATAGCCATCCTTCGTTTGTCCAAATGTAGGTAATG
>DAINRC010000073.1:2171-6854 GCA_036742135.1 Bacillota bacterium
TACCCACGCGTGGTTTTGAGTGCTCACGTTAAATTTTTGCTCTAATAAGTTTTTGTAGACGGGACGGTTGTGATCACTGTTTGTTGTTCTTTTAAAGCGCTTATGGCGCTTGCAAAAGAGTTTATTGACCTTCTTTATTGTACGTACTGCATATTGGCTAATTTGAACACCTTGAGCGTGTAAATGCTTACTCAGGCGAATATAGCCATAGCTTTCATTGGTCTCCTGATGTGCTATTTTCACCATGATAGTCTGCTGATTTCTTCGAATTTGTTTTTGGCTTAAGCCACTTTTCAACCACTCATAAAATCTTGATACTGAAACTTTTAACAGCTTCGCCATCATGGTGATTGGGTATGTATCTTTATACTGTTTCATGCAGGCGTACCTCACTGACTTTCTTTGGCAAAGTACGCTACTGCTTTTTTTAAGAATTCTCTTTGACAATAGTTCTTTTCTTAAGACACTATCAATTAATAAGTTTCATGATCTAAAAGTTATTATATTACATGTATCTATTATAGTTATAGTCATCTTGTTTTTAGAAGATATTGTTGTTTTTGGTGGAACTTTAGCCAACTTATATGCTGGTATTTCTTCTAGCCTAGTCATATTAGCAATAATTTTTACTTGTAAGCTATTAGATAATGATCATCACAAAGACGATGAATAACTTAAATCGCAAGGACTCATTTATAATTACTCTTTTATTTGAGCATTTAATTGAAGTTAAGATTAGAGGGCACTGTTGCAAATAGAGATTTGAGTCGATGATGTTCCCTTTAAAAAGGGCACTGTTGCAAATAACCACGAATGGTAAGCTGAAGACTGTTTTAGCTAAAGGTGCAGCATATGAATCCTTTCCATGGTCGGCATTTTCAGGGCGAAATCATTCTTTGGGCTGTGCGCTGGTATTGTAAATATGGCATTAGCTATCGTGAACTGCAGGAAATGCTGGCCGAACGGGGTGTGAATGTTGATCACACGACTATTTACCGTTGGGTTCAACGTTATGCTCCTGAAATAGAAAAACGTTTACGCTGGTATTGGCGTAATCCTACAGATCTGAGCTCGTGGCATATTGATGAAACCTATGTAAAAGTGAATGGACGATGGTCTTATCTGTATCGTGCAGTCGATCAACGTGGCGATACCATTGATTTTTATCTTTCTTCTAGACGTAATACCAAATCAGCATATTGTTTTCTTGGAAAAATTTTAAATAATGTGAAGAAGTGGCAAATTCCACAAGTGATCAACACGGATAAAGCACCCACATATGGACGTGCTTTATCACGGTTAAAACGGGAAGGTAAATGTCCACCAGACCTTGAGCACAGGCAGATTAAGTATAAAAATAACGTGATTGAATGTGATCATGGCAAGCTAAAGCGGATCATCAGGGCCACATTAGGATTCAAATCTATGAAGACGGCTTATGCCACAATTAAAGGTATTGAAGTCATGCGTGCACTACGTAAAGGACAAGCATCGTCATTTTATTATGGTCAGCCTCAGGGTGAAGTGTGTCTAATCAACAGGGTTTTCGGTCTCTAAGTACTTTTTAAAGGGAACATCATCGACTCAAATCTCTATTTGCAACAGTGCCACTTCACAGTAGGTCTTGAATACAACTTCTAAGTTCGACATTGAAATACAAGCTGAATTTTAGCCAATTTCACTAGAACTGACTTGAAAAATAATGAGATAAAACCTAGCCTGAGTATATTCGGTTGGGTTTTTCTTATGTGTATTTTTTAGCGAATTGCAAAGAAATTAAATTGGTCAGATCATCGTTATCTTATTGTTATCATATGGACTGGTATTTATATAAAATCAGGCATTTAGTTGAAAATATGTTTTGTAGATTAAAACAATTTAGAGGGATAGCTACTCGATATGACAAGCTCAAAAGAAATTATCAAAGTGCTGTTGCCTTAGCCTGTATATTTTTATGGCTACCTTTATAGGTTTAATTATGAACAGTAAATGTCAACAGACCCTAATTGAATCTGAAAAAGATTATCCTTCTACTTGGGCAGCAATCACAGCTATTGATCCTAAAATCGGTTGTACTCCTGAAACATTGCGTGTTTGGTATCAAAAATATTTAGATCAACAAAATCCTGTCAAAATACAACAGATATCTGATCAAGAAAAAATGAAGGGTAATCCCCCCTAAAATACTAGCTCTTTAAAAGAGGCAGTATTATGCTTTTACAACATGGTGTTTAACTTGAGAAACTGAATTTAAAACAATCTACTGTAACTCTTCCAGACAGATATGAAATTAATCCACCCCTAGCCCCTTAAACACAGCATCTACCGGATCTGCATAAAAGCTGGTCTGGAACTTGGTAAACAGTTCCACAGGAATCGTTGGGATATCTGCCGCACTACTCATTGGCAAAGCAACCTTCTTGGCACCCGCATCAAAAGCAACTTGCAGACATTCGGCAATACTTTCCACCGGTGTCACTGAACCACCCAAGCTCATATCACCCAGTACCACCATCTGACTTTGAACCGATCGTCCTAAGAGGCCAGAAGCGAAAGCCACTAAACTTGGCAGAGCAAGATGGCTGAGCGGGCCGGTATTCTGTAATTCCACCACATGTAAATGGAAATCATGTTCCAGCACCTTACTCCCCCCCGAGATCCGGGATGCATTGGCCTTGAAGTAATCAAAAGCAATCTTGACCTGCTCTTTGGCACTACTTGAATTCCATAAGCCAGATGTCGCCAATTTTCCTGAACCTTTAGTGACTTGAAGTTCTAAGCGGTATAAGCCTGGCATGCCCTTATTACTGAGGCCAATGGTATACAGGAAGCCTGGTTTAGCAGGACCTTCGGGAATAAGTCCACCTCCACCCTGCTCTTTGACTGAGACAAAATGTTCTTCTCCAGAAAATCTGACCAGATATAACTGTCCAGGTATTGAGCCTGAGAGATATAGGCCTCTCTCATCACCGTTTCCATAAACTCAATCAGTAAAAGGTTCCGTTCTAAAGCCCCACAAAAAGCCACCTGGGTCGCCAGCTCATCATCGCCATCACGCAAAGCTTTCCAGAAATCAGGTTCTAAACGCTCCAGGCGCTTGCGAATAGCGGTGGCATTGCGTTGCGCCGAAGCCGCAGTTCTTTTTTGCAGAATATTGTCAATCTGAATGGCCTGATGCCATT
Organism: Bacillota bacterium; assembly: GCA_036742135.1. Classification (GTDB taxonomy): domain Bacteria; phylum Bacillota; class DSM-12270; order Thermacetogeniales; family Thermacetogeniaceae; genus 50-218. The sequence continues at coordinate 5,354 of DAINRC010000073.1, forward strand.
GTTCTGGAGTCGCTTCTCGTAATAACAGATCCGCGATCAGCCGGCTTTCACGCACCATCAGGGAGCCACCAATCAGGTCACTGTCATAATGAAATTGTTCTAACATGGCCAATCTCCTATGAGGCCTGATCAAACAGGTAAGACGACAGCTTTTCGATATCTGAGCGTTGTAGTACCAAGGGATATTTCAAGGCATCATCCGCCTCAGCCAGCGTGATCGCGGCCTGATAGCGCTGCAAGGTATAGTGAGCCAGGGCTTTTTTCACCGGAATCTGTAATCTGCCATCAGGCATGCCGAAGTCTTTTTCGACCAGCGCTTTTTGAGCTTCATTCAATTTTGGATTCGGGATCAGCGTCAGTACAATTTCTTCATGCCATTGCTGATCCTGAGCAGGGTCTACTGACTCAATCGCCACCACAACAGGTGTGCGATCAATTCTGGAGAGTAAAAAGTCCTTAAACTGCTTGCTCTGATGGCAATAGGCACGGACATGCCAGCGAAAACCGGTATACACCAGGGTATGTGGGGAAATCATGCGTTCATGCCACTGCGGATTCTGCATGGAGGCATAAATAATTTTGAGACAGCTTTGTGTTCGACAGGCACGCAACACTTCCCTGATGACTTCAGGACGCACACTGCGATCAGGTAATTGAACTGCTGCAAGATTCGGTTCTGGCATCGCAATCAGGGCATGCGATTCACTGACCAAGCCCGAGAGCATATTGAGATATTCATTGATATGCGCTGTAGTCAGTACAGGCTGGAAGCTGGCTTTAGGCACATAACCCTTGACTGAGGGATCATGAATCAAGGCATCGGGGTTATACAGCGTATTATAGCGCTTGATATCCGCAGAAGCCTGTTGTCGACTCAGTCCAAACCAGCTCATCAAACGATTGGTAACCAAACGACCTTCCCAATATGCAAGGAGCTCGATCGCCCGCATCCTAAGAAGCACCTCATGCTTATCTGTCGTCATATACCAATCAGTCAATAAATAGCAGTTTTAAGATTACCCTACAGCAAATATACAGTAAAGATTTTTGACGGTATTTAAAGGTAGTATTGCAATCATCAGATAAAAAATATACTAGTATCCTGATGATAGCCGTCAAAGTACGATCTCTAGCAGATCATGGATCCTGGTATAGCGCGTGAATTGAGCTAAGTTTTAGAATGAGAGCAATATGGGTTTTAGATTTCGTAAAAGTATTAAATTATTCCCGGGTTTTAAAATTAATCTGACCCATAAAGGCATCAGCAGTGCCAGCATTGGCAAACCTGGTGCTTCTCTAAATATTGGGAAAAAAGGTACGCGAACCAGTGTCGGCATTCCAGGTACGGGACTATCTTACTCTAAACACCAACCTTACTCTAAAAAGACCCGTGTTCCACAACCGACATCGCTAGAACACACGGAATATAATCCTCAGAATTTAGAACAACCGAAGACAAAGATCTGGCCTTGGATTATTTTTGGAATATTGTGTTTTATGG
>DAINRC010000073.1:6864-8430 GCA_036742135.1 Bacillota bacterium
TTTAGCAAGAACCGCATTGTATTTTAATCAAAAAAAATGCCCAGATGGATGAATGGGCAAACTAAGGAATTAATATCCTTCAGAAACTCCAGCGCAATTCTCGCTACTTTCAGTAAGCGACTCTGGCTCAATCATGAGGGTCTGACTCAATCGAATCGAGGTAAATCGATCCATCACAATTGGAGCAGAAATTATGCTTGAATACATTCTTGGATGATGCTGAAAAGTCTTTGAGTTTTAATCAATAAATAAGAGTATTCATGTCTACCCTCAACTTTACTTATTTTCAGATAGCAACCAATCGAGAGCACTCATTTTTACAATACCATTATAATTTGCTTCAGCCCCTATCGTGTCTAAGGTAAGTAAATATTTGGGATACGAATCAGAAATTTTCTGTAATGGACGTAACTCTCGGCTGAGTGTCTCCTCATTGAGCGTTTCTAATGCCACCTGATAATAAGTTAAATTCTGTAAAGTATCGACAGCAACAAAATCAATTTCATATTCATCAACCCGCCCTACATAGACCGTATAACCTCGTCTGACAAGCTCAAGATAAATCACATTTTCTAAGATATGACCTTGATCAGCATTAGCATCAGGCAACATAATCCGGCGCAATCCGACATCAACTAAATAGTATTTTTCAGAGGATTGTAATAACTCACGCCCGCGTACTTTAAATTGTGCGGCACTATAAAATAACAAACTGTCCTGTAAGCCCTGAATATAGCGTTTTACTGTTTCAAATGAGATTTTAACCCCGCTTGAAACAAAGGTATTTTTAATTTTATTGATGGAAATGGGTGAGCCTGTCACGCTTGCCAAATATCTTGCGACACGCTCGAGAGAGTTAATATCAGCAGTATTCAAACGAGGAATAACATCTTTAAACATTACACTGGCATAGACCGCTTGCAAGTAATCATAGGTTTCCTGCTGACTAGTCATGGCAAGCGTATAGGGGAAACTACTGTGCGTGTACATGGCATACAAATCACGATTGGATAATTGTTGGATGATCGGATTATTTTCAATATGCCACTGTTTAAACTCTTGGAATGACAAGGGTAAAACATGTTGCTCGATATAGCGTCCTGTGAGTAACGTCGCAAGTTCTCCACTTAGAAAGAATGCATTTGAACCTGTAATATATAAATCGATATAATCCCGAACATATAAAGAGTCGACTACTTTCTCAAAATTTGTAACATGTTGTATTTCATCTAAAAAAACATAGTTTTTTTTACTTTTATCAACTTTGGACAATACATAATCATGTAGTTTACGGTAATCGGTGAGTTCTTCAAATTCCATAAATTCGAAGTTGATGGCAATGATGTTTTCGGCTTGTACACCCTGTGCTTTTAGGTCTTGTTGAAACATCGCCAATAAGGTGGATTTTCCAGAGCGACGCACACCTGAAAGTACTTTAATGACATCACGGTCTTGCCATGTATTCAGAAATTTTAAGTAGCCATCACGTCGAATATTAGCGCTTCTCATTATTTACACTTAGAATCTAAAGTTTTAATAAATTCTATCAAATTTTAGAACGTATAT
>DAINRC010000074.1:0-8384 GCA_036742135.1 Bacillota bacterium
AAAGCTTTGCGCTTGGCTCTGGCTCAGATTAACCCCACAGTTGGCGATCTCTCAGGCAACAACCGTAAGATCATGACTTTCATCAACCGGGCAGCCGAAGCAGAAGCAGACCTTGTCTGCTTCCCCGAGCTCGCTCTAACCGGTTACCCCCCTGAGGACCTGGTGCTGAAGCCGAGCTTTCTTACAGCTGTTCAGAAGCATCTGGAGAAACTAGTAGCGTCTACCAAAAATTTTAACCTCGTAGTAGTGGTAGGGTTCATTGAGATGAAAGAAGGAGAAGTTTTTAACTCAGCAGCCGTAATCTACCAGGGCTCACTCCAGGGAATTTACCATAAGATTTTCCTTCCGAACTATGGGGTGTTCGACGAAAAGCGCTATTTCCAGAGCGGTTCAAGCGGACTCGTCTTCACCTTTGCTGGTGTAAAGGTTGGGGTTACCATCTGCGAGGACATCTGGCATCCGGTAGGCCCTGCAGTGCTGGAAACCCATCAGGCCAAGGCACAGGTGCTTTTGAATTTGAGTGCTTCTCCCTACCACAGAGGAAAACAGCAGCAGCGGGAGAAAATGCTCTCAGTCCGGGCCTTTGATCAGAGCGCATACCTTGCTTACGTCAATCTTGTAGGCGCTCAGGATGAGCTTGTCTTCGACGGCAACAGCATGGTCTTTGATGAGCAGGGCAGCCTCGTCGCGAGGGCAGCAGCCTTTCGGGAAGACCTGCTAGTTGTGGATCTGCAAACCGAGAAGGTGCTCCGCACTCGCTTTCACGACCTGCGCCACCGGGAGTTCAAAACGTACGCCGGGGTCCAGGGAGAGGTGCAGCAAATCTTCATCTCCTCCTCTTCCTCAAAAACCCACCCGCTCCCAGCAGGCCCCGGCCCGGCCCGGGCAGAAAACAAAACAGCACCAGAGCCCAATGATGCCTCAGGCCTTTCCCATGATGCCACGGAGGAGGCAGAGATCTACGAGGCCCTGGTTCTGGGGGTTAAAGATTATGTCAACAAAAACGGCTTCGCAAGAGTCTTTGTGGGCCTGAGCGGCGGGATCGACTCATCTCTGACGGCAGTCATTGCCGTCGACGCTCTGGGGCACGAGCAGGTCACCGGGGTCTTCATGCCTTCCCTTTACACCTCTCAGGAAAGCCGCGAAGACGCAAGGCAGCTGGCGGCCAACCTGAAAATCAGCTTCCTCGAAATTCCGATCCAGGAAATCTACGAGGCTTACCTCGCCGTCCTCAGGCGGACCTTTGGCGCTCTACCCGGCGACATCACCGCCCAGAACCTACAGGCGCGCATCCGGGGGAATATTCTCATGGCGCTCACCAACCAGTACGGAGGAATCGTCCTCACCACCGGGAACAAAAGCGAACTGAGCGTGGGTTACGCCACCCTTTACGGGGACATGGCAGGAGGGTTTGCAGTCCTAAAAGACGTCCCGAAAACTCTGGTCTACCGCCTTTCCCACTACCGCAACCAGATTGCCGAAGCAGAAGTGATTCCCAGGCGGGTCCTGGAAAAGGCGCCCAGTGCGGAGCTGAAACCGGGGCAGAAGGACGAGGACGACCTGCCGCCCTACAACGTGCTCGACCAGATCGTCGAAAAGTACGTGGAGGGGGATTTGGGTCCGGAGGAGATCGCAGCAGAGGGCTACGCGCAGGACCTGGTTCAGAAGGTGATCGACATGATCGACCGGAACGAGTACAAACGAAGGCAGGCGCCTCCCGGTGTGAAGATCACCCCCCGCGCCTTCGGGAAGGACCGGCGGATGCCGATCACCAACCGCTTCCGGGAAACTGAGACATAAATAGTCCGGCACCCTCTGACACGGCCTTCAGTATTAACACCCTCATCTTCGAACGCGCACGACCAGATACCTTAAACGGTTGGTCCAGAAGTTCCCGCGCTGCGAGGATGTAGTATATTTCTGCAGCGGACTTGCGCACCGCTTTTGGGGCAGGTGGAGAAGCGGTCAAGTGCTCTAACCGCGTCCGAAGAAATTGGGCCACCAGGGATTCTAATGATTCTTTAGTGAATAGAAAACCAACTGTCACCACCGGACCTTTCAAAAGACCCTGCAAAGCCCGGTAAGGTCAAGGTTTAAAAGGTTTAATGGACTGCAAACAGCGCTTTTCTGGATTTAGTAAGGGGTGTACAGGTTCCCGTAAGGCCTTTTGTTGAAAGGGATCAACTTCCTGAAAGGTTTCGCCACGATTCTCGAGAGATCCTCACCAAAATAGCTGGCGAAACGGGAGACGTAATCCGCGATAAACTGCTCATCTTCACTTGTAGGCTCTACAACCCTGACTTCCTTGCCCAGTTTATAGGGCTCGACCTCACCGCGGATAAAAATTGTTCCCCCGTGCATCCCTGTCCCACAGAAGTTGCCGACGATCTCACGTCCTGGTTCCAGGTCAAGTCCAAGCAGAATTATAACTCCTCCTGCCATGTATTCTCCTAAAAAAGCGCCAGCCCTGCCCCCGATCACGATCACAGGTTGTTTTTCCTTGTAAGCCTTCATGTGAATCCCCACTCGATAACCAACATCACCTCTGATGAACAGCTCACCACCCCTCATCCCGTAGCCTGTAACATCCCCAGCATTCCCATGGACAATCACCCTACCTGCGTTCATGGTGTTGCCTACCCCATCCTGGGCATTCCCCATCACTTCAATCTCCAGCCCATCCATAAAGGCAGCAAGATCGTTTCCAGGCGTCCCTTCGATAACGATCCTCTGATTTCCAGAAACCCCAGTGCCAATGTAGCGCTGCCCATTGACGTTCTTGAGTAAAATCTCGCTGTTGCCAGCTGCCAGGGCCTTCCTGATCCGTTCGTTCAGCTTGCGGTAATGAAGTCCAGTGGCATCAATGGCAATCATCATTGGGCACCTCCAAACTGTCGGGCATGTCGCAGACCATCTGGCAGATTGACCAGTCCGGGCGTTTCCAGCAAGGATTCCTTGAAGTCCGCCACTGATACCCTTTCACTCATCAAACCTGTGAGGATTCCTGACCTGTCGATCTCATTCAAGATGATGAAACCAACTATCCTGTCCTGGTGCAAGATGATCTTTTTGTAAACCTGGCGCCTCTGGTCTTCCTTCACCAGCACTTCCCAACAATCACCGCCAGGCTCTATTAAACCAGCAGTATTTATTGAAAGGCCAAAGAAGCCAATGGAATTCATTGGGAAGCCACCGGGAAACTCCTTCTCTCCACCAGCCATGTTAATGCCAGCAGTCTTCCCCTGTTTATAGGCATTGGGAAGAATAGGTAGCACCCGTCGCTTTCCTGAGATGAGGTCATAACCTTCGGCCACATCACCAGCAGCGTAAATATCCGGCAGGTTAGTTTGCATCCTCTGGTCGACAACAACACCCTTGTTTACTTTTAAGAGAGTACCCTGAACAAGTTCAGTATTAGGTCTTACTCCAACTGCAATGACCACAAAGTCACAGTTTAAGGTAGCGCCATTGTTCAGCTTAACTGCTTCCACTTCATCATTTCCCAAGACTTCCTCACAGGTGGTTTGTAGGAGAAACCTGATCCCTTGCTTCTCCAGGTGGTTCTGGACAATTAAAGCAGCATGTTGGTCAAGAATGGTGTTCAAGATCCAGGAACCCAGTTCCACGACTGTGACCTGGACACCAATTGTGGTCAGTGCTTCGGCAGCCTTGAGACCGATCAGCCCGCCACCGATAACCACCGCCCTCGCACCTGGAACAGCAACACTGGAAATGGCGCGGACATCATCAAAACTCAAAAAAGTAAAAACCTTCTTCTTGTCCAAGCCATCAATAGGAGGCAGAAAAGGCTTGCTCCCTGTAGCCAGCAAAAGCTTGTCAAAGGCAATTTCTTGCACACTATCATCTCGAGGATCTCTGACTGTCAACACCTTGTTTACAGCATCAAGAGCAACCGCCTCCTTCCCCAGCAAAGCGCGCACCCTATTCCGTTCGTAAAAATCAAGAGGGCGGTAGAACATCTTCTCAGCAGTAACCTTGCCTGCCAGGTAGTAGGAAATCAGTGGCCTGGAATAAGTGTGATAAGGTTCCTTTGAAATCAAGGTGATCTTACCCTCTTGGTCAACAGAACGAATGCCCTCAACAGCACCGACTGCTGCTACCGAGTTACCGACAATCACGTATTCCACAGTTCATTCTCCTCTCTCTACAAAGATCAAGGCTTCATTAGGACAGTAGTAAACACAAGCAGGTGTTTCTCCCCAGTTACTGCAGAGATCGCATTTGACCATCTTCCCCTTCTCTTTATCTCTCCGGATGGCACCATACGGACAGGCCAGAACGCATGTCCAACAGCCGACACATCTTTCCTGTTCACAAGTCACCACACCGGTAGTGGTGTCCTTCTGCAACGCCCCAGTAATACAGGCACTCACACAATGAGGTTCTTCACAGTGTCGGCACTGAAAAGCAAAGGTGAGAGGACCTTTCTCCTCCACCCAAAGGCGAGGAAGTGGAAGATGGTTATCCTTTTTAAATGCCTTGAGGAGATCATATGGATAGCGGGAGTGGGCCATCACGCAGTAAACTTCACACAAATGGCAGCCAATACAGTATTCCTCGCGAACATAAACCTTTTTCACGGCTCTTCCTCCTATTCCCCGGCTGCTTTGATGCCCAAAATACTTAGTTCCTTTTCATTGAGACCAATCCCCCGCAGCATCAGGCGGTTACCCCGCAAGCTCTCGATAGCGTTGATGCCCATGCCTCCCAGCAATTCTTTAATCTCATGGGCCCAGGCGCGGATCAAATTAGCTGCCCTACGGGCTCCTATCTCTGGGTTCAACCTCTTTACCAGATAGGGATCTTGGGTGGCAATACCCCAGTTGCACTTTCCGGTGTTGCACTTCTGGCACAGGTGACAACCGAGAGCAATCAGCGCCGCTGTACCGATATAAACTGCATCAGCACCGAGGGCAATCGCCTTGACAACATCAGCACTATTCCTGATACTGCCCCCAACAACAATAGAGACCTCGTTGCGAATACCTTCCCGACGCAGGCGCTCATCGACAGCAGCGAGGGCAAATTCGATTGGGATCCCCACATTGTCCCTAGTGCGCAGGGGAGCAGCACCAGTGCCTCCACGAAATCCATCAATAGCGATAAAATCAGCACCCGCCCTCGCAATTCCCGAAGCAATAGCAGCGACATTGTGAACAGCGGCAATTTTCACTCCCACCGGTTTTTCGTAATTAGTCGCCTCTTTCAGGGAAAAAATCAACTGGCGCAGGTCCTCGATCGAATAAATGTCATGATGTGGTGCCGGAGAAATGGCATCACTTCCCAGGGGAATCATCCTGGTTGCTGAGACCTCTGGACCCACCTTTTCACCTGGTAAGTGGCCACCGATACCCGGCTTGGCACCCTGACCAATCTTGATCTCGATCCCTGCCCCAGCTTTCAAATACTCGGGGTTTACCCCAAACCTTCCGGATGCCACCTGGACGATGGTGTTGGCACCATATTCGTAAAGGTCCCGATGGAGCCCACCTTCTCCGGTATTAAAGAAGGTCCCTGTTTCCCGAGCCGCCTGCGCCAGAGATTTCACTGCATTCAAGCTGATCGAGCCAAAAGACATCGCTGAAAACATAATCGGAACATCCAGCTCAAGCTGAGGTGGCAGCTTTTCTGCCAGTTTGCCGTTTTTTATCTTCACTGCCTTAGGCTTGCGGCCGAGATATGTTTTCAACTCCATCGGCTCGCGCAAAGGGTCAATAGAAGGATTGGTGACCTGGCTGGCATTAAGAACCATGTGGTCCCAGTAAACGGGATAAGGCCGATCATTTCCCATCCCTGTGAGCAGGATTCCCCCTGTTTCTGCCTGCAGGTAAATCGAACGGATGTAATCAGGTGTCCAGTGGGCATTTTCCCTGAACTCAAGAGGGTACTTCTTGACGGTAAGTGCCCCTGTCGGGCACAAAACAACACACCGGTGGCAGCCCACACACTTCTTGTGATCACAGCGCATCCGGTCTTCTTCTTCGTCATACCAGTGAACCCCGTTGACGCACTGGCGCATGCATGCCTTACACTGAATGCAAAGCTCTTCATCCCGTTCCACCTTGAACATGGGTGTAAGCAAACTTAAGGCCATTCTAATCGCTCACCACCTTTGTCAAACAGATAAGTTAGGCCAACTCCGCAGATTCTGTTGTTTCCTCTTCTATGTGCTCCTGTAACCTTCCAATGACTGGTTCTCCTCCATCAGGCATCCAAACGCGATCTGGGTGGGGGCAGATCTTCCTGATTGCCGCCTCCTCACTGGCTACATAGAGTTCATCCCCCTTCTCGGCCGCAGTCAGTGGCCTAAGCTTGATCCGGTCATTCAACGCCAGAATCTCCCTTCCGGTAGCCAGAATGATCGAAAAAGGCCCATTAAGCAGCAGGCTGCCGTAAACTGCCCGCAGTGCAGTCAGGAGTTCTTTTTGCTCAGTGTCGAGAAGTTCAATCTCGCTCCAAAGAGGAGCAGCCACAACCTTCACGGCCAGCTCGAGCGGCAACCCCTGTTTGCGCACCAGAAAATCAAAAACGTAGGTGATCACCTCAGTGTCGGTCTGCAGTGTGCAGCGATAGCCAAACATCTCGAGAAATCTCCTATTGGCCCCGTAAGAAGAGATCTCTCCATTGTGCACCACTGACCAGTCAAGCAAGGTAAACGGATGAGCTCCCCCCCACCAGCCAGGGGTATTGGTAGGGAAGCGCCCGTGAGCAGTCCAGATATAGCCCCGATATTCATCAATCCGGTAAAACTCTCCGATATCCTCGGGATAGCCGACTCCCTTAAAAACTCCCATGTTCTTCCCTGAAGAAACCACAAAGGCGCCTGGAATTTTTTCGTTGATTTCCATTACCGTTGCCACCAAATAGTCGTCAGCTTCTCCAGAGAAAATTTGCTTTTCTTTTTGTTGCGGCTTCACCTGGACAAAATAACGCCAGATCAGAGGAGGATCAGTAATTGCCCGGACTGGACGCGTTGGTATCGGACCACTCTCGTCCACATGGAACCTCTCCCGCAAGAGTTGCTCAGCATCAGTTCTGGCTTTTTCAGAATCATAAAAGACATGCAGGGCGTAGTGATCTTTGAATTCGGGATAAATTCCGTAAGCAGCAAATCCCCCACCCAACCCATTAGAACGTTCATGCATCACAGCTATCGACTCAAGGATCCTTTCTCCATTGAAACGCTCACCTTTCTTGTTGATGATTCCACTGATTGCACAGCCTGAAGGCAAATTCTCGCAAAAAATGCCCATAACCATCAACTCCTACGATTTCTAAAACCTTGTCAGGTATTGTTCCAGTTCCCACGGGTGAACCTGAATCCGGTAGTTGTAGCATTCGATTCTCTTAGCTTCCATAAAGCGATTATAGATGTGCTCTCCCAAAGCCTCTTTAATGACTTCATCCCGCTCAAGCTCATCAAGGGCTTCTTCGAGGGACGCGGGCAAACACCCAATCCCTAATCTCCGGAGTTCTTCTTGCGAAAGGTGGTAAATGTTCTGCTGCAAAGGGGGTGGAGGGGAAATTTTCTTCTTGATGCCGTCGAGCCCAGCCTTCAGACACACTGCCAGAGCCAGGTAGGGATTACACGAAGGGTCAGGGCTTCTCAGCTCGATCCGCGTCGATTCCCCACGCTTGGCCGGGATCCGAATAAGGGGGCTCCTGTTTCTGAAGGCCCAGGCGATATTAACTGGTGCTTCATGCCCAGGAACCAAACGCTTGTAGGAATTCACAGTGGGATTGGTAATTGCGGTGATCGCCCGCGCGTGATGCAGAATTCCTCCGATAAAGAACAGAGCAACCTCGCTTAATTGATCAGGAGCCTCAGGATCATAGAAGGCATTCTTCCCGTCCTTCTCCAGTGACATGTGCAGGTGCATCCCAGAACCATTAACACCAAAAATCGGCTTGGGCATGAAAGTGGCGTGTAACCCGTGCCTCCGGGCAATCGTCCGCACGACAAATTTGAAAGTGACGATTTTGTCCGCAATATCAAGGGCATCAGAGTATTTGAAGAGAATTTCGTGTTGCCCTGGTGCGACCTCATGGTGAGAAGCCTCAATCTCGAAGCCCATCTTTTCCAGGGTTAAGACAATATCTCTCCTGGCATCTTCACCCTGGTCTACTGGTGAAAGGTCGAAGTAACTTGCCCTGTCGTGGGTGACAGTCGTAGGCCTTCCTTCAGCATCCAGGTGAAAGAGGAAAAATTCTGCTTCAGGACCGACATTCATGGAGTAGCCCATTTCCCGCGCTTCCTCGATAACCCTTTTCAAGGCATACCGGGGGTCTCCCATAAAAGGGGTCTGGTCAGGGTTGTAAATATCACAGATCAACCGGGCCACGGCACCATCCTTAGGCCTCCA
>DAINRC010000075.1:0-697 GCA_036742135.1 Bacillota bacterium
GTGTTAATGGGGGATCAATTTTAATTGTTGATCAACAATGGTTTTGAAGTTGTATCAGTTTGCTGTAAGGTGGAAGTTGTTCCCAAAAGAAAAAATCGGGATCCGTCTTGACCAAAAAATCGGCGGTCCCGACAATTGGGGATCAATGTGCAGCCTTGTATCCCAGGTTATGATTTTAAATGCTGAAAAGGTTAACCGGCTAATATGCTGGGCTTGTGTATAAGTCATGAGACCTTGTTCATTAAGAACTGCCGTGCTCCAATCACCGTAATTGCGGTAAAAGACAGAGTAACCAGGCACAGCCGCTGGTAGCTTTCTAGGACCTACTGGCATATCAGGGTGAGCTTTTCGGCCTCTGTGAAGTATTCTTTTTTCTTTGGGGCAAGTTGTTATCCCAGAATGGTTTTACTCGATGAAGAAGAACACTTACAATAGTATTCCATCTTCTGCTAACTCTAAAAGGCGCCTAGCTAGATAGAGATCGTACTCAGCAGCAGTTTTTTCGCTTTCACTGGTCAACAAATTGAGCTCACTCTGGAGCAATTCCAGTTTGGAAATTCGCCCCATCTCGAACCTTTTTTGGTCCCACTCATAATTCTTCTTTGCCTTCTCATAATTAGCCAGTGACAGTTGATAGTTTTTCTGTTTGGCTTCGATCCCTGCCACCAGACTCTTAACAGCTTCTATCACCTTGTAC
>DAINRC010000075.1:707-4171 GCA_036742135.1 Bacillota bacterium
CATTCAGGTCTTCCTTTTTCTGCTCGATGTCCCTTTCGAGCTGGAGTATCCGGTGATACTCTTGAGAAGCCCTTGATAATAATGTTCCGACATCAGGCATTTCAGGGCTGTCGGAAACTTCAAAAGGAACCAGGGTTAATTCGGCATCATAATCTCTCCCCATGATATTGTTCAGTTTTCCCTTTGATGCATTAATCGAGTCCTGCAATTCCTCTATCTTATTGCTTACAGTTGCTAACTCGGCCGATAGCTCGTCTACCCTGTATTGGGTGCTCCTGCCGAGTTCCAATTTTGTTTTTTCCATTTCAAGCAAAACTTGTTTTATCTCGTACTCTTTGCTTAAGGAACTCAAACTTTTTTCCTGTTTTAGTATTGTTGTGTATAGTTCTTCAACTATGTAATCTAGCTGTTTCTCAAAGTTTTCTTCTTCGACAACTGCGTCCTCGTACTGGTTCTCAGCATCCTCCTTTTTGTCTGATAAGGACTCCACGACATCGGCCTGCTGATCTATCCTCTCCCAAAGAGAATCCATCTCTTTTATGATTTCGTCCATTCTTTTTTCGATATCTTCCACACTGGAGTCACCTGACGGTTCACCCTCATTTAATTCTGCTAATTTAGAGCGAAGTTCAGAGTACTCTTCACTCAGACTGTTTATCCTGTACACTAAATAGTCGTATTCATCCTCGGCATCTCCGTATTCTTCTTCGATCTGGTATAGTTGATATCTCGCCTTTTCGGTGTTGGTTTTGTACTCTTTGAAGCTTCTGCTGTTTTTCCTGGCCAGTTCCTTGGCTTGCTCTAAGGTAATTACGTTCTCTGATCCATCTGAAGCAATATTCTCTGAAGCGTATCCGAAAGTATAACCACTTAACACAAACAGTAGCGTCAACACTAAAATCAATTTTACTTTCATAGTTCATCCTCCCTCACTCATATCTTAAAGCCTCTATTGGGTTCAAACCAGCAGCCTGTAAGGCTGGATAAAACCCAAAGAAGATGCCTGTAATTACAGAGAAGAGCAATCCTAATAAAACACCAGTTACTGAAGGGAGAGCAGGGAGGTCAAGAAACTTGAGCAAGGGAACAGCAAAATAACCGAAGACAACTCCCAATAATCCTCCCATTAGACTGATAATCACTGCTTCCAAAAGGAACTGGCTCAATATTTCCCTTTTCTTGGCGCCAATAGCTTTCAAGATCCCGATTTCCTTAGTTCTTTCCTTAACTGTTACAAACATCACATTCATGATCCCGATCCCACTTACGATTAAGACTACTGTTGCTACTGCCAACAACAGCAAAGACATGGTCCTGGCTGATTCTTGAGCTGCTGCCAATCTGCTTCCTGCATCTAAGATGCGAAACTGTTCTGCTCCCCCCATCCGATGGGTCTCATTAAGGACATTTGTTATATCCTCTATGGCCAACTGCACTGTCTCTAGCCCTGTTGCCTGGACGAAAATGGTGGGATTGGCGCTTTTACCCAACAGATACCTTTTTCCTACCGTGTAGGGCAAAAATGCAGAATCATCGTAACTCATCATCCCTGAGCCAGAATCTCCTACCCTGTTGTATATCCCCACCACTTCAAATTTGCGGTGATTAATGTTTATGGTTTGCCCTAGTATTTCCGAGGGGTTGCCATCAGTGAGCACATGCGCCAGTTCGGCTCCTAGGACCACGCACTTGTTTCTATTTTTTTCATCTTCATCACCAAGCGGTCTTCCCTGCCAAATTGTTAAATTGTTTTTTTCCTGGAACTCAGGATAAATCGCGATAAAACCGCTTTGTTGAGAATAATTGGCATAACTGATGTCCCCACTTCCGAACAGAACCGGAAAAGCACTGGCGATGTACTCACTTTGGGCGAACAACTCAGCATCTTTTTCAGTTAAAGGATCCACCACTTTTTCTCTCATCGCCGACCGAACAATAATTGTCCCAACATTCAGTTTGGAGAACTGTTCACTTACCTGAGCCTCTCCACCTTTGCCAATGGCGATCACCAAAAAGATCGTTGCTGTCCCGACAATAACTCCGAGTGTACTCAGGAAGGTCCGGGTTTTGTTTTGGTAAATATTAATCAAGGCCAATTTGAGCAGGTGTTTCATCTTCAAATCAATCAACCCCTTTTCGGGTAAGCCACAATTTCGCCCTCCTTAAGGCCTTCTAGAACCTCGACACTGTTACCATCTGTAAAACCTGTCTTGATCTCTCTTTCACTCATTTGACCATTTTCATCAACGACCATCACAATTTGTTTTCCACTGACCATCTTAACGGCCTCGTAGGGAACTATTAAGCAGTTTTGCACTTCTTTTCTGACAAAGGTAATCACGCAGGTCATCCCGTCTTTCAATTCAGGACTGGGATTCTCAATATCGACAACCACACTGTAATTTACTAAACCAGAAGAATCCTCAGAGGCCAGAAAGTTTATTTTGCTTACTCTGCCCACAAACTTTTGGTCAGGCAGGGCTTCGACGGTCACATATACTTTCTGTCCGACTTCGATTTGACTGATGTCGTACTCGATCACATCTGTTGTTGCTTGGACTTTGTTATTTTCGTGGATCGTAGCGAAGTCCTGGTCCTCGGTGATGCGTTCCCCCACCTTCTTGGACAAATCCAAGACAACACCTGAAACCGGTGCATACAAGATTGTGTTTTCTAAATTATCTCTGGCCATTTTTACTTGGAGTTCATATTCGCTCAACTCCTGGTTCTTCAGCATTTCATATTCCTTGAGCAGTTTTTGATATTCCAACTCTTTGGTTTCTATTTCTGCTTTCTTCATTTTGATCTCATTGGCAGAGTACGCCTCAGGTAGAGCTTCCATCTCCTGGTATTCGTCTTTGAGTTTCTGCAATTCGTTTTCCAGGTTTTTGATCTTGAGCTCGTAATCTAAAAGGCTTTTTGTTTTTTCCTCCTGAGCTTTTTGGAGGTTGGCTAAGGCCAACTGGTATTGGTTCTGGTAATCTTGACTGTCCAGTTTGGCAATCGGGTCACCTTTCTTAACCTTATCTCCCTCAGTAACCAATATCTCAGAAATTGTGCCACTGACGTTGAACCTTAGGTTAACTTTGGAAAATTCGATGCTGCCATCAGAATCGAACCCGACGAGGATATCACCCCTTTTTACTCTCGTTTGCTCATATTGGACTGTTTCTTTCTCACTTTTACTCTGTTGTAATAGCCACAGAGTTGTTGAGATTACCGCTAACACGATCACAATTACAAGGGCCCACAGGTGCTTGTTGCCTTTTAGCTGAACCACATTTTTAACCCCCAGACTTCCAATCACTCTCAAGGATTTTACCATCACGGATGTAGATTACCTTTTTAGCCCGTTCTGCCACTTCAGGATCATGGGTAATCATTACTATCGTGTTCCCTTGTCCATTAAGTTCTTGAAATATTTCCATGACATTTTCTCTTGACTTGCTATCTAGGTTTCCGGT
>DAINRC010000075.1:4181-8283 GCA_036742135.1 Bacillota bacterium
CTCATCTGCCAGAATCAAACGAGGGTTACCTATTATTGCCCTGGCAATGGCTACTCTTTGTTGCTCTCCTCCTGATAGTTGGGAAGGTCGGTAATCTAGTCGATGACCTAGCCCCAATTGTTTTAACTTCTCCTTGGCTGAAGCAACAGCTTCGTCTTCATTCACTCCCCGATAGAGCAAGGGAAGGATAACGTTCTGAAGCACGGTTAACCTGGGTAAAAGGTTAAACTGCTGAAAAACAAACCCGACTTTCTTGTTGCGGATCTCAGCTAATTGATTATCCCTGGCTTTAAGGACATCGATTCCGTCCAAAAAATACTGTCCAGAAGTCGGAAGATCCAGGCATCCTAGTATGTTTAGTAAAGTGGATTTTCCTGATCCGGAAGGTCCTAGAATGGCGACAAAGTCGTTTTCTTGAACAGTTAAACTGATATCATCAAGGACCTTCAATTCTTCAGAGCCACTCTGGTATACTTTAACAATATTCCGGGCGTCGATGATCCACTTATTAGGACTTTTGCTCATCGTGGACCTCCCAAGGGAAGACCTAATGGTAGGCCTCCCGGAGGGCCTTCTGCTCCACCCTTTTTATCTGTCACTTCTCCATTTTGGCCCGCCGATCTTTCGCTACTCCCGCTCATTACTTGCACAAATATAACTGTGTCGTCCTTTTTCCAGACACGCAGTAACTGGTCCTTCTTTATCTCAGTTAGGGCAACTGTCTTGATTTCGTTAGTTCCCCTTTGCATTGTTACTATAGGAGTGCCTACAGGGATGATAAACGTTTCGGTTTCTTCGGTTACCTTCAGGTCGAAGGGTCTGTTTGCTCTCCTGAGGTCTTGGCTGTTCTGGTTCGCTTCGTCTGCTACTGCTCCTTGGCTGTTTTCTTGAGGTTTTTGCTCAGTTGCCTCTGCTATTTCAACTTTGTAAACTGTCACTTCATTACCAACGACATCTTTTACCTTACCTATAAAGGCCGGTTCTTCTCTGGGAACAACGATATTCTCACTGGTGGCGAGGCTTTCGGTATTGCTCTCTGTTTGTTCTGCCTTTTGGTTTTCCGCAGTACTGCTGCAGCTCATGGCTGATATAGAAAAAAGTAAGAAAATCAGGATTAACAATAAATTATTGAAACCGGCAATTCTGCTGTTCTTCATATCCCCACCTCATTGCTCAGATTCAGGCAATACAAGCTTTTTAGAATCCTTTCTGCTCAACCTCCTCTCTGGTAATAATTCCCTAAACGAATGTAGGGATCTGGAGAAGTTTCGGAAAAAATTTGCTCTTAAGAAATTCTACCGATGAAATGTGGAAAAACCATGAAAAAATTATGGGAAATCATGAAACGTGAAAGCGTACACAAATATCTTGTTTGAGGATTTTTACAATTTCCCACAAACTTTTTATAATTCTTCCGCATTTTTGTCACATACTATTAATGCTGGAGGCACTCAAAAGTAATTATGAAAGGGGGGCTTTCTAAGGAGGCCGATCGAAGCCTCCTGCCTCTACGAGAATATTTATCCGAGTTGCTCCGGGATTCCTACATGGTTGTCAAGGATCAAGTCCATTGGCTTGGAGCTAACTAAAATCTAAACTCTATAGTACAAGCATTCCTGTAATGATTTAGAATAGCGGTTGCCAGTAAAAAAGCCTCCTGGTAAAAAGATAATAGACCAGAACAAGCTAACCAGGAGGCGAGAAACCGTATGAATGAGGTGCAAAAGAAATTACTGGTCCATGGCGATGTAATAATTGTCGGGATCGATGTAGCCAAACACAACCACTGGGCACGGATTTATAACCAAATGGAACTGGACGTGGTCAAACCCTTCAAGTTCCATAATAGCAAAGAAGGCTATTATCGTCTACTGGCTAAAATAGAAGAAGCCAAAGAAAAAGCCAGAGCAAAAAGGGTAGTAATTGGCATGGAGCCCACCGGCCACTACTGGAAACCCTTAGCATGGTTTCTCAAGGGGCAGGGGTACACAGTAGTGATAGTCAACCCCTATCACGTAAAAAGGCGGAAAGAGGAAGTAGGCAACTCCCCGGCTAAGAACGACCGGAAAGACGCTGGAATAATAGCCAAAGTAGTCAAGGATGGTAATTTCCTCCACTGCCTTTTACCCAAGGGAAAATATGCCGAGCTAAGGAACCTGACCGTAACCCGGCGGCAGCAACGCCAGAAACTAAACAGTGCCTTAAACCAACTCCAGACCATCCTGGACGAATACTTTCCCGAGCTGGGGCAAGTATTTAAAAACCTGTTAGGGAAAGCAGCCCAATGGGTCTTAAGGAACTGTCCCTTCCCCAGGTTAATATTAGCCTACAAGGTCGAAGAGTTAGCCGAGAAGCTAAAAGAAGCCAGCAACTACCGGGTAGGAATGAAAAGAGCCCAGGCTCTCTACAAGGCAGCTAAAAGGATCAGTAGGAATAACCGAAGGATTAACCGGAGCCCGGCACAGGCTGACAGCTTGCCTGGACGAAATAGCCTTTTACCAGAAGCAGATTGAGCAAACAGAAGCAGCTTTGGCCGACATTTTGGCAGGGATAGATATTGCAGGCAATTTATTAAGTATTCCCGGTATAGGTTTGGTAACAGTAGCTGGTTTTTTAGGCGAAGTAGGCGATCCCCAAAATTACGAGCACTGGAAGCAGATTCAAAAACTCGCCGGGCTGAACTTAAGCGAACAAAGCTCTGGGCAGAAGAAGGGGCAAAGCAAGATATCCAAACGTGGGCGAGCCGAACTAAGGAACCTGTTATACCAGGCCAGTCTAACTTTGGTAGCCAGGAACCGTGAATTTAAAGCACTGTATCACTACTTTCTGACCAGGAGAGAAAACCCGCTAAAGAAAAAACAAGCCTTAATAGCCATAGCCACAAAACTGTTGCGGGTGATGTATGGCCTGGCTAAGAAGAAAGAAAACTACGACCCTGATAAAGTATTAGGCGACTATCGCCGTGCCCAATTACAGCAAGCAGCTTAAGTAAAAATCCAAACACAGGATAGAAGTCTTGGGTGGGGGAAGCCTAAATCACCTCCATAAGGGCATAGACCCCGCGTACAAGTACCAGGCACAACCCGCCTGCCCTCAAAAGGCCGAACGAAGGAATGAAACAGGGCGTAGACCCCGGGAGACATGATAGGGTAGTCGAGGGCAAGAAAACTGGTGAGGGCACCGCCCAAGACCTAAAAGATTTAAGCTGGAGAGTTACTGGTGTGGATAATGCAGACGTGTGGATTTTGATAACTCCTGCACGGGGTTAACCACAATCCCACACTCGTATAGGCCTTTGCTTTGCGTTACCCACATTCTCCACAACAACTACAGTTACTATATTGATGAAGATGAGAAAGAAGACCTGTTTTGTCTTCCCAGATTCACCATAAAAATTCACCATAAAAAAATGAAAATCTAAGAGATAAGGGGATTTAACAAGCTAGAAGCAAATTATTGAGATAGGAGGTGAATTTTAGGTGAAGAAAAAGCTTATCGCCGCACTAACTACACTACTGGTGCTGGCCTTGGCCGCACCGGCTCTGGCTGCTACGCTTACACCGGAACAGAGTCAGGAGATCGTCAAGCTCCACCAGCAGATGCTCGAACTGAAGAAGCAAATCATCGACAAATATGTAGAGTACGGCAGCCTCACGCCAGAGCAGGGCCAGCAGATTAAAGCCCGCATTGAGGCCATACAAAAGTTTCTTCAGGAGAATCCTGACTGGTTCAGCCAGTGCCCCGGTTTTGGTCCCGGATTTGGACGCGGGTGTGCAGGTTGCGGCCTGCGAGGCATAATGGGCGGCTGGCAATGGAACAACACTCCGCAGACCAATAGCTAAAACAAAACTTGAGGCCAGGGGTTCCCCTGGCCTCATCCGATTTGTCTCCTATCTGTGGATCAGCGCAGGAAGGCACTCCCCAGAGAAAATTGTGCGTTGCTGAAAAGTGCAGGCCTTTCGAAAAGAAACCACAACCCTTTTAACTCTGTGGATCGTGGAGAGCATGCGTATATGAAAGTGAACACAAATATCTTGTTTGAGTTTAAGGATTTTTACAATTTCCCACAAACTTTTTATAATTCTTCCGCATTTTTGTCACA
>DAINRC010000076.1:0-8168 GCA_036742135.1 Bacillota bacterium
ACTTGACCCATAAGCTTTTTGTACATTTTTTAAAGAGTTAAAAACTCTAACTGTAAAAGAGTTAAAGGGACTACATGCATATCGTTAAATTCTAAGTGTGAGTACAAATTCTTTATGAGTAATTGGACTACTCTATTGTGATTTGCATGTAGCGTGAAATCAACGGCCCTGTTATCTAGTCCATTCTCTCCAGTAAAGTTTGGCCTGTGTAATAAACACTTGTATGATTACTCTACGGAGTATTTTTGCTAAAACACTAATATTTTAAAAAATATCATTTAGTAAATTTTCAACATCACTTAAACATTTTTCTAGCAACACTGATAACATCTACTATATTGATTACTTTGATTTATATAACCATCTAAGGCATAGGACGTAAAGAATACATTGTAATGGAAATCAAGCAAATAAAGTATTTTCTGGCTGTCGTTGAAGCCGGCAGCATAGGTAAAGCAGCTCAGAAACTTGATGTCGGTGCTTCCGCAATTAGCCAACAAATTAGTAAGCTCGAACAGGAATTAAGTATTCGCCTATTACAGCGTAATGCCTTTGGGGTCACGCCTACTCCGGCTGGCCTTGCATTTCTAAAGCACTCTCAACTTATTTTGCGTCAAATAAACTTTGCTGTTGACGCCGCTCATTCAGCTCGACTTTCAGGCCATGTTAGTTTAGGTTTTCCACCAACTATTACTGCTTTGATTGGTATACCTTTGATGAAATTAATGTCTGAACGTTATCCAGACATTCGTCTGGAAATTGTGGAAACACTTTCAGGGAACCTAATTCAGTCGATTAATTCCCGCCAACTTGATATCGCTATAATTTTTACCAACGAAGTTGATAAACAATGGGCAATACAGCCCTTGGTACGTGAGCAAATGTATTTAATGGCACGTAAAGAAGTATTCGAAAAAAATGGCCTTTCTGAATGCATTATTAACGGCATAATCCAATCCCAACAAATTGGTAACATTCCGTTGGTACTACCTCGTCAACGTCACAGTTTAAGAAAATTCCTTGAGCACAAGATTGGACAGCTCAATGTCGTCTATGAAATTGATGGCTTACATTTGCTTATGGATAGTCTTATTCACCTTGACCTTGCAAGTATTCGTCCTGGAAGCGCCTGTCTACAAGAGTATAAGTACAAGATAAAATTACTGAAATTGATTGATCCTGAAGTTGAACGAATCAATTACTTGGTCAGTCTTGCTGAAGAAGAATTATCACCTGCTGCACTCGCCGCCAAAGCCGCAATTAAAGCTTGTGTCAAAGAGTTGATCCAAAATCAAATTTGGCCATGTTCAGAGATTATTTTATAAAGGGTCATTAATTTTATTAAATACCTCATTAATTTTGCCCTATCACTCCTTATCCATTTTTAGGATTACATTTCTTTTCGAATGATAAGTGGATTTCTGTTTATCAAAATATTGACGTGTAGTTTGAACTGGAAACAAGGCAACACATTTTCTACAAAGGATAGCTCAATATCTCACCTCTAACCTATTTAATATTAGGGTCTATGGGGTTAGATCAATTTACATCCAAAAATTGAAAATTGTGAACGTTTCCATTTTATCAGGCCAAGGAGGTCTTTAATGGATGTCGCAAATAATCGCACAGCTACTTTTAAAAAAATATTAAATGTAACCAGTGGTAATTTTTTAGAACAATATGATTTTTTTCTTTTTGGCTTCTACGCTACTTATATTGCAGCAAAATTTTTCCACTCTGAGAACGAATATGTATCTTTAATGATGACATTTACCGTGTTTGCAGCGGGTTTTCTAATGCGACCTCTTGGCGCTATTTTCTTAGGTGCCTATGTTGATAGAGTCGGACGACGTAAAGGTCTCATTGTGACTTTAAGCCTAATGGCAATTGGCACCATACTGATTACTTTTGTGCCAGGCTATGAAACTATTGGTATTATTGCACCAATTTTAGTGGTAATTGGGCGTCTGTTACAAGGTTTCTCGGCGGGTGTTGAATCTGGCGGTGTATCGATTTATCTGGCTGAAATTGCAACTGATAAAAATCGTGGATTTATTACCAGTTGGCAGTCTGGTAGCCAACAAATTGCGGTTGTATTCGCAGCATTACTGGGTTATTGGCTAAATACCATCTTAACTACGGCTCAAGTGGGTGAATGGGGCTGGCGTATTCCATTCTTAATTGGTTGTTTGATTATTCCTTTAATCTTCTTGTTTCGTCGTACTTTAGAGGAAACTGAAGACTTTAAAGCGCAAAAGACTCATCCCTCTTCAAAAGAAATTTTCAGCACATTGGCAAGCAATTGGCGCATTGTACTTGCAGGCATGATGATGAGTGCAATGACCACAACCACTTTCTATTTTATTACTGTTTACACCACTGTATATGCAAAACGTACTTTAGAAATGTCAGTAACCGATAGCCTACTAGCAACCGTATTTGTAGGCCTATCAAATTTCTTCTGGTTACCTATGGGTGGCTTACTATCCGACAAAATTGGTCGTCGTCCAGTTTTAGTTGGTATTACTTCACTTGCAATTTTGACCACTTATCCGGTTCTAAGTTGGTTGGTCAGTGACATAAGCTTTTCGAATCTTCTCATTACGCTTGCTTACTTTTCGTTCTTCTTTGGTATGTACAACGGCACCATGGTCGCAACACTTGCAGAAGTAATGCCAAAACGTGTTCGTACTGTGGGCTTCTCATTAGCGTTTAGTCTTGCAGCTGCTATTTTTGGTGGGATGACCCCAATGGCCTGTACCTTCCTGGTCGAAAATACAGGTAACGCAAGTACCCCAGCTTTCTGGCTCATGCTCGCTGCAGTATGTAGCCTGATCGCCAGCTTGTATCTATGTCGTGGGTCTCAACAGAAGAATACTGACACGATTGCTGAACCTGCAAAGGTTATTTCTTAAAACAACGACTTAACCTGAAAACTTAATGAACAGTACGGCAGCCTACAAATCTTCGTACTGTTGTTTTTTGTATTTAAAGTGAGGCACTATGAAAAAGTCCCCTATATTGATGACCATTTGTCTGGCTGGCGCAGGCTTAGGTTCAACTCTTACTAACGCAGACACCCTCGAAGTCATTAGCTCAGGCGGTTTCTATTCATCTATGGAAAAACTCATTCCAATATTTGAAAAGCAAACTGGCCACACAGTGCACCTCTCGTCTGGTTCATCAATGGGTGCATCACCGACTGCAATCCCAAACCGTCTTGACCGTGGTGAACGTTTTGATGTGGTGGTCTTGGCTGCTCCTGAACTAAACAAGCTCGCAGAAAAGGGATATGTAGGCCCAAATTCACAAAGTGCTTTAGTGAATTCAAGCATTGGTATGGCTGTGCCTAAAGGTGCACCAAAGCCAGATATTACTTCTGCGGAAAAATTTGAAAAAGTTTTACTCAATGCCAAGCATATCGGCTATTCAGCAAGTGCAAGCGGCACACATCTTGAAAAAGATATTTTTCCAAGCTTCCCGCATGTCGAGTACAAAGTGATTGCGGCTAAAGCAGAAAAAGTGGTTGGGGACCGCGTTGCTAAACGTATTGCTGAAGGACAGTTTGATATTGGGTTCCAGCAAATCAGCGAAATCAAACCTTTTATTGGTAAATATGGTCAAGTTGATTTAGTCGGCCCAATTCCTGCGCCATATCAAAAAGTCACCGTGTTTGCAGCAGGTATTGGTAAAAACTCTGAACATGAAAAAGTCGCAAAAGAACTCATCAAATTTGTGAAATCACCACAAGCCACACAAATTATTGAACAACAGGGTCTTGAGCAGGTTAAACAATAAAAGTGCTAAAAGGCAACGTCTTTAGCTGATGTTGCCTTTACACTTTTTTTAGGGGTACTCAGTTCAACAGAACAAAATGTATATAGTGATAAAGCAGTGTAGAATAATAAATAAAGGTCAATTTAGTATTTGCCGTGGAACTTAAACAACTCAAGTATTTTATTGCAGTGATTGAGTCAGGGAGCTTGGGTAAAGCTGCCAAAAATCTCGATATTGGAACGTCTGCATTAAGTCAGCAAATTTCAAAATTAGAAAGCGAGCTTTCTATTCGCTTGTTACAACGCACCGCTTTAGGTACAGTTCCCACCCCTGCGGGTTTAGCCTTTTTTCAACAAGTTCAACTTGCACTTAGACACTTAGACCATGCTGTAGATTCTGCACATTCTTCGCGTTTAAGTGGTCATGTCACCGTCGGTTTCTCACCAAGTGTCGCAGCAGTTATTGGTACGCACTTTTTAAAACTCATGAGAAATCGATACCCTGACATTAAAGTCCGTTTGATTGAAGGCTTATCGGGTGATCTCAAGGCCTTAGTCAATACTAGACAGCTCGATGTAGCCATCATATTTAGCGATGATGTCGACCCTCAGTGGGCCCTACAGCCATTGGTGAAAGAACAGATGTTTTTAATCTCACCCAAAGAAGTGCTCAGTCAATATCAACTTGAAAGCTGTATTGATACTCAAACTATTACTCATCCACAGCTTAAAGAACTCCCCCTGATTTTACCAAGTCAACGACATGGGCTGCGCTTGTTGCTCGAACAGACAATTCATCAACTTAAAGTAGCCTATGAAATTGATGGACTGCATTTGTTAATGCAAAGTATTAGCCAACTTGAGATGGCAACCATTCAACCTGCGGGAGCATCGTTAAATTCGCGACAAGAGCTATGTTTATTACGCATTGTAGAGCCTACTATTGAACGAATTAACTATTTAATTAGTCTCTCTGAAGAAGAGCTCTCGCCTGCAACCTTAGCCACGAAAGTGGTGGTTCGTGCCTGTGTGACCAACATAATGAAAGAAAAACGTTGGCCTGGTGCGCAATTCATAAACACTTAAGCTATTAGTATTTAATTTTACTAAACACCCATTCAAGGTTTGCCTCTCACTTCATCTTCTCTTTTAACGCTACATTAGCCCTAGCTGAGAAAGGAAGAAATCTATGCATGATGTTATTGTGATTGGGGGTGGGAATGCCGCACTGTGTGCCGCGCTTACAGCAAAAGAAAGTGGAGCTTCGGTACTGGTACTAGAAGCAGCGCCTGAGGAATGGCGTGGTGGTAACTCACAACACACCCGTAATCTTCGCTGCATGCATGATTGGCATCAAGATGTATTAGTCGATGCATACCCAGAAGAAGAATATTGGCAAGACCTACTTAAAGTAACTGCCGGAAAAACCAATGAACACTTAGCTCGTCTCGTTATTCGTAGCACCGCGACTTGCCGCGACTGGATGCGAAAACATGGCGTGAATTTTCAACCGCCGTTATCCGGTGCTTTGCATGTTGCACGTACCAATGCGTTTTTTATGGGTGGCGGTAAAGCCCTCCTTAATGCCTATTACCGTAGTGCTCAGGAACTTGGCATCGAAATTTTATACAACACAAAAATTAAAGATCTAAAGTTAAACCACGGACATTTTGAAGCTGCAATTGCTGAAGATGGCCGTGTATTTAAAGCTAAAAGCTGTGTATTGGCCGCCGGTGGTTTTGAGTCTAATTTAGAATGGTTAAGAGAAGCTTGGGGACAAAATGAAAACGGCGAATGGCCAGCCGATAATTTCATTATTCGCGGAACCCGCTTTAATCAGGGCAACTTACTCAAATTTATGATAGATCAAGGTGCCGATATTATTGGTGACCCATCACAATCGCATTGCGTAGCAGTTGATGCACGCGCACCGTTATATGACGGTGGTATTTGTACCCGTATTGACTGCGTTTCCTTGGGTATTGTGGTCAATAACAAAGCCGAACGTTTTTACGATGAAGGCGAAGACTTCTGGCCAAAACGTTATGCGATTTGGGGCCGTCTTGTTGCAAAACAGCCACAGCAAATTGCCTATTCGATTATTGATTCAAAAGCCATTGGTCGTTTTATGCCACCTGTATTTGCTGGTGTAAAAGCAAATAGCATTCAAGAATTAGCCGAAAAAACCGGTCTAGATGCAAAAACATTATGCCACACCATAGAAGAATTTAACCAAGCCTGTGTGCAAGGTACCTTTAACCATACGGTTTTAGATGACTGTACCACCAAAAATATTTTTCCTAGCAAAACCCATTGGGCCGTTCCGCTTGATCAACCACCCTTCTATGCCTATGCGCTTAAACCTGGCATTACGTTTACCTATTTAGGTTTAAAAGTCGAAGACGATGCTGCTGTACGCTTTAATAATAAAGCGAGCCATAACCTGTTTGTCGCAGGTGAAATGATGGCAGGTAATGTACTAGGTCAGGGTTATACCGCAGGCGTTGGTATGTCGATCGGAACAACGTTTGGACGGATTGCTGGGAAAAAAGCAGCCCAATATGCACTTTCACAAGGAGTGGAACATGAATGCTAGTACTAAAGCCCTAATACCTGTTGTTCAGCTCTCGAACCATGAGCAGGAAGTTCAAAGAGCCCTACAGATTTGTAATGCTTGTCGTTACTGTGAGTCATTTTGTGCTGTATTTGCAGCCATGACCAAACGCCTTGAGTTTAATCAAGCCGACATTCATTACCTCGCGAATCTGTGCCATAACTGTGGTGCCTGCTTACATGCTTGCCAATATGCCCCACCGCATGAGTTTGGTGTAAATATTCCGAAAGCGATGGCACAAGTACGTTTGGAAACTTACCAAGAATTTGCGACCCCTCAGCCTCTAGGTCGACTTTATAAGTCTGTAGGTATTACCTTTGTCTCGGCGTTATCACTTATTTTCTTTTTATGCATGTTAGCTGTGGTTTGGTACAAAGGAACTGATTTATTTGCAGGCTACCAAGGTAATTTCTATGCAATTTTCCCGCATAATTTTTTAGCTCTTCTTTTTGGATTGACCTTTACAGTTGCGATTGTTCTGCTGGGCAATGGAATTAATAAATTCTGGAGACAGATCTCTAAAGTCATTCATGGTAAAGTTGAGAAACCCGACCTAGTTCAAGCCACTCAAAATGTATTAACGCTTAAATATTTAGATGGTGGGCATGGCAAAGGCTGTAATGAACAAGATGACCGTTACACGCAAATCCGCCGTGTGTTCCATCACCTGACGTTTTATGGCTTTATGCTGTGCTTTGCTGCCACAAGCGTAGCAACCTTATACCATTATTTTCTTAATTTACATGCACCTTATGCTTTCTTTAGCTTGCCCGTTGTTTTAGGTACCTTGGGTGGAATTGGCTTAGTCATAGGTCCTTCTGGTTTACTCTATTTAAATCTTAAACGTCACCCCTTGCATGGTGACCAAGAGCAAAAACCTGTAGATCGAGGTTTTATCTTCCTTCTGCTTTTAGTCAGCACTTCAGGATTAGCGCTTATGGCATTCCGGAATTCTCCTTACATGGCACTTTTACTAATTTTTCATTTAGCCACAGTCATGACCTTCTTTATCACCATGCCCTTTGGAAAATTCGCACATGGTTTTTACCGCAGTGCCTCGTTATTGAAATTTGCAATTGAAGAGAAAAAGACAAACTAAGAAATAGCCATAAATTGAATATAAGGTGATTACATACTCCTTATATTCAATGCAACAGTACTAATACGACCAAGACACAATTTTTTTAAAATCGCTAGTCTTATAGATTTGATTTGGTTACGTTAAACATAATAGTTATAAGCAAAACATTAGAGGACACACATGTACCCTCTTTAATTAAACCACTTACATTGTAAAATTCAACAAGTTACGTAGCAACAGTCTTTTTATGATGTAATCTTGCCACTAATGCAGGAATCAGTGTTCATGGTCAGTTTTTAGAACAGGATTTAGAACAATTTGAACAACTGATTTCTTTAAATGTCTTAGCTCTAATCCACTTATCTAATACAATTCTACAAAGATTAATCCCTTAAAAAAACAGATGCTATTATCAATCTTGGTTGAGAGTTTTATCTAACTGTCTACTTTGCAAGTAAATAGTTTGTTGATTTTTTTAGTCTAATCCTCAGCTTAGGACTAAAAGAAACCGATGTTTATATTCAGGCTGTGCTCCCCCTCTCCCCTCTACGACAAAAAACGCAATATGGGAACGTCAAGTGCGGGTATCATTCAAATACCTCCAATGATGGATGTGGATCAACATGTGGATGCAGCGTTGATTGGCTTTGAGAAACGAGAAATTGCGCCAGTTGAACTAGATCAATATAATTCTGTT
>DAINRC010000077.1:0-8080 GCA_036742135.1 Bacillota bacterium
ACTCACTGGCTAGGCATTTCGCCCGCTGGGCTTGAGGAAGGCAAAAGGGACCTACCGGTCCCTTCTCCTTCTACTGAAATTTAATGCGGAGTTAAACCTCGGGTTCGATCAAACCGTAGTTGCCGTCCCGGCGCCGGTAAACCACATTGACCTGTTCAGTCTCGGCATTGGTGAAAACGAAGAAGTCGTGACCAAGAAGGTTCATCTGGAGGATTGCTTCCTCCACAGACATCGGCTTCATCGCAAAGCGCTTCGTCCTCACAACCCTTGGCTCTTCTTCCTCTTTTGTCCCTTCTTTCTCCATCTCGATGATCAGATCCTTAAGACCCTTGTTCCGAAATCTCTTGTAGAGCTTCGTGCGGTACCTGTGAATCTGTTTCTCCAATTTTTCAGAGACGAGGTCGATGGCAGTGTAAAAGTTTTCGCCGCTTTCCTCCTCACCGCGAAGAATGATGCTGTCGAGGGGAATAGTAACCTCAACCACGTATCTGCCCCGTTCTTGATAGAAGGTAACCTGGGCCTCGCTAATGTGGTCGAAATACCTGGTCAGCCTTGTTAATTTTTTCTCCACATAGCTACGCAAGCTGTCGGTCACTTCGATGTTCTTGCCCCGTATGGTGAGATTCACCTCAGCATCCACTCCTTTCGTGTGCTGGTATTAAATATTATTCCCCTAGAAAGAGAAATTTCCTGCCTCCACAAAAAACAAGCCCCGGCCATCTTGGTCGGGGCTGGTGATTTCACCTAGAAACTACCGCTCTACAATCTCACAACCTTTGCTGCCTGGGGTCCACGCTCTCCCTGAACGATTTCAAACTCCACACGCTCACCTTCGCGCAGGGTTTTGAACCCGTCCATCTGAATTGCCGAGTAGTGGACAAAAACATCGCCACCATCGTCGCACTCAATGAAGCCATACCCTTTTTGTTGATTGAACCACTTGACTCTGCCTTTCATTACCTGACATTCCTCCTAGAAACTTTTGATTCTTAAAAAAAGTCCCGCACCCGCGTCACCCGCAGGCACGGGACTCACGAGCAATTGCATGATACCACGAAAAAAAGGTTCTGTCAACTACAATCTCAAAAATGTTCCGAGAATTTCGGGTGTCGAAAAAAAAAGGGTGCAAATTTCCAGAAACTATCAAAAATTACCCCTAATCCTGTGGATAATGTGGATAAGTCTGTTTATAACCCCACTTTTGGAGCACCTTCTTGTGGATTAATCTGTGGACATCAGAAAATTTTGTCAGGAAAGAAATTTTTTCCGGTTCTTTTGTCACTATTTTTTGGTATCCAGAAAAGCGCTCCCAGGCTGGTACTTACCCTGGTAAGCAGAATGAGCTCTGCGAAGGTCTCTCACTCCCTGCAGGGTTTCTTTGATTTCCTGCAACTGCTTCTCCAAAAGGCGGGTGCTTTCCTGGTCAATCTTGCGGATCTCCTCAATGACCCCACCCAACTCCCCAAGGATCGCCACCAATTTCTCTGAAGAATGAGTGCGGACAAGCTCGCTTAACTTTTTCAGGTCAAACCTTTTCAGATGGAGGATCTCCTCGACCTCTTTCCGAAGCACCGCAAGCTCCTCATTTGTTTCATCAATCTCCTCCATCAGCTTCTGCCTCCGCATCAGGCTCTCCTCCAGCTGAGAGCTTTTACCTGAGGAGATCATTTCTTTTTGGTGTCTGGCAATCTCCAGCATCTCTCTGAAGCGCTGGAGCTGGAGTTCGTAGCCAATCGCCAGTCGATCAACCACCTGGTAGAGATGCTTCATCTTCATTACTTGAAGACCCTCCTTCCTACCTCAAACCAAGCAGGAGTTTTACCCCACTTTAAAGAATACTGTAGTATCCACGAAAATCCAGGTCGAGAACTATGGAGAACTGGAAACCCGAAAAGATCTTGTCTTCATTAATCAAAATCGATACCACCAACCCTCCGGGAAACGAGATCGAGGCTGCCTACTTTTTGAAGTCCCTCTTCGACGAAGCGGGAATTCCCAACGAGATTATCGAGGCAGCACCGGGCCGCGCCAACTTCTTGGCCTACTTTGGAGAGCAGCGTCCAGGTTCTAGAAGCCTCCTCTTCCTCTCCCACCTCGATGTCGTCCCAGCAGGGTCAGGATGGAGCTTCGACCCCTTCAGCGGGGAGATCAGCAACGGGTTCGTCCACGGAAGGGGGGCAATCGACTGCAAGGCCTTCGCCGCTGCTGAGGCTGCAGCGATGCTCTACCTCTCCAGAAGCCGAGACCCGCTTAAAGGGAAGCTGATCTTTGCGGCAACCGCTGATGAAGAAAAAGGGGGACGGTTTGGGGTTCAGTACCTCCTCAAGAAACACCGGGAAAAAATCGCCGCTGATTTCGTGATCAATGAAGGTGCAGAAGAACCACTGGTCATGGAAAGGGAAACCCTTTACTTCATCCAGTTCGGAGAAAAAGGGTTAGCCTGGAGCATCCTGCGGACACGCGGCACGGCAGCCCACGGTTCCCTCCCGATGCTCGGCAGAAATGCAGTCCTGGAAATGGCTGACCGGCTCCAGAAACTAAAGAATTACCAGCCTGAAGTGGTGATTCTCCCCGAGGTCAAGCACCTCCTCGACGAGATCGCCAAAAGGAGGCAGTGGAGCGAAGAGATCTCTCCCGAAAACCTGGACGACTTCCTGGAAACCATCGAGGACCGGGGCTTCGCCGCAACCCTCCAGTCAATGACGAGGTTAACCATTTCCCCGAACGTGATCAGGGGCGGAGTTAAGACCAATGTCGTCCCTGACCTCTGCGAAGTTGAAGCAGACATCAGAGTGCTCCCTGACCAAGACCAGCCCTATGTGCTTGCAGAACTCAGGAAGTGTCTGGGTGAAGGCATTGAAGTGGAAATCTCCACCTACCGCCCACCCTCTTTTTCCCAGACTTCTTCTCCTTATTACCAGCTCATCGAAAGGACCATCAGAGAGGTGACAACAACCCCTGAGCGGACAACTGTTTGCCTCCCGATGATCTCCCCAGGAGCCACCGACTCCCGCTTCCTGCGGGCTGCAGGTTTTCCCTGCTACGGTGTCGCCGTTTTTTCACCTCAGTTCCCTCAGGAACTGCGGGCAACCCTGCACGGCCCCGACGAACGCTTGGACATCGAAAGCCTCCACTACTTCACCGAATTCCTGATCAGGCTGGCGAGGAACTACCTCGGCTAAGTGGAGCTTACCCGCACCCGCTGGCCGGGTCTCAACGACTTGGCAGGCTTCACAACAACCTTTTCTCCTTCTTTGAGCCCACTTTTGACCTCGATGCTGCTCTCTTTTTGCTCACCCAGAGTAACCTTTTTCCTTTCCAGGCACCCCTTCTCATCGACGACAAACACAAACTCTCCCTCAGATGTGGAAACCACCGCTTCTACGGGCACTGTGAACACCCCGCTCCTTCTGGAAGTAATCACCTCTCCCCTGACTTTGTAACCAGGGCGAAAGAGTTCCGCGTTTTTGGTGAACCTGACCCTGACAACCCCTTTTGCCTCTTCTACACCGAGGCTGGAAGTGATCACCTCTCCGCGGGGGAGGATCTGCACAACATTCCCTGCTGCGGCAGGGAAAGCACCAACGAGAGGCTTGATTTCTACCTGATCACCAACCTTTACCTGGGGCAGGTCCTGAGGAGTGACGAGCAAATTCAGTTCGAGTTTCAAAGGATCCCCGATTTCCAGAAGAAGAACACCCTCGTTGACGAAAGCCCCAGGCTCCACTTCCTTCCTGACAACTGTGCCTGACCGCGGACTAACGACAGTCAGCTGCTGCGATTTTTTTCTCCAGTAATCCAGCTCAGTAAGGGCAACTCGAAGAGCCGCCTCGGCCTCAGCGACCGCTTTCTCCAGCTCCTGGAACCTCGCTTCCACCCGAGCGAGTTCAGCAGCAGCAAGTTCAGCTTGATCCCTTACGTCTTCACACTCCTTCTGGGAGACAGCACCCTGCTCAAAGAGAAACTCCATCCTCTCCTTCTCTCTTTCTGCTTGTTCGAGCTTAAGCCTGGCAGCAGCAACCTCTCGAACAGCAACTTCCCTAGCACTGACCGCCCTCTCCACCTGGGCCCTTGCTTGCTGCAGGGCTGCCTCCGCTTCCTTCAACTGGAAAAGCACCTCTGTGCCCTCGAACCGCAGCAACACCTGGCCTTCCTTTACTTTTTCCCCCTCTTCCACACAAACCTCGGCAACCCTCGCTGAAAGAGGAGCCCTCACCTGAACAGAGTCTGCAAGGGCAACCTCCCCAGTCCCCTTAACCCGCTCCTCGAAAACGGTTTTTCTTACTGGAGACACTGCCACCCTAGGCCGGCCCCAGAAGAGCAGAGAACCCCCAGCAAAAGCGGCAATAATCAGCACCCCCAAAAGGGCAATCACAGGCTTTCTCACGACTCATCTCCCCTATTCATCAGTCCGCCTGGTGGCTTCTGGCAGCGGAACCTGAAAGACCTGCCTCAGAACCAGAAACTGAATAAGAACGATGCTCATCAGGACAACTGCCATGCTGAGCAAAAAGGTGCGCGGGTAGACAACAGCCTCGAGACTCATCAGGTCACTGTTGTAAGAGTTCATGAAGAAGACTGCTGTCACCTTCCCTAAGGGAAGTCCGACAAAGATCCCCACCAAAGTAAGAAACAGAGTTTCCCTGAATACAAGCCCGGCAACCTCTCCCTTCCCTGCTCCAAGAACCCGTAGAACAGCCAGTTCCCGCAGCCTCTCCAGGAAGTTCACCCCAGCCACACTGAAGATCACCGAACCCGCGAGGACAATCCCGAAGCTCACCATTACCCCGATGAAGGTGTAGAACATCCCCATCAGTTCCTGAAATCCAGAAATCGCCTCTCGCCTGACCTCGACAGAAGCCACAA
This sequence comes from Bacillota bacterium, assembly GCA_036742135.1. Taxonomy (GTDB): domain Bacteria; phylum Bacillota; class DSM-12270; order Thermacetogeniales; family Thermacetogeniaceae; genus 50-218. Next base: position 4,867 of record DAINRC010000077.1, read on the forward strand.
AACGGGCATCTTCTGCCTTTTCCTTGATCTTTTCCAGATGCTCAGGAGCAACTCTGAGGAGCGCGCCCGAGAAGGTAGAACCGTATCCAGAAAGCTCCTGCAGTTCCCCAAGTGGGAGAAACACCGGGGATCCAAGAGGTATATCAGCCACCCCGGCAACACGGTAAGCCTGACCCTCCCTACCGGGGAGGAGCGGGGTGACCACGACGAAATCACCGGGCTCGGCCTTCAGCGACTTCGAGGCCTGGCGGGAAATGATCACTCCCCCGTCTTCGAAACCAGCATAACTGCCAGAGGTCAGAGGAAGCCCGTAGAGCCGGGACCCCGGAAGGAGGCCGATGGCTTCCGAATCCATCTTCTTTTTACCTTTCTCCAGAGAGACGGGAACCTCCAAGAGGGGCTCACCCCAGAGAACCCCATCCCAGTGCTCCAGTTCCGCAAGGGCCTCACCCCCTCGGGGGAGGTTGAAGTCAACCCTGAGGTCGTACCTGGCGATCTCCTGGAACTGCTTCTTGAGGAGAGCATCAACAGTGTCATAAAAAGCGAAGGCAACCATGATCACCACACAGGAGGAGACCACACCCAGGAAGAGGAAAAGAGAACGGTAAAACTTGCGAAAGATGTTCCTGATCGCCAGCTTGTTCCAGACTGACAGGTAGGGGAAGAGCAACTTCTCCCCGGGGAGCCTCCTCCCACCCTCAGGGAGAGGTGGTCGCATCGCCTCGGCAGGCTCGATCCGGATGGCCCGCCTGGCCGCAGCCAATCCAGAAAAAACACAGATCCCTAGTGCCAACAGGCCGCCCCCAAGGAGAACAACAGGGTCTCCCCTGAGGACGAGGAAGGGTAAGGCGTAATACTGGGAGTAGAGGATGGTGAGTTCTCTGGCCAGGAGGTAGCCACCGAAAGCCCCGCAGACAACCCCGAGCAGCCCCACGAACCCACCGTAGCTTAAGTAGAAAAACCCGATCTGTTTCCTGGTAAAACCGAGCGCTCTAAGGATACCGATCTGGGAGCGCTCCCTCTCCACCAGCCTCGTTGAAAGAACAGCAATGATCATCGCTGCCACCAGGAAAAAGAGGAAGGGGAACATCACCCCAAGCTCTGCCAAGCCGAGCAATTCCAGCCTAAAGGCGAGGTAGCCAGGCTGGTCCTCCTTGTAGATGACAGACTTGAGGCCAAAAGGCTCACCCAGTTCTTCAAGCTTCTTTTTGACTTCCTCCCGGATCTCCCGACTCTGGAGGAGAACGGTAACTTCGTTAATCCTTCCCGCGGGCGCGAAGAGTTCCTCGACCACCCGGGGATGGGCGAAGACCACCGGGAAGCTACCAGGCTCTGCAGAAAACTCATTCATTCCCGGCAGCGGATAGAGGTATTCCGGACTGTGGACGACCCCAGCGACCCGGTAGCACACCTTTCTCCCTCGCGCCAGAACAAATACCTCGCTGCCGGGGCGGATTCCGTGGGCATCTGCAAAGAACTTGAGAACAGCGACTTCTCCAACAGAATCAGGAAGTCTTCCCTCCTCAAGGTGAACCAGGTTCATTTCTCCCTGAGGAAGAGGGACAACCCTCCCCCGGTACCTCTCTCCTTCAGAAGGAACTTCAACCTCGGCCTCACCGACGTAACGGCCCTCGGCAGCAATAACCCCAGGAACCTTTTCCACCTCAGCAGCCAGTTCCGCCGGAGCGAGGGTGACATAGAGGGTGAGGTCGGCCAGCCTGAGCTTCCCAATCGTTGCCTCCCCAGACTTTTTTAGATTGGAAAAAGAAAGGAAGGAAGCATCGAAGATACAGGTTCCAATAAGGACTACCAGAAAAATGGCCAGAAACTGGCCCTTCTGCCGGGTAATGTCCCTAAAGAGCTTCCGCCACAGCAAAAACATCTCTTCACCAACTTATCTCGCAAGGCGCGAGAGGAGTCTCGTTTTCGGTGACCTCCACGACCAGCCCGTCCCGGAGACGGACAATCCGGTCAGCCATCATGCTGATGGCATGGTTGTGGGTAATGAAGACAACAGTCTTCCCTTCACAACGGGCAAGCTGATCCAAGATCTCCAGAACACCCCTGCCTGTCTCCAGGTCGAGGGCACCTGTCGGCTCATCGCAGAGGAGAAGTTCGGGATCCTTGACGAGGGCTCGTGCAATGGCCACTCTCTGCTGTTCACCACCACTGAGCTGGCTGGGAAAATGATCGGCTCGATGAAGCAGGCCGACCTTCTCCAGGACTTGTTTCACCGGAAGGTTGCGCTTGAGGGGTCCTCCCCCGAGCTCGACGTTCTCTGCGGCAGTCAGGGAAGGGAGAAGGTTGAAGAACTGGAAAATGAATCCGATCTTTTCCCTCCGGAAAGCAGTCATCTCTGCTTCGGAGAACTTGGTGATGTCTCTCCCCCGGTAGTAGATCTTACCGGCAGTCGGGCGGTCCATCGCTCCCATCAGGTGGAGCAGGGTGCTCTTCCCGGCACCACTCGGTCCAACAATTGCCAGGAGTTCTCCCTCGTAAACCTCAAGGGTGACCCCCCGGAGGGCAGGAACAGAAACCTCTCCGACCTTGTAAGTCTTCTTCACATCCTCGAGAGCCATCAGCACTTCTTTCACTGCTACGAACCTCCCCCCTTGAACTTCGAAAGCCGCCTTGCCAATTTAACCAAATACTCGCTTTGGCAATACACCAGAACTAATTTTTTAACCAGAATCAGAATCCTTCTTATCTCTATTATTTGCACTGACCTGGAGGGAAAGTTCCTTCAAGCGCTCGGCAACCAAGTAGTGGAAGGTTCCCTCGGGGAAGGTTCCGTCAGGCTGGCGCTCTCCAGGCTTCATTCCGGTCAACAGTTCCAGGCCTTCGTCAACTGTGCGGATCAGGTAAATGTGGAACTTCCCTTCCCGGATCGCCTCAACCACATCTTCCCTGAGCATCAACTGCTGCAGGTTGCCTTCAGGGATAAGCACACCCTGGTCTCCGGTCAACCCCTTGATCCTGCAGACATCGAAGAACCCTTCGATCTTTTCGTTGATCCCGCCAACCGGCTGGATCTCCCCTTTCTGGTTGACAGATCCGGTGACCGCCAGATTCTGTTTCAGAGGAACACCGGCAAGTGCTGAGAGCAGAGCGAAAAGTTCCGCACTGGAGGCACTGTCCCCTTCAACTCCTTCATAGCTCTGCTCAAAAACCAGGCGAGCACTCAATGCCAGAGGAGACTCCCGGCGGTACTTCT
>DAINRC010000078.1:0-4042 GCA_036742135.1 Bacillota bacterium
CGCTTATAGCACTATTAGGGAAATGGCAGCGGCAGCGGCGGCTAAAGGATTGAAGCTTATTGCCGTTACCGACCACGGGCTTAAAATGCCGGGTGCTCCCCACGAATATTACTTTAATAATTTGGTTGCCTTGCCGCGCACAATGGAAGGCGTTGAGGTTTTGCGCGGGGTAGAGGCCAACATTATTGACGTTGACGGTAGGCTTGACATGCCGGAAAATTTACTCGCTAATCTTGATATCGTCCTGGCAGGCTTTCACGCCGGTACGGGGTTTGACGGCCGTTCCCAGGAGGAATATACCAGGGCGGCTATAGCAGCTCTGCAAAACCCCTACGTCCATATCCTGGTCCATCCCGGCAATCCCGATTTCCCAGTAGATATTGAAAAGGTAGTCTTGGCAGCAAAAGTTAATCAAAAAGCTTTAGAGATAAATAATAACTCCTTTTTGGTAAGCCGGCAGGGCAGCTACCCGCGTTGTCAATTACTTGCGCAGCTAGCCAAAAAGCATAATGCGATGGTCGCTTTAAATAGCGACGCTCATATTTATACTTCCGTCGGTAATATAGCCCAGGCCTGGCAGGTAGCCTCAAACGCTGGGATAACGCCGGAGCAGATCCTCAACCTTTCTGCGGCCAGGGTTAAAGAGTATCTGGGATTTCATCGTCACCACTTAAACAAGGCTTTGGCTTAGAGTAGGGGGGCCATATGGCAAGGATTTTGGTAGTCGACGATGAGGAGCCTATAGTGGAACTCGTAAAATATAACCTTGAAAAGGGAGGGCACCGGGTCTGGTCGGCACTGGACGGCGTAAAAGCCGTTGAGCAGGTGGAGGCTCTAAAGCCGGACCTCGTTGTTCTTGACCTTATGTTACCGGGCTTCGACGGGTTGGAAGTCTGTCGTCGGGTCCGAACTATGGAATACGGCCGGGACATCCCGATTATTATTTTAAGCGCCCGCAACTCGGAGTTAGATAAAGTATTGGGCCTGGAGATTGGGGCCGACGATTACGTGACCAAGCCTTTTAGCCCCCGGGAATTGGTTGCCCGCGTCCAGGCCTGCCTCCGGCGACGCTTGAGCGGCAAAGATAAGGAAACGGAAGACGAAATCAAAGTCGGCCCCTTTACGATGAAACCGGAGCGGTACGAAGTTTACTTAAAAGACCAACCACTGGAGTTAACACCCAAGGAGTTCGAGCTTTTAAAACAGCTTTTACTGCATAAGGGAAAGGTACTCAAGCGCGATTTCCTTCTGGACCGGGTCTGGGGGTATAACTGTGGAACCGACACGCGCACGGTGGACGTACATATCCGTTACCTGCGGCAGAAAATTGAAGAAGACCCGGCCAATCCCCAGTATATCGAGACCGTGCGTGGCGTGGGTTACCGCTTCCGTATTCCGGTCGGAGAATGACCGTCAGGCAAAGTAATTTAAGGGGGCAGTTTAATGAAGAAGAAAGTGCTGTTTCTTTGCACCGGTAATTCGTGCCGCAGCCAGATGGCAGAGGGTTTTGCTAGGGCCTTTGCGGGTGACCGCTGGGAGGTTTACAGCGCAGGGCTGGAACCAGCAGGAGTTAACCCGCGCGCTATCCAGGTGATGCGCGAAGTGGGTATTGATATTTCCGGTCAAACCTCTGACCCCATTGATAAAGCCCTTCTGAGTGAAGTTGATCTTATCGTAACTCTTTGCGGCGATGCTGCCGAGCGATGCCCCGTTACGCCGCCGAACATCCGCCGGCTGCACTGGCCTATAGAGGACCCCGCCCGAGCTACGGGATCCGAGGAAGAAATAATGGCCAAGTTCCGCCAGGTTCGCGACGACATTCGCCGGCGCATAGTATCCCTGCTTTCGGAGGATCTGTAATTAGCTAGATAGGCAAATAGCTGGGAAATATCTCCTGTAAAGGCAATTTGTATCTGAGATTGCTGATCAAGCTAGAATCGACGGACAGCCCTCATATAATGGGTTGTCCTTTTTGTGTTTTTACGGCTCCAGGGAAAGGTAATCGGCAAGGCATGTTGGGACCAGCAAGTAGTGTACTGGCTGGCTTTTAATTTTTAACGTTTTCTTACAAATTTTTAACGGTGAGTTAATTACCTTTCAACTTCTATTTAACTTCCGTTTGGTAATTTTATTTTGTCCACACATACTCAGCGTGATAAGGAGGTGTAGCTTTAAAAATGGATATTCATATTGAAAATTTATGCAAGAGCTTTGGGAACCAGCCTGTTTTGCGTCAAATTAATCTAAATATCCATAAAGGAGAGTTTGTGGCCGTCCTTGGCCCCAGCGGTACGGGAAAATCCACACTCCTGCGGTGTATTAACGGATTCGTGCTCCCGGAACGGGGACGCGTCTTTGTAGGAGGCGAACAAGTTACTCTTCGCACCCGCCAGAAACTTCGCAAACAAATCGGTTTCATCTTTCAGGGGTATAACCTGGCCGGTAACTTGACAGTTCTACAAAATGTTTTGATGGGAAGGCTGGGTTACAAGCCTTCTTGGGGACTAACTTTCAACCGCGAAGATCTAAACCTTGCCCAAACAGCTCTCGAAATGGTTGGTTTAAAAGATAAGATTCACGAGCGTGTGGACAGGTTGAGCGGTGGCCAAAAGCAGAGGGTGGGAATTGCCCGGGCGCTGGTGCAAAAACCCAAGGTTTTGCTGGCTGACGAACCGGTTTCCAGCCTGGACCCAGTTACGGCCTGCGAGATCTTAGAATTACTGCAAAAGATTAATAAGAGCCAGGGCGTAACGGTTATCTGCAATCTCCATCAGTTGGAACTGGCCCGGTCTTTCAGTCAACGTATTGTAGGCCTTAATTCTGGCCGGGTACAGTATGATGGACCGGCGTTTCTTTTAGGAGAAAAGCAAGTACATCAGATTTACGGGAATAGCGGTGTTCATCAAGACTTCATAAAAGTATCTGCAAGTTAAATTTAAGACAAGTTAAATTTGAGAACAAAAAACGCAAGGTAAACGGGGGAATTTTAATGAAAAAGTTAGTGACTATAACCTTTCTTGTTTTTATTATGGGTTGGCTTATTTCCGGATGCGGCCTAGGTAAACCCCAGGCAGATCCCGCTAAGTTAAAGGTTGCCCTGCTCCCCGATGAAAGCCCGGCCACAGTAATTAAAAATAACGAACCATTGAAACATTATTTAAGCAAGGCTTTGGGGAAAGAAATTGAAATTGTGGTAACTACCGACTATTCGTCCATGATCGAGGCCATGCGCAACAATCAAATCGATGTCGCTTACTTCGGTCCTTTGTCTTATGTTCTTTTGAAGCAAAAAATGAAAGATGCGCTGCCGTTTGCGGCTAAGATCGAAAAGGGAAGCCCTACTTATCAAGCCGTGGTCGTGGCTGGCGCCGGTACTGGAATCAATTCCCTTCAGGATATTAAGGGTAAGATAATGGCCTATGGTGACCCGGCTTCTACCTCCAGTCACTTGATACCCAAAGAGATGCTCCTCAGTCAGGCAAACTTGAAGGCCGGCCAAGATTATCAAGAACAATTTGTAGGCACCCACGATGCGGTGGCTATGGCAGTACAAAATAACAACGCGCAGGCCGGGGGTCTCAGTAAGACGATTTATGAGTCTTTAGTGCAAAAAGGTACTATTGACCCTAATAAGGTAAAGGTAATCGCTGAATCTAAGCCCTACCCCAACTACCCCTGGGTTATGAGGTCGACACTTGCCCCGGAGCTTCAGGAAAAAATCAAGAAAGTATTTTACGACCTTAAGGATAAAGATGTCCTCAAGCCTTTGAAGGCCGAAGGTTTTGCCCCTATAGAGGATAAAGATTATGATGTAATCAGGAATATGGTTAAGGTCTTAAATATCGACCTGGAGAAGCAATGAGCAAATTCATTTCTAAAACTCAAGATAAAATGGCTAGCATTAAAAAAGGTTCCGGATGGGGCGCTTTTTTAGCCGGTGGCGGGATCTTAATTACAGGCTCCTTGATATATACTCTTTTTTTCAGTTGGGAGTCCTTAACATCCGGCCGGATTTTGAGTAATTTCTGGCGTATTATCAGCG
>DAINRC010000078.1:4052-6818 GCA_036742135.1 Bacillota bacterium
AAATGTTCCCCCCGGAACCGAGTGTTTTATTTACGCTAGGGAGGCCGGCAGTCGAGACCCTTGCCATGAGCGTAGTGGCGACCTTGCTGGCGATAGTTCTTTCTTTGCCCTTAAGTTTTCTGGCGGCCAAAAACACGACGCTACACCCCTTTATTTCTCCTGTAGTTAAAGGCTTCTTTAATGCGCTACGGACAATCCCGGAGTTAATTATGGGAGTTATCTTCGTTGCTGCCGTTGGATTTGGTATTCTGCCGGGAGTTCTAGCCTTAGGGCTCCATTCGGCCGGTATGTTGGGTAAGTTTTATGCTGAGGCAATTGAAACTGCGGACCCGGGGCTGGTCGAAGCTGTTGAAGCTGTCGGGGGCTCTCGCTTCCAGGTGATTGTTTTCGGCATCTTACCTCAGGTAGTAACCCACTTCATTGATTATTCGTTGTACCGCTGGGAATACAATTTCCGAGCCTCAACCATTGTAGGGATGGTTGGGGCTGGCGGTATCGGCTTTCAATTAATTGCTTCTTTGCGGATGATGCAATATAAGGATCTATTTACCATCCTCGCTGTGGTTTTTGTTATGGTACAATTGGTGGATTATTTGGGTAATCTGGTACGGCAGAAAGTCCTGAACCGGGAGGAATTTTAAAGTGAAACCTATGGTTTTTATTACTCAGTGGATGCCCAATGAAGGTGTAGAAGTATTAAAGAGGCACTGTAAGGTGATCATGAACGAAGGTATGCAACCTTTGCCCAAAAGAGAATTGATTCGGCAGGCTAAGGACGCCCATGCATTACTTTTCTTCGTCAGTGACCACATCGATGCCGAGGTGATTGAAGGTTGTCCTAATCTGAAGGTGGTTGCCAGCTTTGGTAAAGGCTATGATAACCTTGATCTGAATGCTTGCACCAGGCGGAATATCTGTGCGACGATCAATCCCTATAGCCTTACGGATTCTACTGCCGATCTGGCCTTGGCCTTAATGTTAGCCCTATGCAGAAACCTCCTGCCAGGCGATCGGTTTATTCGTTCCGGCAATTTTCGGGGGTGGGAGCCACGCTTACTTCTGGGCCATGAGTTTCACCATAAAAACCTTGGGATCATCGGCATGGGGGCCATTGGTCAAGCCATCGCCCGTCGGGCTGTAGGTTTTAACGTACGCATTTTATACTATGATTTATTGCCAAGACCTGCCGTCGAAGCAGAATTGGGAGCCACCTTTTGCACCAAGGAACAACTTCTAAGTCAAAGTGATTTTGTGGTCCTTTGCGTTGATTTGCGCCCTGAGAATTACCATCTTATCGGCGCCAGGGATTTACAAAAAATTAAACGGGGAAGCTACTTGATCAACGTCGGTCGGGGCTCTCTTGTTGACGAGCAGGCCGTAGTTCAGGCCCTTGAAGACGGTGTGTTGGGGGGTTATGCTGCCGACGTTTTTGAAATGGAGGACTTTATCTCTCCCAGCCGACCTACAGAAATAACGCCGGGACTAATTCGTCTAAAAGACAAGACCGTCCTTACTCCCCATATTGGTACCGGAACTTGGGAGGCCCGCCGTAAGTTGGCGGTGGCCACGGCCGAACAGATCCTCAAGGCTTTGCATGGAGAGAAGCCGCCCGGGGCATTAAACGATGTCGTACTGCAACCGCTTTTATGATCATAAATCCCACCTTTCCCTCTGGCCCTGTTAAATTCAGGGCCAATTGTTTTTTCTAGGGGTCATTATTGAAGCCGGTATTGGTGGTTTTCTAACATAATCTTAATGCAATTTTAACCAATCTCTAACCACACACTAATTATTCTTTAACCCATTTTCCGCACCCTGACATTATGGTTAGGTTATTTTAGCCAGAAAAAGAATCTTTTCACAAAGCATCATTTTCCCGGCAGGCCGGTGAGGGGGTTGGCACCTCTGGCCAACTCGATTTGCGTTTGCGTGATGGTATCCAGGAGCCGCTGGATGGAGATGATGCCGGCGTATTTTTTATCCTGGACTACGATGATATCGTCATACAGGCGTTGCATGGGACGATGCATGGCGAGTTGAGAGACGTTTTCCAGGGGCAGGTCGACATCTACGATGAGAGGATTGGCATCCATGACGGCCGTAAGCGGGCGCTCCAGGTAGAGAGCGATGCCGTATTGGGAACCCAGGCGGTAGTAAAGCTTGTCCCGGGCTAAGAGGCCAACGGGTTTGCCTGCGTCCACGACAACCGCACTGCGGATGTGTTGGTGGGCCTCAAAAAAAGCAACCACTTCGCGCGTTAAGGTCTGGGAGGTAAAAGTAATACCGGGCTCCATAATTTGCCTGGCCAGGTTCACACCCCTGGGCCGGCGGCGAAGCGCCTTATGGTTACGTAAAACGGTTTGGGCCTCTGTGCTGATTTTTGGGGCCGGGCAGGCCGGGCGGGCGATAAAGAAACCCTGGCCGTAAGGCACGCCGAGTTCTGCAAGGGTAGCCAGTTCGGCTTCGGTCTCGATACCCTCGGCGATAATACTGGCTCCTATTTTATTGGCAAAAGTCAGGAAGGTTTCCATGAGCGTTCTTTTTGTCTGTGAATGATGGATGTCTTTTACCAGGGAAAGGTCGATTTTAATAAAATCCGGTTGTAGCTCGGCCACCGCCTGGAGGCTGGAATATCCCGCCCCGGCGTCGTCGATGGCAATGAGGTAACCCTGGCTGCGGTAATGGTCTAAGGTTTTGGCGAAGCTAGAAAAGTTTTCAATTGCGGTGCGCTCGGTGAGCTCAAAAACGATCTGCTGGGGCGATAAA
>DAINRC010000078.1:6828-7327 GCA_036742135.1 Bacillota bacterium
GTGGGATGGCAATATGGGGGCGTTCTGGATGGCAAGTTGCCGGGAAATCCTTTCCAAAAGGTAGAGGGAGCCATTTTTCACGGCGAAGTTAAATAAATTGAGGGGGGAAGCAAAATAACTTCCTTCCGGGCCGCGCGTCAAGGCTTCATAGCCGAAAACTTCTCCCGTTGGTAAATAAACGACGGGTTGATACACTGTGGTCAGGCGGCCATGCTGTAAAATGGCTTGAAATTCTTCTAAAAGCTCCAGCCTCTCCAGTTCCGGCACATCTTTAGCAAATTGCATCGCCTCCTTAATGGCTGCATAAATCCGGCTTTCAACTTCCTGGCCAGGATCTAGGGCGAGTTGAGCAGAGCCGGCGTGAAGTTTAATTTTTACCTCCCGGCATCTCCGGTTCAGTACTTCCTGGGCGTTGTCGCGAAAGGCCCGCGTTATTTGCAAAAGTTCACTTCCCCGGGGGCTTTTATTTTCAGGTAAAGAGAAATAGAGGATAAAATCG
>DAINRC010000078.1:7337-7985 GCA_036742135.1 Bacillota bacterium
AGCAGCGGGCCTATAGAGAAATTTCCGGCTGCTTCCTTCAGGACAGCAGGGAGGAGGCGTAAGATGCGGCTACAGGTCTGGGGGCCATAAATAGACTCTATTTCATGGAATTTAACGATGTCTACATAGATTAAGCAAATCCTTTCGCCATTTCTCAATCGGTTGGCAATCTGGCGGAATAAAGGGTTGTCCGTTCGCCAGAGAGTTTTGCCGTCAAAATTATTGCCGGCATGGTAGTACACTCTTTCGCCCAGCCAGTACAGGCGGTCGGCAAAAGCACAGATTTTAGCCGCTAAATACTGGCGCCAGGACAAAGCCTTCCCTCCTCCAGGAGTATTGCAACTTTATATTTTAATAGGATAATTTTAGCTAGAAGTTAAGCTCAACTTATTTTAAGGTTAAAATTGCCCGCAAACTATTTTAAAGAATTCTTAAGTTAACCATAAAACAAAGCTAACATTGCGGCAGTATAATTAAACTAGCCTACAAAAGGGATAAAAATCAATGTTTTTAGAAGCAGACTTACACCTGCATACCGTCGCCAGTGGTCACGCTTATAGCACTATTAGGGAAATGGCAGCGGCAGCGGCGGCTAAACTCAACTTTGACACCTAGCACATAAAAAATCCCGTTGCATCAACGGTTTCA
>DAINRC010000079.1:0-7970 GCA_036742135.1 Bacillota bacterium
GACTATAACCTTGCCTTAAATATCATAAACAATGTCAGCCCCCAGAAAGGTTGGTTAACTCACCTAAGTCACGAACTGGATCTTTGGCGAATTGAAAATAATTGCAAACTGGAGAGTAATCTCGCTTGGGCAGCTGACGGTCTGATAGTGCAAGTTTGAAGGACGTCTGCGGCAAGCCCCCGATACTGAGAAAGAGTTCCGACCGGTACAAACTGAGCTCAAACTTTGATCGCCGCGAATGTTCGCTTTTGTTTATGAGCTGATTTCGAGGTATTTGACGACCAGCGATGATCGTTTAAGATGAAGTTGCGGTACAGGGAGAGGTCCCGATGGCCGCGACCGGCGATGAGGGGGCGTGCCGTTAAGGACTAACCCCCGAATCCCTCTCATCCAGCAACTCCCTTAAGAAGCTCGCCCGCCTTGTCGCATTGCTTGCCGACTTTACGATGGACGCAAAGTCACTAGCTCGCCCGACAATGTGAATCTCTGCCTCGGCACGGGTAATCGCCGTGTAAAGCCACGCACGGTCTGAGATGCGACCCTTCTGGACTGCCACGATGATTCTCGGGAACTGGCTTCCCTGAGCCTTATGGAGCGTGATTCCGTAACCAAGCTCCATGCAATCGAAGACTTCATCCGTAATTGAAATGGCCTCTCCGGTATCCAGGGTCACGATACCAAATGTTTCCTGGCCATCCTGAGTGTCGCGCTCTGTTGAGGATAAGATGCCAAGTGACCCATTCTGAATGCCGATGTTGTAGTTGTTTCTGGTGAAGAGGATCGGGTCGCCCACTCTCATATCGAGGAAGAAGTCATCGCCATGCAGCCTAAACTGCAAGCGCTCCCCATCGGGATTGATCAGCTTTTGGCACTCACGGTTCACCTCGCCAACGAGAACCTTGGTGGCTCCGATGATCTGGGTGTTATAGGGCGACTCCGCGTACAAGGATTTGCACTTATCGACCACCTGCTGCGGAGGCGTCTCGTGGAACGTGATTGCGCCAACCGATAACGAAGGAGGAATCTCACCCCGATTGATGGTGGCCGAGTATTCCGGGATGCCCGTCGAGCCTTCTTGGCGTTTGACGATGTTCAACTCAACCGTAGCGATTGCACCGGATTCGACAATGTCTGAGAGGACTTTGCCACATCCGATGGCTGGCAGCTGGTTCGGGTCGCCTGTCAGGATGATACGTACTGAAGGATCGAGGTGAGTAACGATCCGATACATGGTCGGGAGGTCGATCATACTGGCTTCGTCGATGACCAGGAGATGCTTCGGCTCATCTAATGACGGCGAGATCGGCTCTTCCCGTAACAGGCGAGCAATCGTCATGGTGACGAATCCGATGCTCTCGTGCAGCCGCATGGCTGCTCGCCCTGACAGAGCGACGGCATGAACCTTATAGCCCAGCGCAGCATAGGCTTTGAGCACGGTTCGAAGCACCGTGGTCTTGCCCGTACCGGCACCACCCGTGATGCAGGACGCCGCATTGGTAAGACTCGACTCGACCGCTTGCACCTGCTGCTCGGTCAGGTCGTAGGGCAACTCCTGAACGGCCTCGGTGAGCGCCTTGAAAACGGATTCATCTTCATCCTTGTTGGCGGCCAGGGCCTTGAGCCGCTTGGCAACGACCGACTCCATCATGATTTGGGCGGTGGGATGGTAGGTGCCGGTCTCTGGCCTGAGAATGAACTGGCCGTTGCGATAACCGCTGGCGAATGCCTCTGCAACCAGAGTTTTATCGCCTAGCAGTTTGATCATCTCGGGCCTGAGCGCCTGATGAGTGGCGTAGGTGTGCCCCTTTTCTACCTCTTTTCGTATCGCGCTTTCTAAAGCAGCTGCGAGCCGCATCGGTGCCGATTTCTCCATACCCATCTGTTCAGCAATGGTATCGATATCGGCAAAAGACATCCCGAATCCGAGCAATGCGTAAGGATTGCTCTTGAGTATCTCAACGGTACGATTATCGTGGTATTTCAGGATGCGTTGCTGAATGCGCAGCGGCACTCCCAGAGAGGCCAACCAGTTGGCATGCGCGAGGTTTTTGTACTTGGCGTACCCGTTGTATAGCGCGGTTACCGAAACCTCGCTGAGAACCTCCCTGAGGCGGCCTCTGTGCTCTGAGGTCTCGAACTGGAGCATGGGGTGCAGTTCACTGCCAAAAGCGTCCCAGAGGGCTCGTGCTTTAGCCTCACCGATACCGGTGAACTCCTTTTCATTGGCAATGAAGCGGATCAGCGCCTCGCCCGTTTCCGGCAGCGTGCACTCCATCTCAGCTGGGGCATCATACAAATGCTGCTGAAGCTTATAATCGCCTGCTTGAACGGTCTCCAGCGTCCTTACGCCACGCACCCGCCATTGCTGACCAACAGACGGCTTGATAGGCAGGGACTGGTTTTCGCATCGGATGCTAACGATGTATTTGCCCGAGTTGATTTTGTAACTGTCGGCTTTAAGGGGAATGCCCGTGAAGATCGCGTATTTATAGCCGTTGTGTTGGCAGCTGGTGACACGGAAATACTCTTCATGCATCGGGCGCGACTCCGAACTCTGTGAGGACTTCAGACAGTTCACCGTAACGTTTTAGCTTGGCTTCGAGGGTTGCCACCCGGGCCTTCAGCTCAATGTTTTCCTGCTCCAGCACTGAGAGCCTTCTCGATTCCATGGCTCTTTGGTTGACACTAGGGTCGTAGCGCTTCGGTTCTGACCGCTGGGCCTGGGCGGTTTCGGTCAGTTCTGGCAGAACACCCCGATCACGCAGGTTTTGCTCCAGATTGTCCAGCGCCGTTTTGATGGCCGGATTCTGGCGCAACGCGCTCTTTCCGATGCCTATGGCTTTGGCTACCTCGCCACGGTTTAGCTGGCCTCGAAAGATGATCTGCTTAAAATCGTCATCCGTTTGGGTGGCCGCCCAGCTCTGGAAGGCACTCAGGTTCTGACGTGCTCTTTCCTGACCATTACTCATCCATTTCCCCCAGGATCTTCTTGAGCCCGGTTAGAAAGCCGCGAGGTAGGATTTCCGTACCCAGCTCATCCTTCACCTGACCCAATTTGTTCGCCTGGAACCCGAGTTTTTCGAGCCACTCATCGGTGCAGACGGTTTGCAGGGCTTTAATCTCGTTGTCAGAGCAGATTCCCTTTAATGAGGGCAGCAGCTCCACACTGGCGTCTGACTGGGGTTCACTGTAAGCCGTAGGGCGCTTGTCGATGACGATCTGGGTTTGGTTCTTGAGCATGTTGGCTTCGCTTCTGTAGCGATCCCGCTCACGGATGATTTGCCCGAAAAGGGCTCGCACAGCCGTATCATCAATCCGCTCAAGCAGCTGATGGTCCTGAGTTGGTCTCTTGGTAGGCCCTACCGGTGGCTTCTTGGTGGTGGTCTTCGCCTTAGCGGCCCACGCTTCAATCAGGTCCCGATAATGCTTGTTCGCAGTGGCACGGATCGACTGATAGCCAACGCCGCCTTTTTCCTCTGAGACTCGCCCTATGGTGGTAATGGAGAAGTCCCGGGCACCGGATTCGTAGTAGTCCTTCAGGGTCTGATTGAGCGTATCCAGGGACGACTGCGTTTTCGCCGTTTTTCCGTCCTTGAGAGACTCCAGAACCGCATCGGTATCGATGTTCATTCTTCCACCTCCAGGGCGGGAATCCGCTCCACGGATTCAATAGGCAAGCTGATCGGGGCTATCTTCTTCACGGCGTCAAACCCGGATTTCAGCAGCCGATCGTCTTTCAGGAATTCCTGCGCCTCGATGTAATTGGATGCGATCCGGTAGCCCTCAAGCCGATCTTTGGGGGCGGCGATTTTGGCCATCTTGCGCATGAGCGCGTTACCCGCAATCAACTGGGTTTGTTCGTCCATTTCAAGGAAAACGGGCTTGTACCCGGAACGGGCCATCATGCGGCTCAAGGCGTTGGTACGCCTGGCAATCGCAGGGGTTTTGCGCAGGTCATCGTGCAGATCGGGGTAAAACTCAGCGTCCTCGCACAACAGCGCCAGGTGCAGCAACTCCGAGTCGGTTTCGACGAACTTCATACTATATTTGAGGTCTTCATCTGAGCCGACCGCGATCAGCTTTTGCCCGTCGTCGTCCTCCTCACGCCCATTCTCGATCTGGATTACCCGATTGATCAGGTTGAAAATGGCGATGTAATCCTTGGCGTACTCATCCGCCTCGACCCTTTGCTTCTCGTAACGACGTTCTAAGGCCTGAAGCTCGTTGTGCTTGATAAATACTGAACCGGTCTCCTCAGCGATGAACAACTCATCTTTCAGCGCTTCTAGCTGACCCTCTAGCTCAACAGACAGCTCGGCGGCCTGGTGTGCCTTGTAGCTCACCTGGTTGAACGCCGAATTGAGTGCCGGGAGATAGGTGGCATCGGTAATGTGCCAGCGGCAGCGGGGGCAGTTTTCTGGACCATGGGGTACCGGGCCATAAACCCTTGAGTACGAAAATTGTGCATCTTTGAGAAGGGGGCCGCCATTCCAGCAGCCCCCAACGGTAGCTAGCTCATCCGAACGTACGGAGTTACCCCCGACCAGGCACAAGCCCGTGGCCCGTTCCTCCCAGCCAATGGGGTTCCGGTTGGCAAGTGCGACCTCAACAGAATTGTGCTGGTCGTTGTGAAAGGCAGCCCGGAGAGGAATCTGTCTCATCTCCGCGTCCGCAAGGAAGTTTCGGAGCGAGCCTTCACCTCGTTCAGACAGAACTGCGTGCGCCTCCTTCATTTTGTCGGCCATGGCGGAGGGCGTGATCTTGTTGTAATAGATCGTCATCAAAAGCCGTGTGTGGCCGGCCAGAAGCTTCGAGATCACCGGCAAGGGGAGATCGGTTTCCATGGTGTAGCAGGTGATCAAGGAGACCCGAAGGCTGTGGAGCGGGTATTCCGTTGCCACCTTGCTTAGCTCCGTCCCCTCGTAGTCCTCGCCGTAGTCTTTCACAAACCTTAGGCGGTCGCCGTTGGCCATCGTTTGGCCCGCCTGGGAGACATCCTCTTCCAGTTTGGACAGCAGACGATACCAGGGGTTAGCAGCAGAAATGGAGCCAATCGGGAACGCCGAATTTCGGTCCCGAAACAAAAAGGCAAACTCGCCCATTTCGGCTAATTGCTTCTTGGATTTGGCCTTCCCAACTTGGCTACGCTTCAGCTCTTTCCCTTCGACCAGCCGGTCAACGGGGTTGTATTTCTCTTGCCAGTTGCGGAGTTTTTCCATCCAATACAGCAGCTCTTCGTGCTGCCAGGGGATCGTATAACCCCGCTGAAGCTCATCCTTATTCTGGTCGGCGGTTTTGTTCGTGGACACGTAAAGGCCCGTCGAGTATCCCTCGGTCATGGAGTCATATATGCGGCGGAAGACGCCTTTCTGATAAGGGCGCTTGGGCGTTCCATACTTGAAGGGGTGTTTGGTGTTTTCCACCCATTGCCCACCTTCATAGCGCCAGGTATCGCCTTCGCCGGAGTCCAGAAACCTCACCTGGAAAGAACGCAATGGTAGGTGCAGTTTGGTGAACAGGAACATCGCCATAACCGGCGACCAGATTTCGTGGATCTCAACTCGCTTACTATTCCTTATCACAATCCGAGTCCGGAAAACGCAATCCGGATCATCAGGGTCGGTGACCTCTGGCGGCACTTCCATCCACCCATTGTTGCCATGCTGAAGTTGATTGATAGCCCAATGCCAGTCCCGGAAATGGCGGCCTACCCATGGCGCTTTATTGCTAGGATCGTCGGTTGGATAGGGGCAGAGGATGTGCCTCAGTTGTTGGATGTAGCGATACGGCAGGGGGCTGTGAATCGTTTCTGTATTCGAAGATATTTTCTTGATTTTTTCGAAAGGATTGCGAAACAAAGCAACAGGATTACCGTCATCATTGTCAACGCTCAAATGGTGTTGGATGATGTGGTCACACATCGCCGAGGTGTTATTTATTATTTCACTGTATTTCTTTTTCCGCCCAGCGGCGGCCAAATAGTCAACAAACTCTTCGCTCGACACTTTGTGACCACCCGCGTGCCCCTTGAACATTGAAGCAACATCGTGCGCGTACGGAGCTTTGTTTTTCAGGTAGAGCACGAAATGCTTTATGGACTCCATACGAGAGTCTATGTTGGAATTCTGCGCTGCCAACCACTCAGCGGCATACTGCTGCCATTGCAGCCACTCCGGTCCGATATCTTGCGTGATCCATCCCAATGTCAGGTCAGTGGTGTAGCCTTTATTCTGCCGCTTTTTGGTCATGATTTGCCCTTGCCTAATCGTGGATTCTTGCCGGTGAAGTAGCCGTCTGGATCGAGGTCTTCAAAGCCATGCTGTGCCAACTCCTTCCAATCGAAAGATCGCTGGTTCGTTGACTTATCGGATTGCAGATGAAGTTGTTGTGTTGCCTGGGACAGCGCTTCTGAGACTTTCGCGCTGGAAGGCATGGTGTAAGGAACCTGAGACTCCAGGCTTGCGTGATGCAGGCACTTTTTGCGAATGAGCGGATCGACTCCGGCATCCGTCAATCGACGGCCATAGTTGTGGCGATGGCCATGAGGATCGAGCCCTACGCTCTTGTTGGGTTCGAGACCAATTCGTCTTAACCCAGCCGCATAATTTTGGTTGAAGGAATTGTAGGTATAGGGATTGCCCAGATAGCGAGAGTCGAAGCTGACAAACGCGTAGGGATGATGGCACTCCACCGATGCACGGAAAACCAAATACTGTCGCCACAGCGACATGAATACCCGGGCAAACTCTTGCGGGAAGAAATACGCCTCCAGGTAGCCATCTTTGTCATCTAGGGTTTTGGATTTCCAGCCGAGATGCTGGGTGTTTTGCATCTCCTGGCGCGGTATGCGTGAATACTTTTCTTGCAGGTACGCCTTGCGGGTTTTTATCCCTTTTCGGGACTTCCAGCCTTCGGGTGCCTTACCTTCTATCTCGTTGTAGATCCTCACGATTGCCCGATCCGGATCGGAGGGGTCCTCAAAGACATCGGTGACCCAAAGCAACAGTGCTTCGCTCCGCCTCAACCCGGCCGCGTGCATCAGGAGCACGATAAGCTTGTCCCGCAGCGCAACTCGCGGGTCTTTGGCTCCTCCCAAGCCCTTCATGTAGAAGTCTTCAAACTTTCCCGTAGGGAAGGCAATGGCATCGTCATTGGTTCTTGCCAGAGGCGTTCTGCCCTTGATGCTGCGGGCTCTCTTGACAGTATTGTTGATCGACTTGTGTTTGATGTGTCCGAGGAAATCGTTCTGGTTGCGCCTAAACCAAGCGGCATACTGGATGCGCTCCTCATGTCGAGTGGCTGTCCGCAAGGTATTAAGAGGCTTGCCCAGGCCTTTGTCCGAGAGCCAATTGGTGAAATTAGTCAGATTGCTGATGTGTCGATGTATCGTGCCATTACTGGCCGGTATCCAATAAAGGCCAGAGGGGTCCAATCCATCTTCACCGATTGTGCCGCTGTAGAGCCGTCGAACAAAGGCCGCGAATAACGCTTCAGGTTCATCGAACATGCCTTCGTTGGCATCCATAAACTCGATGAGGAGCCTAATCGACTGAATATGGTTAGTGATTGTTGAAAGTGAGGTGCCATTTAGGTGAAGGCTAAGCACATAATCTGTGACTGACCCCAGAACCCCTTGATCGGTCAGAATGACCGGGATCTCTGTGGCCACTCCACTTTTGTCCCGAACTACCTTGGCAGTAACCTTCGTTGCAAACATCCTTGAACCCTACACATATTACACAGTATTTACTATACATATATCGCAGTCTTCAGGAAAAAGAAACCCCCAGTTAAGGGGGTTTTTATCAAAATTACACAGTTCTATGTACTATACAGAACCCTGAGCCGGCTTTTTTGTATCTGTCGTTTCGGCGAAAACTGCTGGTTTCAAACCCTGATGTAACAAAAACGGCAGCCGAAGCTGCCGTTTTCATTTCAGACGATTAACCGATTAACCGACCCAGACCCGC
>DAINRC010000080.1:0-3348 GCA_036742135.1 Bacillota bacterium
AGGCTTCTGCCGCAGACGTAAATCTGTCCCTTCGTGGGAAGCTCTTCCCGGAAAATGAGCTTGAGCAGTGTCGATTTGCCTGCACCACTAGGCCCTACAATGAAAACAAACTCTCCCCTCTCAATTTGCAAAGTGACTCCCTGTAATGCCTTAACTCCATTCGGATAGTGCTTGGAAACGTTAAAGAACTGGATCATAGAAACCACCCCAAATTCTATTCCGTCTCCTAAAAATTCGAACAACTCCGCTTTATGCGAAGTTGTTCGACACAAAATGTAAATTTCCTTTTTTCTTTCCCGGAAATATTTCACATCTCTCTATTTTCCAAGGAAGCGATCCCGACGCCTGCGAACAATTTCCACCGCTCTGATGATGTCGTCTGCTGTCAGACCAAAAGCCCTCATGAGTTCGTCAGGTTTCCCGGACTCCCCAAAGCGGTCGCCAATCCCAACCCTGACGAGAGGCGCGGGACAATGTTCTCCCAGAACCTCGGCAACTGCGCTCCCCAAACCCCCGTAAATCGTGTGCTCTTCTGCAGTGACCACAGCACCTGTTTTTCGCGCCATGCGGACGACAGTTTCTACATCGAGAGGCTTAATTGTGTGGACGTTGACTACAGCAACCTGCAAACCTCCGGCAGCCAGTTTTTCAGCAGCCTTGAGTGCCTCTCCAACCATGATTCCTGTGGCGAAAATTACCGCATCTGAACCATCGCGCAGTACGACAGCTTCTCCGAATCGAAATCGGTAATCTTCACCAAAAAGGACCGGAACTGCAGGTCTCCCCAGACGGACGTAAACTGGGCCGCGGTGGGCGACTGCCGCAGCAACTGCCTTTTTTGTCTCCGTAGCATCAGCAGGAACGATCACAGCCATATTGGGCAGGGAACGCATCATAGAAATGTCTTCAATCGCCTGGTGGGAAGCACCATCCTCACCAACTGTTATCCCCGCATGGCTGGCGATGATCTTGACATCAAGAGCCGGATAGGCAATGGAATTGCGGATTTGGTCGTAAGCCCGCCCAGTAGCAAAAACAGCAAATGTGCTCACACAAGGAATTTTCCCAGCAAGGGCAAGACCAGCAGCAGTTCCCATCAGGTTCTGCTCAGCGATCCCCATGTTGAAAAACCGCTCTGGAAAAACCTTGGCAAACTCCGCTGTTCTTGTTGATTTGGAAAGATCAGCATCAAGAACCACAAGATCAGGATAGCGTTTCCCTAATTCCACGAGCACTTGCCCGTAGGCTTCCCTGGTAGCGACTTTTCTCTGCTGAGATCCAGATTCCAGCATCTTCTTCTCCTCCGAAAAATTTTCTTATAATCCTCTGAGCGCAGCAAGAGCCTCCTCGGCCTGCTCCTTGGTAGGGGCCTTCCCGTGCCAGTCAACTGCGTTTTCCATAAAAGGAATGCCTTTCCCTTTGACGGTCCGAGCAATGATCAGGGAAGGCTTCTCTTGGACCCTTGCGGCCCAGGAAAAAGCCTCAAGGAGGTCCCGAAAGTTGTGACCATCGACCTCCCTAACCTCCCAGCCAAAGGACCTCCATTTTTCCGCAATTGGAAGAGGAGAAAGAACTTCGGCAACAGGGCCATCGATCTGCAAACCATTGTAGTCAACGATTGCCGTCAAATTATCAGCCCGGTAATGAGCAGCAGCCATTGCAGCCTCCCAAACCTGCCCTTCCTGGATCTCCCCATCACCAAGCAAAACGTAGACCCGATAACCCTTCCTGTCAAGCTTACCGGCAAGAGCAATTCCCAGCCCAATTGAAAGACCTTGACCCAGAGATCCCGTAGACGCTTCCACACCCGGAACCTTGCGGAGATCAGGATGGCCCTGAAGACGGCTGCCCAGCTTCCGCAGGGTAAGCAGTTCCTCGACTGGGAAAAAGCCCCTCTCCGCAAGGGCAGCGTAAAGGAGGGGAGCAGCATGACCTTTGCTGAGGATAAAGCGGTCACGATCAGGCCAAGAAGGATTCCGGGGATCGATCCGCAGGACATGGAAGTAAAGTGCAGTGACGATTTCAACTGCAGAAAGACTTCCCCCAGGGTGGCCTGAACCAGCTTCTGCCAGCATCTTGATGATGTGACAGCGCAGGCAGCGTGCTTTTTCTTCCAGGTTTTTGATCAGCATCTCCACTTCCTGGTTCATCTCTTCTTCTTCATCTCCTCCCGTAATAGATGGCTACAAGATCCTTTTAAAGCCTTCTCCGATCACCTCATGGGCATTAGTGATGAAAACGAAGGCCTCAGGATCAATTTGATAAATCAGGTGCTTGAGGCGACTTTCTTCTGTTTTCCCGACAACACAAAGCAACATTGTCCGCTGTTCCTTCGTGTACATACCCTGAGCTTGAAGAGCGGTAACTCCCCGACCGAGTTCCTCAAACACAGCCTTAGTGATCTCTTCAGGAAACCGGGAAATAATAAAAGCAGCCTTGGCGTAACTGAGCCCTTCCTGCACGAGGTCAATCACCGTGCTGGTCGCCAGTAACCCCAGAAGAGCATAAAGCGCCAGTTCAGCATCAAAAACCACACCCGCCAGACTGATCACCACAAAGTCGGCCCCCAACAGACCCTGACCAACAGTTACGGGAAGATACTTGTGAAGCAAACGGGCAACCAGGTCCGTGCCCCCAGATGTCCCTCGAGCCCGGAGGATGATGCCCATCCCGATGCCAGCAACAATACCCCCGTAAATCGAGGCTAAGAGAAGATCATGCGTAGGAACGCCGAGATGAGGTTTCAAAAGTTCGACAAACACCGAGGTGACGAGGGCACCGTAAAGGCTGCGAACAAAGACTTGTGGCCCCAGTTCCCTGTAAGAAAGCAGAAAAAGAGGAACATTGAAAACCAGCAGAGTCCAGCCAACCGGAATCCCGAAAACGTGATAAATGATGGTGGCCAGACCGCTCACACCCCCGGCAGCGATCCTGTTGGGAACGAGAAAAACGTCGAGAGCCACCGCAATGATAATCGAACCCAGGGTGATCAGGGTGTAATCCCGAACAACAGCTTTAGTCAAAGGCTTTCTCAAAACCTTTTCACCCTATCCCAAAGCATGATCCCTCTCCCTACCGACTATTCTTCCCTGAAGACCGATTTTCACTACGAGAAAACCTCAAGGGTATCTTCGCCGCGTTCCGACTTTCTCCTGCAAAAAATCAAAAAAGCCTTTCAGATCTCGCCGGTGATCACCAGGGTTTTCTCCCCCGTGTGGACGCTCTTAGCCCGGAAAGAAAAAGGGAGTTTTTGGAGACTGAAGCAGAAGCACAAACGGGAAGCCAGCTTCTGAACGAGCTCAGGTGGCAGAGACTTCCCCTCAACCTTCAGGTCGGTAGGGAAAAATT
>DAINRC010000080.1:3358-7955 GCA_036742135.1 Bacillota bacterium
GGAAAAATTCAACCCCTTCGTCCCCAAGAAGCCGGAAGTTGCCCCTCAACTCTACGGAAAGAGAACCACCTAAAAAGCTCACCTTCCCTTCAAGACGAACACCGTTTGCAGCAAGGTCGAGGACCGGGCTGGACATTCCCTTTAAACCCACCTTTTGCAAATAACCGTTAAGGTCATCCTCACGGACAACAGCCTTAATGGCAATCGGGGCTCTGGTTTTAAAAGGCATCTCCTGGGTTTCTCCCAGCTTCCACCACTGAAACTGACCCTGAGAAAGCCGCAGTTGGAGCAGAGAAATACACATCCCTTCCTCGAAGGGAACTTCGTAAAGGTTCAGCACCACCTGATCGACATCACCAAAAAGGAGCCGTGCTGCCGGAAAGACCACAACCTTGGCCTCGACCTTCCCCGGCCGAAGTTCACTGGAAGTGATCGCCCGCTCCAGAGAACTGGCGGCAAACCCAGGCAAGGTAAACTCACAAACAAGCAGGAAAACGAGAAGCCCCACGAGAATTCCGGCAACACCCCTGGTCATCTAAGCCTTCTCCCTATGCTCGCGGCTACCAAACTGCCGCAGGTAAGCTTCGATAAACTCATCGATCTCCCCATCCATCACCGCCTGGACGTTCCCTGTTTCCACCCCGGTCCTGTGGTCTTTGACGAGAGTGTAAGGCTCGAAAACGTAAGAGCGAATCTGGCTTCCCCAGGCGATTTCCCGCTGCTCTCCCCGCAGGCGTGCGATTTCTTCTTCTTTTTCCCGCCTCTTGAGTTCACTTAAGCGCGACTTTAAAACCTTCATCGCCCTGAGCTTGTTGGCATGCTGCGAGCGCTCACTCTGGCACTGAACAACAATTCCCGTAGGAATGTGGGTGATCCTCACCGCAGAATCAGTTTTGTTGACGTGCTGCCCCCCGTGACCGCTCGCCCTGAAGGTGTCAATTCGCAGGTCATCAGGATCGATTTCCACCTCAGACTCTTCCTCAATCTCCGGAATCACGTCAACAGAAGCAAAAGACGTGTGGCGCCTTCCTGAAGCATCAAAAGGAGAAATCCGGACAAGCCTGTGAACACCTTTCTCTGCCTTCAGATAGCCGTAGGCCTTGCGTCCGGAAATAAGGGCGGTGATGCTTTTGATCCCGGCTTCCTCCCCAGGCAGATAATCGAGGATCTCCACCTTGTAGCCGTGCTCCTGCGCCCAGCGGCTGTACATCCGAAAAAGCATTTCCACCCAGTCCTGGGCCTCGGTTCCCCCGGCCCCGGCGTGGAGGGACAGAATAGCATTCCTATGGTCATAAGGACCACTGAAAAGCAGCTCTTCCTCCCACTTCTGGAGTTTCCGCTTCAAATCGGCTATCCCTTTCTCCAGGTCCTTCGCCAACTCCTGGTCGCCGGAATCCTCGTAAAGCTCCAGGGTGACTTCGAGTTCCTCTAACTGCTCCGCAAGGCCTCTGTAAAACTCCAGGTCTTCTCTGATCTGGGCCGCTTCCTGCATCACCTTCCCGGCCCTCTCCTGGTCTAGCCAGAAGTCAGGTGCAGCCATCATAGCCTCCAGGTCCCGGAGTCGGCTTTCCTTGCCCTCAATGTCAAAGAGAATCCCTCAATTCGCCAATTCGTAACTTCAGGTTCTCCAGTTCTCTCTTCCACTCAGTTGTCACTGCTATCCCTCCTTCAGCTTTTCTCCATCAGCGTCTTCTTTCTAAAAGAAAGCGCGGTTTTTTGTTGATCTCTGCCTGGAGGCGCGCCTGGTGGAAGTTTTCCGGAATCGTGCCACCGAGCCCGTAGCCATACCTAATCTCGAAGCCAGTCCGCACCCTCACGGCATCAGCAATTCTGGCGATCATCTGCTTCAAGTAGTTCTCGTCATCCTCCCTGGCAATCACCGCGTAGGCATCACCCTCGATCAAGGCGACGAGTTCCCGCTGCCTTCCCCTATGCTCAGCTTGCAACAGGGAGCGAATCAATTGCAAAATCGACATCTTGAGGTTCTGGATCTCGTATTCGGTATGCAGCTTGACGAAGGTCCCAAAGGCGCGAAGGTTCAAGAGAACCACCGGTTCATTCCCTTTCAGCGAAACATCAAGCACCTGCAACCTGGGATCACTGGTAGTGGCGACCCCGATCACCAAGTCGCGGACAACCTCGTCTTCGATCTCGTAAGGTTCCTGGGTGAGGCTGATCCGGGCTCGAAACTTGCGCTCGATAGCACACAACTGGTCAAGCACAGCGACAACTTGGGCGAGAGCGTTGCCCGGCGCCGTGTACTGCTCAGGATTGTAACTAATGATATCCGTCCGCACAAACCTGCTCAGACGGAGGGCATCCCCAACGAGATCGAGAACCTCCGGTCTGATCTTCACATGGTGGTGCATAGCAATCGCTTCCACGATCTCCTCAGGAAGCCCGTAACTGTAGGCAATCTCTACGCTTCGGGAAACGTGGTCATGCAGCGGAGACTTCCACTCTACCCACTTCATCCCTGGAAAGGCACTTACGAGATGGGGAACCCTTGTCTTCGTCACCAGAGTGGCATCAAAGAACCTGTCATCAATCTCCTTCCCTTTCCCGAGATCGTGAAAAATGGCCGCGGTCACCAGGTCATCCCGGGTAATCCCGAGAACCTCAAAAACCCCTTCTGGAAGTGCACCGGCCATCTCTACCATTCGCACCACGTGATGCAACTGGTTTTCCCCAACGGAGACCACATCTGCAAGCTCAAAAAGTTCTTCAACTTCCTGAAAGCGTTCGAGGTAAACCAGAAGTTGCGGCTTGATCACCCTCAGCAGAGTCTCCAGGAATCGCTCTCTTACCTCCATTGCCGACCCGCTCCCATTCCGTTTTTTGATCATTTAGCCACCAGAAACCCAGGTTCCTGCCCCCTTCAAACAATTCTTCCACAACAGTGCTTGTATTTCTTACCACTGCCGCAAGGGCAGGGATCATTTCTTCCCACCCGACTGCTGCGCACCGGCTGGCGAGATATTCCTTCCCCCCGGTTTTCCGAAACCTGCCTGCGCGGCACCCTTTCGGGCACCACCCGGACGCGGAAGAGGTAGCGAACCACATCTTCCCGGATGCTGGAGATCATTTCCTGAAACATTTTGTAGGCCTCGAACTTATACTCCACAAGGGGATCAGAGTGGCCGTAGGCGCGCAGGCCGATCCCCTGGCGCAGTTGATCCATGGCATCAAGGTGATCGATCCACTTGGAGTCGACCACTCTGAGGAGAATCATCCGCTCCAGTTCCCGCATCATCTCAGGGCCAAGCTCTTCTTCACGGGCACGCCAGTGGTCGAGGGCCTCCTGGAGAAGCCTTTGCTGCAGTTCCTCTTTCGTCTCCACATCCTGGAGATCCTCCACCTGGAGGGAGTGAGGCCTTAAGAACAGCTGTTCGCCAAACCTAATCAGGCCACTGAGGTCCCAATCCTCTGGATACTTGCTTTCACCAGTGAACCTCTCGACAGCGTCTGCTACTACTTTTTCGAGCATGTCCCTGATGGTTTCCCTGAGGTCTTCCCCCATCAGGACCCGGCGCCGCTGCTCGTAGATCACTTCCCTTTGCTTGTTAATTACGTCATCATACTCCAGAACGTGTTTCCGCAGCTCAAAGTTGCGGTTTTCCACCTTCTTCTGAGCAGCCTCGATGGAACGAGTTACCAAAGGGTGCTCAATGGGCACAGAGTCATCCATCCCCAATTTGTCCATAATCCCAGCAATATTATCGGAACCAAAGAGGCGCATCAGGTCATCTTCCAGAGAAACGTAGAACCTGGAAGAGCCAGGATCCCCCTGGCGTCCCGCCCTTCCTCGCAACTGGTTGTCGATCCTTCTGCTCTCGTGACGCTCAGTTCCAATCACGTGCAGGCCGCCCAGGGCAACCACCTTCTTGTGCTCCTCATCGGTCTGTTTTTTAAACTCAGCCACTAGTTTCCTGTACTTTTCTCTGGCCTCGGCAACCTCTGGAGATGAGGGTTCACCAAACTCGGCAGCTTCGGCAACAACCTCAGAAGGGTAACCTTGACGCTCCAGTTCCTCTTTGGCCATGTATTCAGGGTTACCACCGAGTAGAATGTCGGTTCCCCGGCCCGCCATATTGGTAGCAATGGTGACCATCCCCACCCTGCCAGCCTGAGCAATGATCTTCGCCTCTTGCTCATGGTTCTTGGCATTGAGCACTTGGTGAGGAATGCCCCGCTTCTTCAGCATTTTGCTTAAGAGTTCCGACTTCTCGATGGAGACCGTCCCTACAAGGACCGGCTGGCCACGCCGGTAGCACTCCTCAATCTCCCGAACCACTGCTTCGAACTTACCCTTCTCCGTGCGGTAGACAACATCAGGGTAATCCACCCGGATCATCGGCTTGTGGGTAGGGATAACCACAACATCAAGACCGTAAATTTTCCTGAACTCTTCTTCCTCAGTTGCTGCTGTCCCGGTCATCCCTGCAAGTTTCTCATACATCCGGAAGTAGTTCTGGAAGGTGATCGTTGCTAGAGTCTGCGACTCCCGCTCAATGCGGACACCTTCTTTTGCTTCAATCGCCTGGTGCAGACCATCGCTGAACCTCCTGCCAAACATCAGGCGGCCGGTAAATTCATC
>DAINRC010000081.1:0-7928 GCA_036742135.1 Bacillota bacterium
CTCGCCAAATTCAGGCTCATCCCCATATCTATCTCAACTATATCGGCTACACTATTAACTTAGGCTAGTATCATAGTCTAGGATAATAAGCTTCTCGATTGCTATATTGTTAAAACAGTTATGTTACGATAATCTAATCTCCTTATAAACTCGCTCAGCCCAATGTTTAATTGACTCATTTTCAAGGAATCCTTTATTTTCAGATGATGATTTTGGATGAGGCACACGCTTATATCTATCACTAAAGAGCTTTTTGATTAGCGTTGTAGGCCATGCCAGTGATTTTTTTAATAACCTGATTTCCAACTCTCGAAGAGTGCGTTCCCAATCAAATTGGACATGCGGCTTCAACAGGAGTGTCGATAGTCTGTTCTTATTATCGGAAGTATCCACTTCTATCAATGCGTACTCTTGACCATCCTTTTCAATTCGATGAAAAGCCAGACAACGTGGGTTACCATCTACAAGCAAGTGTTTGGAGTAACCATCAATAGTGGGGAGCTTTCGGATTTCCCTGTGGATGTGGCGGTAACCCGACATGCCAACCAATTGCAGCACCATAGCGTTAAAGGCTTCAAATTTATCCGCATAGAGATGTGCGTCGTCGCTCTTGTCTTCCATGCCATCATAATCTGCTGAAGGTAATGTACCGTGAGTACTGGCCTCATCCGTACTTACTTCAAAGCCAGTATTTTCTGGAGAGTCTGACGAGTCGCCCTCCTGGCCCAAACAGCCAGTCTGTCCTTTTCCCTTACCTATGCGAGTTGTCCGAATGGGATTAGCAAACTCAAATGCGACGGCTGGCGTTTCAATCCGGATTTCTGTTTGATCAGTATCTGGCTCTTGTTCGTCATCAATTTCCAATTCCGGGCCGGATTGCGGGCCGGGCCGAACAGCATACCCCTGGCCTGCTCGCCTCTCAGCGAATCGGGGATCGACAAAATCGACATAGGCGGGACAATCACAGGTTAGATTAGAAACACCATAAATCTCATACACAAAAAACGCTTTTCGTTCCTGATCGTAATGACCACGAAGTGTCAGCTCAACACCTGCGAGCGGTGGTGGTTCAAATTGAAAACGCCACAGACGGTACTTGTCTGTGTCATAACCGTTTTGAAGTTGGTAGCGGGCAACACTTTCAAAAGACAGCTTAGCTTCCTCATCCAGCAATATCCAGGCTAACAACCGTCTTAATGCATAGTCACCTCTGACGTACAGCGGCAGAGTGCAGGTTGGCAGAATATTGACGAGCGCCTTGCTCAACTTATCTAAGCGCTGGACATCAAACTCCTGAGAGAGTCCGTTGGGGATCAAAGCTAAACGCGTTATATAGGCGTGGTGGAAGAACAGCACTCGCGCTAATTCGAGCTGAGGAAGATAATACTGCGTTCCACCAAATTCAAAATTAAAGCACCATTGCTGTCCATCATCCTGCCGATTTACCACCGGAATTGGACAGGCTTCGATAGGTTCAGTACGCCAATGACGAGTATTTTCTATCACAATACGGGACTGGAATCCGGCAGGGCGTGGTTGTTCGCTTGCATTGACCACCCTGCGTCTTGCTAAGACCGGAATTTGAGAGACACCAAAATATTGTTTCTTTTGGCCTGGTGCCAGTTTGACATTAATGTGCCAATCAGGGCCATCATGGCGGCGAAATAAAGAGCCAATCTCCCGGATAACACTGTTATTTTCTATACCTTTGAACTTCATGTTCCGTATCCACTAAATTTTCCAAATACTGCCTGGCAGGCTCCATCATTCGTTCTTCACTCAATCCGGCGTTTCGCAACAATCGCCACCTTGGCGGCGACTCAAAGAGAACCCGTAAATCGTCATAGGCATTTTGCAAGCGTCGGATCTGGTACTGGGGAACGCTTTCCGAATTAGCCACCAAAAATGCCGATGTACATGGCATTTGATGGAGGTTTTTCTCAAGGGTTGAGAGATTGCCAAGCAACTTAAGGTAGTAGGTTCTTGAGCGCCTGGGCCCTTGTATATTTGCATTCAAAAACGTAGCCAGTTGTCGAAGTGCTTGCAGATATTCCCGATCCCGTTTGTCCCAATCAATACGTGGTACGTTATGGTTTGCCTTGTCTTGTGCATAACGATGGTTAACGTCCAACAGCCAGTCGCGATGATTCCGATAGAGCCTGGCATACAAATCCGGTGATTTTTTTCTGGCTTGAAGGGGTTGACGAGATGACAACAATTCGAGCCAAGCTTCCTGATCTGGCGTTTGACTGCTCGACTGTTGCATCACAACCTTAACTTGTTGTGGCGTTTTACGTGTTGGTTTCCGGCTAACTTCATCAAGCACATCGTCTATCTGCCAGTGGTTATCCAGCAATGCCTGATGAACAACAATATGCTGAAGATAATTGAAACTTTTTCGATGCTTGCGGAAGATTGCTTTCAGCCAGTCTGAGTCATCAATATCGGAACTGGGAGGCATCAGACGGTTTCGGATTAACCAAGCGGCAGGCCACACCTTTAATACCTTATTTTTTATCACTGAGTGGTCAATTTGGGCTTTTCCCCGATAAAAACCCAGTCGATAAGCAAGGCTGCGATAATACTCTGTCCATTGCTCAAAACTGGGGGACGCTTGCGCCGGCCGAACTAACAACCATCGCACCTGAGTGGTTATCCAATCAGATACTCCCATTCCCTTTTGCTGTTTAGTCTCATGACAGTGTTCAGGTGCAGCAGCGATAAAGCGATGACGTTCAATCAGGGGGCGAGCAATCCGCGTATCCATCAACACACCGTGTTCGGGGCACGATTCCACCCCGGCAACCTGCCATTCTCGTCGCCAAAAATACTCACAAAATTGTTCACGTTGAGCGGCTATGCAACCGGGGCAGTACCTGACAAAACGCGGGGATTTAATGCGAGAGGCGGAAACTCCTAATGCCAGATGAGCGGCACCCTGAGAACCCTGGTACAACCAATTCATGCACTGAAGCCGTCGAGCCTCTGGAACAAAAGGTGCGTAAAGCGGAAATAAAGTATGGCTGTAGATCAATTTTTCGGGTGTGAACTCCTCTGGAAGCCAGCGAGAGAGCGTTGCAATATGGTTAGGTAAGTCTATCGTTGCGATAATACTGCGAGATTCGAAGACATCATCCAACAGTTGCTTTGGGCTGGTCAGCCCTTGCCGGACACCCGCTCTTGCCACGGCGCTATACATCAACTCCTCTGTGTAAGGTATAGGAAAATTCAACACGGCCATCACCCAAAGGAATTAACCCAGTCTTGGGCATCAAAAAGCAAGCCGTTGCAGCCAAGTGATTCCTGGAAGATTTCCTCATTGGCGGACTGAGAGAATAGAAAGCGCAAGTCTTCTGAATCCAGGGTATGCCAGTCAGCTTTCTTCATCGCCTTAAGTTTGGGGGTGGATGACGCTGGCTTTTCTATCTCTGCACTCTGATACCAAGAGAGGATCAGCGGCATAAGATCCTTCATCACAAGGCCTGGATGATCCTCAAAAGCTCTGTTGATCAGAGGTTCAAGCAGCTCAGAGGCATACCCCATATCAACCAGCATATTATGCAAACGAACAGCTTGTTCATTACCCCCATACTTGACTACGGTATCAATGCTTTCCTGGTTGGAACGCAGCAGGTGGCTCAGTTCCAGTATTTTTCTATCCACGTCGGGGATAGTCAGATCTGAGTAACGCGCAATTTTTGTCACATCACCCGACCGTAACGCATCAATCATGGGGTGGATAGGTTTTAGCTCATCCTGGTAGACCTTTCGCATCAAGGCGGGGGTAATGCGCTCAATGCCGGTGACAACAGCCCGGATCTGTGACAAAACAAACAACTTGATGACGACATCCATAATGCCTTGTGAAAGCTCGTACCAAGTATATCTAATCTCATCGGTCACTTCAGGGGATGCTTTAGTCAGCCATTGATACTTCCACAAACGGCCAGTGAAGGCTCCCCACTCGGTACGGGATACCTCCTGCTCGCCTGATGGTTTGCTTAAAGGCTCCCATAGTATTGAACCAAAACCTGCACCACGACGAGCGGACCGCAGATCCAGTTCAAAGACAGATCTGGCCTTTGGTGTCCCCACCATGACAACCGGGACCGAAATTTCATTAACCAGTGTGACAAAGAAATTGAGCATGCGCTCGGCACCACCTGAATTCTTAACACTCAGATGCTGGATTTCATCAATCACTAACAGTCCAATTGCGTGGGTGTTGGCAATGTGTGCCATTACCGCAATCAAGGTTTCTACGCTATGTCGTTTTTCCACGTAGCGACGTACGTAATTCGTGGCGAGTACCGCGTCAATTTCCCGAAAGAAGTTATGACACAGGCTTTTCAACGAACCGTCATGCGGGCAGTCAATTTTAAGGAAAACGATCTGTGTGAAGTTGTAGGCTTCGTGATATATCAACTGGGGATAGGTTGCCAGAATACGGTTCAATGAGCTTGTCTTGCCTGAACCAGAACAACCGATGAAAGCCAGACTCTTAGCGGTGGATTCCACATGCTCGAACCGGAAAACAGCCAAATCCCCCTGCATGACACGCTCATAACCATTCTGGATGTGGGCATTCAGTTCGCCTGTCGCCAGATTTCTGCCAACATACCCTTGTCGAAGCATGACTGATAATTTTGACTCCAGTTCAATGTGACGGGATAGCGGCTGGAAAAAATTATCAAGTAATTGAGATATGACATGAATACGGGTCTGGCCATCAAGATAAACGTCGGTTGGGCGAAACGTAATTTGACCCGATAACCCGTCCTTTAGCTGACGCCGGTCCAGAATCGGCGGCAAAGCTTCAATGAGCGGGTTTCCTTGGTACTGACTTATCCCGGTATCATTATAAATTGCCTGCACCATGCCTTTGGGTAGCGTCATTCATCATCTCCAAACAGGTCATCCAGAAAATCTGGGAAAGCCCCATCTTCGGGCTGATCAGTCAAATACCTGACATCTGCTTTGGGTTTCGGCTCAGTAGCCTTGTTATCCGCTCGACGTTTCTGGCGTTCCTGCTCACGGGCTTCCCGTCGGTTTTGATTGATGCCAACCAAAGTTTCTGTTTTTGATTCACCAAAGTAGGAAGGACGTAGCTTTTCCGCGTTTTGGATGGTTTCCTGAATCACATTTTCCAGCGATCTTTTGCTTTCCCTCTCTTTCAATTTAGCTGCTGCTGTTGATTTTCGTTGTTGCTGCTGGCTGTCCCATAACTCCCACATCGACCGGCCCCTAAATTCCCTTGAGCGGTCTGTTAGCGAGCACTCCCAATAATCTGATTTTGTTGCATCTGGGAAGACATAAATGATGTCGGTTACCGCGGGGTCATACGCCGCCATAAAGGGGCCAGGTCGCTGTTGCCCGGTTCTATGGAGCCAGCCAGACGCCAGCAGCTCCCTACAGGTATAAAAGGCACCGAAGCATTGAATACCGTAATCGGAAAGCGTTACTTTTTGACGAGGCAACAATGCCAGCTTCAGCGCCGACTCCGATGTGTTACGTAGCCGTCCGCTACGATTTTGAATACCCCATTGCCAGATATTAATTGGTACAGGTGCGAGTGTATCCGGCATATCCGGATCGCGGTCATACTTGACCAATACCGAACTCTGGTTGCGATGCAGGATAGAGCCGATAATTATTTTAGTGAATTCGTCCAATGTAAGTGTTGCATCCAACCGATAATCTTTCCCGCCGCGCTTTTTGATGGTGGTTCCAGCAACCACTCCTGGTGCAAACGGCTTGAAGTCTGCTTGAATAGTGCGAAAATGCCGCTCAACGATACCCTTCGCATCCCCACGATAAGGTGGTGTATTTTCAATCCGAACACCAAAGGCCTGCTCCAGATATTCAATTTGATGGCCCAGCAACTCACCGCGATCAGCCAAAATGGCGTCCGGCAGTCCAATCGACGGCCAATCCTCTGGCTCGATGTCATAACCGAAAGACTGGCATATCTGAGATTTATCGATCATGGCGTTGACCAGTGCCAACATAGCCGTCACATAGGAGGGGTTTTCAAATCCCACATAGAAACCAGCAATCAATCTGCTATAGACATCGACAACCACGTACAAAGTTGGTCGGCCAATAATCTTTTGTCTGTCAGCGGAAAGCAGATAGATATCGGCAATAGTCGCGTCGATCTCGTACCGTGCACCAGGACCGTGAACCCCAGTTGTGGCTGTTCCTTGTAACGGTCTGATGTCCTTTTGATATTCAATTTTATTGGCTCTCAGCCGGATACGTTCAGGCCGGACATATTCCCGCTCGTAGAAATAACGTAGTTGAGCAACTGTCGGGAAGTTCTCTTTCGGTACATCGGGATGAGCCGTTTCAAACATGTCCTCGAAGCGTCGATGAGCATAGGGTAGAGAATGATTCTTCTCCGTCAGATAGTGGCGATCAAGCACAATGCGAAACATGCGTTCAACGCCAGTATCTACAATGGCGCCGGTACCCGGTGCTATACTTCTCGGACGCCCTAATTTTTTTCCTGAAGCTGTGCGTTTTTTTCCTCGCCCGCCTGATTTATCGTAGTCCGGCAAAAGCGCGTTCGGTATGCAACCTCGCTGCCAATATTGGCGAAGATAAGCATATAGTGTTTTTTTAGCTGTTCCAGATTCATTCACAACCTGCTGAACCAGTGCGCCTCGACTACTGCGATAATAGATATCCGGTTGGTGTATTAAAGGCTCAATAACGGCCATACGCTTGTCCCGAATTTGCTGTGCTACTGAGCCGTGTTCCGGGAGCTGAGCGGCAAGATGGGAATAGGGGTCATCAATTTTTTTTAACGTCTCAGAAAGAATGAAGTCTTCCACTTCTGCCAGGGAAACCCGTTCAGGGAAAGCTTTGTCGGAATCAACATTAATCCATGTATATCGAATGTCTGAGACATCAAGAATTCGATACCGAGCCTCTTCGAATGCCACAACATCATTGATTCGCAACATAATAATTCCTCAATGAATCAATGTCTGAAGATGCTTGTAATTCCCCTACAGCCAGCGTTGACCAAGGCTTTCTGATATCGAATAAGAAAACCCTCAAGGCTAACAGCGAACGTATCTTTTGCAGGGACTCGCCTGGAGAGAGTGAATAGGCTTGATCGAGCATCATCGAAACTTGAGAAATCAGTAAAGTCGGATGATTAATAAAGAAGCCCAAGTAAAGGGAAGCCATATTCAGAGTATCTTCGATCCCATCCAGAACCAATTGCGCTGGATACAGCCAGGCAATATTTTTGGTGACGGTCTTGGGAATTTGTTTTTCTGTCAGCAAATACCATGGAACTTCCTTTAACGCCCAATAACGCCGTTCAAGCTCCAGTTTTTCGATGGTTCTAGAATTAGAAAGATCTGAAGAGGTTTTTACCTGAATAGCCATTCTGGGAAGCTCAGGCTTATTAGTGTCCACTAGAAAATCCGTGGACATGACTTGAATTTGTCCTCGTACTTCGGGATGACGGATACGCGCTTGCGCTGCAAGCTCAATGGTATCCTCTAATCGGAGAGGGTATTGCTCCCGGATATCAGTGACAGATGGATTCCAATCAAACAGAAAGAACGCCGCCAGCTCTAGGTCTGACAACAGATGGTGGGTTCGTTGAGTCTGGAATCCCCAGATGCGGTGAGATCGTCCAGCAGAAGGCAGGTCTCTGACGGTCAACCAGGGTTGGTAGTCTTTTCCTGACCCCTTTCCGCGACCTTGTTTAACCCATTTAAGTGAACGAGAGTCAAGGGATAAGCTGGTCAAGCTCCGTACCTCCGACATTGCACATAAAGTATACGGAGCTAAGTTACCAGCTTTATTTGCAAGTTACCAACTATATTTAAAAGTAACCTACTTTATTTAAATCCCACAATTTTCGTGGTGAAGCCAAGGCCACTTATTCCACCGTCACACTCTTGGCC
>DAINRC010000082.1:0-188 GCA_036742135.1 Bacillota bacterium
AAGAACTGGAGCTCCTTGCTCGCCTTCACGATATTGGAATGATCACTGTTCCCAGGGAGATCCTCAACAAAGAGGGGCCGCTGACTCCTGAAGAGTGGAAAATCGTTAGAAGACATGTGGAAGCGGGCTACCGGATTGCCCAGTCTTCGTACGAACTGGCACCTATAGCTGAGGCGATTCTTCATCAT
>DAINRC010000082.1:331-4467 GCA_036742135.1 Bacillota bacterium
GTGGAGGAGATCAGGAGGAATGCGGGAATCCAGTTCGACCCTCACCTCGTCGAGGTTTTTCTCGAAGTGGTGAGCGATATACAACTGCAAGGGGGACAGAAATGCCGCTAGAAAAGGGCAGAGAGGTCGCCGTCTTTTCGGTCCTCTCATTCAAACCTGGAGCAAGAGTGAGATATGGTTCCAAAATCGCACTATAGCGGGATTGAAAGCTATGATATAAAAACGTTTCAAACTGTAAAAGCGCAAGTGCCTCGAATAAAGAATGAAGGGCGGTCAAATCAAGGGGGTGCGGCAGGACAGCCGAAAGGGATCTGGGCTTAGAGCTCGAAAAACTGTTTGGCTGTCCCACGACCTGCCCGAGTGGGCAAAAGCTTTTCAGCCCGAAGTGAGTGCCGCACGGCCTTGGCCGGCACGGGTTTCAATTCCTCCGTGCATTGAAATTACTACATTTAACGCTAACGGATGTCAACGGAAGAATAGCCCTCGCAACTCACATTCGAGAGGTCGGAAGTTCAATCCCTCCCACCCCCATTATTGGGGAACCTTTGTTTTCGTCTCCATAAACGGAGGACAGCCAGGTGGCATACGCCAGGTGTGGTCTGCAGCGGGCCTACGGAGATGGGTGGAGTCCGCTCTTTCTTTTTCGCCCGCAGGTTTTGGAGTAGCTTTTGTATCCCTAATGCGAAATTTTAACGTGAGCTACGATGGGTTATTATGCAGGTCTGAGTGGGGCAGGAATCCCGGAATTTTTTGCCGAATATAGTGATAAACGTCGATGAGTTTGGACAACGAAAAAGGCACTCAAATTTGGTACAGGTAAGTTGTTTCAGTGACCCATTGCTTGAAGCAATCTGTGAGTAATATTCATTTAGGATGGTGGGAAACATTACGGGGACTGAGAAAATGGTAGTCCAAATACTTGGCGCTATTGACCAGGTGGTCGCATCATACTACCGGCTGGTGCTGGTGGTGGCACCCTTTGGTGCTGGCAAGACAGCTGTCTTAAGGGAGGTCGCCAGTCAGCGAGGCTATCCATACATCAACGTGAGTCTGGAGTTGAGCCGCGCCATGCTTGAACTTACGCAAGTACAGCGCTGTTTGTACGCCTCCCGCCTTATCGAGGAGCTCGCTGCCAGGGCGGGCGGTTCGTGTATTCTACTAGACAATCTGGGACTGCTTTTTGAGCCCTCGTTAAAGCAGGACCCGCTACGGCTTCTTAAACAACTTTCCCGCCACCGCACGGTAGTTGCAGCGTGGGACGGTATCGTTAAGGATGGCCATCTCATTTGCGCTGAGCCGGGTCATCCCGAGTACCGGCGCTATCCGGTAAAGAATGCAGATTTTGTGATTGTTGAGCCCTAGATTGTCTGGTCCTAAAATGATTCTAAGAAGGAAAAAGAGTGGGAGGGAAGGAGAACAGCTAATCGTGAAATACAGTGAACTAATTAATTTTGAACCCATTGAGACGGTGGTGCAGCTTAAAAGCGCCGATCAATTCTCCCAGGCGGAGCAATTGGTGGCCACCTACGTTATCTCTGAGGATATGGCAGAAAGGCTTGTCGCAGTCGTCTTCCCGAACCTGCAATTTGAAAAGCCCGCCGATAACAAGGGGCTTCTGGTGGTGGGAAACTACGGGACCGGTAAATCGCATTTGATGTCGGTCCTTTCGGCGGTTGCCGAACATGCGGACTTGGTCAACCGGTTAAGATTCCCTCAGGTTGCCGAGGCAGCCCAAGTCATTGCCGGCAAGTTCAAGGTGATCCGGACGGAGTTAGGATCCACCACCATGGATTTTCGCGAATTTATCTGCGCCGAACTTGAAGAAAATCTGGCGCGAATGGGTGTTGCTTATAAGTTCCCGCCGCGGGATAAGATCCCCAACCACAAAGCCGCCTTTGAAGAGATGATGGCGGCCTTTCACGAACGCTACCCGGATCACGGCCTCCTGCTAGTGGTAGATGAGCTGCTGGATTACCTGGGAAGCCGCAAAGACCAGGAGTTGATGCTCGATCTGACCTTTCTTCGGGAAATCGGCGAGATCTGCCAAAACTTAAGGTTCCGGTTTATAGCCGGCCTGCAGGAGGCGCTTTTTGATAACCCGCGTTTTTCTTTCGTGGCCAATACCCTCCTTAAGGTCAAAGACCGCTTTGAGCAGGTTTTTATTGCCAGGCGCGATATCAAATTTGTAGTGGCAGAGCGCTTGCTAAAGAAAACGGCAGAGCAAAAGGGCAAAATCCGGGAGCACCTGCAGCAATTTACCCGCTTTTACGGGAACATGAACGAGCGGCTCGAGGAGTTCGTCCGCCTCTTTCCCGTCCACCCAGACTATATTGAGATGTTTGAGCGCGTAAGGTACGTGGAGAAAAGGGCGATTCTTAAGACCCTTTCTTTGGCCATGAAACAAATGCTGGACAGAGAGGTTCCTGCCGATGCTCCCGGTCTTTTGTCTTACGACCACTACTGGACGGTACTCAAAGAAGACCGTTCTTTCCGGATCATACCCGAGGTCCGCGAGGTTATCGAATGCAGCTTAAAGCTCGAGGAGCTGGTAGAGACAGGCTACCCCAAAGGGAAAAACAAGGAGCTGGCCCGGCGTATCATTTACGGTTTGAGCCTGCACCGGCTGACGGTGGGTGACATTGAAAAGCCTGTGGGCCTGACAGCCGAGGCCTTGCGGGACACCCTCTGTCTTTTTGATCCTCTGGTTGCCGAATTGGGTGGCGACCCGGCCGATGACCTGCGGGGCGAGGTGGAAACGGCGCTCAGGCTCATCATGCAGACGGTCAACGGCCAGTTCATCTCGGCCACAGAACAGGACGCCAAAGGTCGCCCCGGGGGCCAGTTCTACCTCGACATCAAGAAAACCGTGGACTATGACGCCCAAATCACCAAGCGGGCGGAAAGCCTGGACAAGCACCGGCTCGACCTCGCCTACTTCAACGCCCTGGCCCAGGTCCTCGAGCGTTCGGATGACTATTATCCTGGCACCCACAGGGCCTGGGAGTACGAGATCGAATGGCGGGAGCGCAAAGCTTCGCGGTTGGGCTACATGTTTTTCGGTGCGCCCAACGAGCGCTCCACGGCCCAGCCCCCGCGGGACTTTTACCTGTTTTTCCTTCAGCCTTATGATCCACCGCCCTTCAAGGATGAGAAGAACCCCGGCGACGTATTCTTCCGGCTTACCCGCACCGATGAGGTCTTCGAGGCCCACCTGCGGCGGTATGCCGGAGCTCTCGACCTAGCCCAGGTATCTTCGGGAAAGGATAAAAGCGTCTACGAGACCAAGGCTACTCAGGCCCTCAAGGAGCTAGTAAAGTGGCTTAAAGAAAACATTATGACCGCCTTTGACGTCACCCACCAGAGGAGGACGAAGGTTCTGCACGAATGGATTAAGGGGAAGCTCCTGCGAGGAGGCAAAGAAGCAGATGTGCGGGATATCGTTAACCTGGTGGCTTCCACCTGCCTGGCTGTCCACTTCGAGGATCTGGCACCCGAGTACCCAGAGTTTTCCGTTTTGATCACCAGTAAAAACCTGGCGCAGGCTGCCCAGGATGCCTTGCGCTGGATGAAGGGAGCCGTCCAGACCAAGCAAGGGGCGGCGGTTCTGGAGGCTCTGGAGCTTTTAGAAAGCGGTCGGTTGAACCCCCATAATTCCAGGTATGTGAAATATCTTCTTGAACTTTTGCGCGCCAAAGGGCCCGGGAAGGTACTCGACCGGCGCGAACTGATGCAAGAGGTGTACGGCGTCGAGTATATGGCTCCGGAGAAATACCGCCTTGAGCCGGAGTTGGTGGTGGTCCTTTTGGCTGCGCTGGTGTACACCGGCGACATCGTGCTGGTTCTTCCGAGTAACAAAAAGTTTGACGCTGGTTCGTTTGAGGAATTGGTTAATCTCCCACTGGAGGATCTGCTTAATTTCAAGCACATTGAGCAGCCAAAAGAATGGAACCTGCCCGCGCTGCAGGCTCTTTTTGAGCTTCTGGGGCTTGCACCCGGCATGGCCCGGCTGGTAACCCAGGGCAAGGATGAGCCTGTGCAGGAGCTGCAGGCGGCGGTGGCCCGGACTCTCGAAAGGGTTGTCTTGGCCCGGCAGCGGCTTCAGGACGGGATATATCTCTGGGGCAAGAACCTGCTCC
>DAINRC010000082.1:4851-7698 GCA_036742135.1 Bacillota bacterium
AGCGGGTTTTGCCCGCGTCGCACCCTTGGGTGGCCCGCGTGGCAGAGTTGCGCGCGAAAGCGTTTACGCAAATCCGGCTTCCTGTTGACGGGGTTACGCCTGCCCTCCGGCAGGAGGTGCGTAAGCAACTGCTTGCTCTTAAGAAGGAATACATTCAGAGCTACGTGGAGCTACACACCAGGGCCAGGCTGGGGGCGGCCGAGGATAAGCGTAAGGGGAAGCTTTTACAGGACGAGCGCTTGAATACCCTTAGAAAACTTGCCACCATTGACCTGATGCCTGCCCACCAGCTGGCGGATTTCCAGGACCGCCTGGCAGGGCTCAGAAGCTGCTTTAACTTAACAGAGCAGGACTTGAGCGGAAGACCTGTTTGCCCGCACTGCGGATTCGTTCCCTCCAAGGAAAGTGTGGATGTTCCTGCCGCAAGCGTTCTTGAGGCTTTAGACGAGGAATTGGATAATCTTTTAGAAGCCTGGACCAGGGCGCTCATTGACAACCTGGACGATCCGACGACGCGACAAAACCTAGAGTTGTTGAAGCCGGAGGCTAAGGCTATGGTCGAGGAGTTCTTGCGGCAGCGCCGTCTGCCCGTAGATCCCGGACCCGATTTTATCCAGGCCATCCGGGAAGTGCTTTCGGGGCTCACCAAGGTGGTGGTAAGGACTAGCGATCTTAAGGCCGCGCTCACCGCGGGCGGCTCGCCTGCCACCCCCGCCGAGATAATGAAACGCTTTGAAGATTACTTGAACGAATTGATAGGGGCCAGGGATCCCCCCACAGTAAGGATTGTGCTGGAGTAACTTGGAGGTGAAGGTGTGGTTTAATCCAAGCGGCACTGCGAGGTTATTTAGTCGGAGGGAGAGAAATAGATGGGTCTCAGAAGGCAGCTCAGCGAACAAGAGAAACAGGAAGTAATCAGGAGGCATACCAAAGACGGAATCCTGCGCTGCTTCATAGACGGCCACCCTATTGAAAACCTTAAGGCAGTTGAGTTTCATCATATAAAGCCGTTCAGCGAAGGTGGGCCTACTACGTTAGACAACATTGCTCCGGTTTGTAAAGAACATCACAAGCGAATCCGTACTCTATCGCTCCTGGAGTTTCGCGATAAGTTGAAACTCGATCGCTTTTTCGAGGAAGGGTTTAGAAAATCCGACGGGGTTCGCCTCGACGATGTTCTTGCCTACCTTGTAGGTGAAGGCGGATACGGGAACGTCTTTCAATGGGAGCAGCTTGGCAACCAAATAAAACTGTACTGGGAAGGTGAACAGCCAGAAACTCTGCCCTTATATCAGTGTCCGGTGACAGGTTTTAAATACTTTTATGCTCTTGTGCCTGTAAAACATTTAAAAAACGATACCGAGCTGCAACCGCGCCCGCTAGAGCCGTTGCGAATGTGGGAGTTGTACAGGCATTTCCTGCGGTACACACAGCTAGCTCCTGCTGTCTGCCGATTGGTTGATGGCCGGATCATGCTTTTTGATGGCCAGCATAAAACTGCAGCTCAGTTGTGGGCAGGAAGGCGGCGTGTTGAATGCAAGGTGTATCTCGACCCGGACGAACGGCTAATCAAAGAAACGGTGTTGGCTGCCCACGACAAGCTACGGCAAATGCCTTTTTACACCTCAACCCTTATTTCCAGATACAGCGCCCTTTTTAAAGAGGACTGGGAAGAATACATGGAACGTCCCGGGACAAAGTCGGAAAAAGGCTTTGTAGAGTTTCTTGTCCGGATTAAGGGCCTTCCTAAAGGAGAAGCCATAAAGCGCCTGCGGGCAGCAATCGAAAACGATATCCTGGAGGACCCTGAAAACAAGCTGCAGGAATACATTGCTGAGAAGAACAAGAGTCGGAAGAACCCGCTGACCATTTACGCCGTCCAGCGGACCTTCTTAAACGAGTTTATTGCTCCGCCACCTCTGGATGTAGAGTTTGAAAGCCCTCAGGATTACCGCCGGGAAGAAAAGAAGAATCTCATCAGGCTACTGAACCTGATCGTGGATGCAACTTTGAGCGGGCGCTGGAACCCCGAGGCCAAGAATGGGGCTCACCGCACTGCCGAAAGGATATACTCTGCTGGGTCCCTCAGGGCGTGGGTACCGATGCTTCGGGCGGTCATAGGGGCAAAGCTGAATCTAATTGATGACGAAGAGAAGAAGAGGGTCTTTTTCAGGCCAATTGATGAGGAGACCTTC
Organism: Bacillota bacterium; assembly: GCA_036742135.1. Lineage (GTDB taxonomy): Bacteria > Bacillota > DSM-12270 > Thermacetogeniales > Thermacetogeniaceae > 50-218. The sequence continues at coordinate 7,047 of DAINRC010000082.1, forward strand.
GTTAGAGTTATTGAACCATTGGTCACCCGTCTTTTCTCGCATAAGGTATGGCTTGACCCCGATCCCGAAATAGATGCCAATCTCCGCGTCAACAACCCGGACCACGTAAAACAGTTTTTCAAAAGCCGTGGTTTGAGTGCGCAATGGCTTTTAGGTATCGAGGAGGTTTAGCAAAAAGGCAGGTGACGAAATTAGACATGGGTCTCCTTTTTCAAGATTTTCAAGAAAGCTTCTCCAGCGAAAAGCAGGTGGAATGCCTCGGACTAAAATTTGATTCCGAGGAAGCGCGCCGGGCCTATTTCCTGGACAGGCTGCGCGAGGGGCTGGAGGAGCTGGAAATCATATAAGGACCTGCTCCAGCTCTGGAAGGACGAGGTGGGCTTCCCCCACGGAAAAATCGAAGACATCCTGCAGCTTTCCGACCCGCCCTACTACACCGCCTGCCCCAATCCCTTTATAGAGGATTTTATCCGGCACTACGGCAAGCCTTACGATCCGGAAACCGACAATTACCGCCGCGAACCCTTTGCCGCCGACGTGAGCGAGGGGAAAAACGACCCCATCTACAACGCCCACTCCTACCACACCAAGGTGCCGCACAAGGCCATCATGCGCTACATCCTCCACTACACCGAGCCGGGGGACCTGGTCT
>DAINRC010000083.1:0-7591 GCA_036742135.1 Bacillota bacterium
GATCGTAGAAGCGGAGGCCGGGGAAGTCGTTGGAAAATGAGGAAAGAGGCGCCCGTCCTTGCTCCTGAAGACCCAGAAACCAACTGTTTCTTCGGGTCCTCTCTGGGGTAGCTTTATGCCTGGATGGACTCGGTTCTGCGAACTCTTGACATTGCCTTAGTGAGTGTTATAGGCTAGATGTGGAAACTGTTAGCACATTTTTTGCAGATAACTTTCGTTTGAGTATTCCTGTGGGGTTTTTCCCCGCAAATGTTCTTAAGAAGGTGGCTTTCTGAGGGGAAGGAGAACATTGGTGTAGAAAACGTAGAGAATTGTTCCCCCGAGGAGAAGTAGAAGAGTAACAGCAAAAATTTTTTCCATTGGTTTAGCCTCCTCAGATGAGTGTTCGCCTTCTCGCTTTATCTTTAGTATCGCTAGAGGTATGCTGATTCATTCCCTGTAGGAGCTACTCACGAATTTTTGGCGAATCCTTGACGAAGCCAGTTATCAGTGCTATTATTGCAGCGTAAACAGCGCAAAAGAAGAGGTGTGCGGGAGTGGCGGAACTGGCAGACGCGCCGGACTTAGGATCCGGTGGGCAACCGTAAGGGTTCGAGTCCCTTCTCCCGCACCAGGGAATGCAACCGGCAGACGACTGCCGGTAAAACATAAATGGGTAGACTGGGAGGAACATAGATGCGTGCTACTGTTGAGAAGTTGGAGAAGAACCAGGTAGCTCTTCAAGTAGAAGTAGAACCAGAAAAGGTAGAAGAGGCCCTTGAAAAGGCGTACCGGAGGATTGTGAAAAAGGTTACTGTTCCAGGGTTTCGCAAAGGTCGTGTCCCTCGCCGGATTCTGGAGGCAAGGTTTGGAAAGGGAATCCTCTACGAAGAGGCTCTCGAGATGCTTGTGCCCGAGGCCTATCAGAGTGCTGTTGAACAAGCGGAAATCGATCCCATCGACCAGCCCAAGATCGAAGTTGTTCAGATGGAATCAGGTCAGCCTCTTATTTTCAAGGCTACTGTGGAGGTGCTTCCGGAGGTCAAACTGGGGGAGTATAAAGGTGTGTCAGCGGTCATGCCCGAAGTTAAAGTCGGGGATGATGAAGTTGAAGTACAGTTGAAGCTTCTCCAGGAGCGCTATGCCCAGGTGGTTGATGGTGGGGAAGGCCCGGTCGAAGACGGTGATTTTGTTGTTATTGACTACGAGGCAACTGTTGACGGAAAGCCAGAGCCGCGTTTGGCCGGGAAGGATGAGACTGTTGAAGTTGGTTCCCTCAAGTTCATTGCCGGGTTTGAAAATCACTTATTGGGGATGAAAGTTGGGGAGGAGAAGGAATTCGATTTAACCCTCCCATCTTTATACAAGTATCCTGACCTTGCTGAGAAGGAGGCTCGTTTTAAGGTCCGGGTTAAAGAAATCAAGCGCAAGAAGTTGAGTCCGCTTGATGACGAATTCGCCCGTGATGTGAGCGAGTTCAACACTCTTGAGGAATTGAAGAACCATCTCCGGAATAAGATGGAAGAGATAGGGCACATTAACGCTAGGAGAATTTTTACGGAACGAGTTGTAGAAAAGGTCGTTGAAGCTTCAGAGGTGGAAGTTCCGGAGACTCTTGTCAAACGCCAGTTAGAGCAGGAGATGAACCAACTGGCGCAGCAGCTAGCGATTCGAAGGTTGACCCTCGAGCAGTATTTGAAGATAGTTTCCAAAGATTATGAAGGGCTGAAGGCAGATCTCGAGGAAAAGGCAAGAAAGGCAGTCAAGGAGAAACTTGTCCTTGGAGCGGTTGCGAAAGCTGAAGGTCTGCGGGTGACTCCAGAAGAAATGGAAGAAGGAATCAAAGACCTTGCTGCCCGATATGGGCAAGAATATGAAAAGTTCAGAAAACAGTTGGAAGAAAAGGGACAACTTCAGTTAGTTGAGCAAGACCTGCTTTTGGAGAAAGCGAGAAAGTTTTTGGCTGATCACGCCATTGTCCTGCCAGATCACCCAGAGGCTTCAGATGAGCAGTCAGTCAAAGAGACAGAAACCCAGGAAACCGCTGCTGATGCTGAGGTTAGTGGAACAGCAGAAGCCCCTGGATGTGAAGAGCGGGAAGAAGGTGAGAGTTAAAGAAGGCGATAAAGTTGTTTATCGTCGCTACTGGAAATCTTGATTATAAGGCAGGGGGATTTGATGTATAACAACTATCTTGTTCCTATCGTTGTCGAGCAGACCAGTCGTGGGGAAAGGGCATATGACATTTATTCCCGTTTGTTGAAAGACAGGATTATTTTTTTGGGAACACCAATCGATGATCATGTGGCCAATCTTGTCATTGCCCAGATGCTCTTTCTAGAGGCCGAAGATCCTGAAAAAGACATTTACCTTTACATAAATTGTCCTGGTGGTTCGATCACTTCGGGAATGGCGATTTTTGATACTATGCAGTATGTGAAGCCCGATGTTTCTACGATCTGCGTCGGGCTGGCGGCAAGCATGGGAGCTTTTCTCTTGGCTGCTGGAGCTAAGGGAAAGCGCTTCGCCACCCCGAACAGTGAGATCATGATTCACCAGCCTCTTGGTGGGGCCCAGGGTCAAGCCTCAGATATCGAAATTCATGCCAAACGGATCATTAGGATGAAGGAAAGGCTCAATCAGATTCTGTCAGAGCTTACGGGGCAGCCATTGGAGCGGATTCGTAAAGACACTGATCGTGACTACTTCATGAGTGCTGAGGAAGCAAAAGAATACGGAATAATTGATGGAGTAATCACCTCTCGTGTGGCGGCTAAGGTGGGTTAAACCGATAGGGGGTGGGTTTATTGTACAAGTTTGGAGATGACAAAGGACAATTGCGGTGTTCATTTTGCGGGAAGACCCAGGAGCAAGTAAAGAAACTGGTGGCTGGCCCTGGTGTTTATATTTGTGACGAGTGCATCGAGTTGTGCAACGAGATTATCGAGGAAGAACTGGGTGAAGAGACCAGCTTCGAGCTGAACGATATTCCCAGACCTAAGGAAATAAAAGAGATTCTCGACCAATACGTCATCGGGCAGGAAAAGGCTAAAAAAATCCTGTCTGTTGCCGTTTACAACCATTACAAGAGAATTAACATGGGAATGAGGCATGATGATGTTGAGCTGCAAAAGAGCAACATTATCATGCTTGGCCCTACAGGATCAGGAAAGACGTTGCTGGCGCAGACCTTGGCGAAGATCCTCAATGTTCCTTTCGCCATTGCTGATGCTACCTCGCTCACGGAAGCAGGTTATGTTGGCGAAGATGTGGAGAACATCTTGTTGAAGTTGATCCAGGCTGCTGACTATGATATCGAGAAAGCGGAAAAAGGGATTGTTTACATTGATGAGATCGACAAAATTGCCCGGAAATCAGAGAATCCTTCGATTACGAGGGATGTTTCTGGTGAAGGTGTGCAGCAGGCTCTTTTGAAGATCCTTGAAGGAACAATTGCCAGTGTTCCCCCGCAAGGAGGCCGCAAGCACCCCCACCAGGAGTTTATCCAGATTGATACCACAAATATCTTGTTTATTTGCGGCGGTGCTTTTGAAGGCATTGACAAAATCATCATGAACAGGATCGGCAAGAAGACAATTGGGTTTGGAGCAGAACTGGGACCACGCAAAGAGATGAAAATTGGGGAGATCCTTGATCAGATCCTCCCCGTGGACCTTTTGAAGTACGGACTAATCCCAGAATTTGTGGGGAGGCTGCCGATCATTGTCACCCTCGATGCCCTCGATGAAGATGCTCTTGTGAGGATCCTCACAGAGCCGCGCAACGCTCTGGTGCGCCAGTATCAAAAATTGTTCGAAATGGATGGTGTGACTTTAGAGTTCAAGGAAGATGCCCTGAGGGCTGTTGCCAAAGAGGCGATCAAGAGAAATACTGGAGCGAGAGGGTTGCGGGCGATCCTTGAGGATGTTATGCTCGATGTCATGTATGAGATACCTTCGTGCAGCGATGTCTCGAGGTGCATCATCACTAAAGACGTGATTCTCAAGAAGGAGAAACCGATCTTGGTGACTCTCGAGCGTCAGAAAAAAGAAGAAACGGCCTGAGGTTGAGATAGGAATTATCCCCTGGATGGCTAGAATCCAGGGGGTTTTTGTTTAAAAACCGCGGTTCCTGGAAATAATTCTAAAGCAGGAAACTTTGTGGTAAAGGAGCCGTGGTCGGTTATGGAAGCAGGGTTTCCCGGCTGGGGCGGATTTTTTGGCTTTCTTCAGGTCTTCTTTATGATCGTGGTTGGGGTTTACTTCTGGAACCTGTTGCGAAACCAGCAGGGCACTCGGGTTGCGATTGACCGGGAGTCAAAAAAAGAGATGGAAAAGATTCAGAGAATGCGCAACATTTCCCTGGCCGAACCCCTTTCAGAAAAAACCCGCCCAACTCGTTTCGAAGAGATCATCGGACAGGAAAACGGGTTGAAAGCATTACGGGCAGCGTTATGTGGTCCAAATCCCCAGCATGTGCTGCTTTACGGTCCGCCTGGGGTAGGGAAGACAGCAGTCGCCCGCTTAGTGCTAGAAGAAGCCAAGAAAAACCCAAATTCACCTTTCGGAGAAGATGCCAAGTTTATCGAGGTGGACGCCACAGCTTCGCGTTTCGACGAGCGGGGGATTGCTGATCCTTTAATTGGCTCTGTGCACGACCCCATCTACCAGGGGGCAGGTCCCTTAGGTATGGCTGGAATTCCCCAGCCTAAGCCTGGTGCGGTGACAAAAGCCCATGGCGGGATCCTTTTCATCGATGAGATCGGAGAACTGCACCCAACCCAACTGAACAGGCTCTTGAAGGTGCTGGAAGATCGCAAGGTCTTCTTTGAAAGTGCTTACTATAATTCTGAAGACCCCAATATCCCAGCCCATATTCACGAGATTTTTAAGAACGGGCTGCCTGCAGACTTCCGGCTCATTGGGGCCACAACACGTCTTCCTGAAGAGATCCCCCCAGCGATCAGGTCGCGGTGTATCGAGATCTTTTTCAGGCCATTACTGCCGAAGGAAGTCCGGCTAATTGCTGAGAATGCCGGAAAGAAACTCGGTTTCCAGTTTGGCCCTGGGGCACTCGATGTAATTGAGAATTATGCTACTAACGGCAGGGAGGCAGTAAACATTGTTCAAATTGCTGCAGGCCTTGCACAGAACGATAACGTCAAAGAAATCCGGGTCACGGATGTGGAATGGGTGGTCAACAATGGCCAGTACTCTCCAAGATTACAACACAAGGTCCTTCCTGAACCAGCAGTTGGCTTGGTGAATGGGCTGGCGATAACTGGCCCTAATGTGGGGACTCTTCTGGAAATTGAGGCTTGTGTGCTACCTGTCAAAGACAGACAGGGTGGGGTTTTTGTTACTGGCATTGTGGAAGAAGAGGAATTGGGGAGTTTTTCAGGGAGAAGAGTCCGCAGGAAGAGCATGATCAAGAGTTCTTTGGAAACCGTTCTTGCTGTTCTCCGCCGCGAACTTGGGGTCAATCTGCATGCTTACGATATTTACCTCAACTTTCCCGGCGGTGTTCCTGTCGATGGCTCTTCTGCCGGAGTAGCTATGGCTGTTGCGGTGGCTTCTGCGCTTAACGGTGTCCCTGTTGACAATCTGGTGGCTCTGACTGGGGAACTTTCTCTGCGCGGAGAGGTCAGACCGGTGGGCGGGATTGTCCCCAAAGTGGAAGCTGCCCAGCAGGCAGGAGTTAAGAGGGTCCTGATTCCCGCTGGTAACTGGCAGGAGATTTTTAAAGAGACGCCTATTGAAGTGATTCCGGTTAGGAACTTGCGTGAGGTTTTCCAGCTTGTTTTCCTTGAAGAATCCCAAAAGAAGAAGGTTTCCCTTTAGATTTTTTCACATTGTGGTGGTTTCGGCCAGGTTTTTGCCTGGTCTTTTTGGTTTTTGCCAGAATTTTTATTGCAGGAATCCGCGTAGGTGGAGTAGAATTAATTGAATAAAAACCTGAATCATCGTGGTAAGATCAAATGGAGTTTTTCCTAGTTGCAAAGGGGGTTCTCAGATGGCGCAGGATATTCTTCACGAACAAGGTGAAGAGCAAAGACAAATTTCCCAGAACTACCGTATTCTTCCTTTGCTTCCCTTAAGGGGAATTCTGGTATTTCCGTATATGGTGATTCATCTTGATGTTGGGCGAGAAAAGTCCGTCAAGGCGATTGACCAGGCTATGCTCCACAATCGAGAAATTTTCCTCGTCACCCAAAAAGAAGCCCAAACCGATGAGCCAGGGGAAGAAGACCTCTATCAAATGGGGACTGTTGCCGAGATCAAACAGTTGTTGAAGCTGCCTGGCGGCACCTTCCGTGTGCTTGTGGAAGGGCTTTCAAGGGGGAAAATCAGGCAGTTCTTAGGTTTTGAGCCATATATTCAGGTGCTTGTTGAGGAGTACCAGGAGTCGTACGAAAAGACTCCGGAGATTGAGGCTCTGATGCGAGCTGCGGTCGACCGGTTTGAGGAATACATCAGGATGGGAAAAAAGGTCTCTCCAGAAACTGCAGTTTCTATTGTGTCTGTGGATGAGCCTGGACGTCTCGCTGATCTTATTGCTTCTCATGTGGGCTTCAAGGTGGAGGACAAGCAAGCTCTTCTGGAGACTGTGGATGTTAAGGAAAGGCTGGAAAAGCTCATTGAGATCCTTTCGAGAGAAATAGAGATCCTCGACCTTGAGCGAAAGATCACCTTAAGGGTCAAAAAACAAATGGAGAAAACCCAGAAGGAGTACTATTTGCGGGAGCAAATGAAGGCAATCCAGAAAGAGCTGGGAGAGAAAGACGAACACCTTGCGGAAACCGAGGAGCTCAGGCAGCGTATTGCTGAAGCCCATTTCCCCAAAGAGGTGGAAGAGAAGGCCCTCAAAGAAGTCGAACGTCTGGAGAAGATGCCACCGATGGTGGCGGAAGCCGTCGTTGTTCGTAATTACCTGGAGTGGCTTCTGGCTCTTCCCTGGCATAAGACTACTCGTGACCGCCTCAACCTGGAAGTCGCCGAAAGAATTCTTGATGAGGACCATTACGGTTTGGAAAAAGTCAAAGAGCGCATTCTCGAATACCTTGCGGTTCGGAAGCTGGCGACGAAGATGAAAGGGCCGATCTTGTGCTTTGTTGGCCCCCCTGGAGTTGGGAAAACATCGCTGGCAAGATCAATCGCCCGGGCGCTAGGAAGGAAGTTTGTGCGTATTTCGCTGGGAGGAATCCGGGATGAGGCAGAGATCAGGGGTCACCGGCGCACCTATGTAGGAGCTCTCCCTGGGCGGATTATCCAGGGAATGCGGCAGGCAGGAACAAAGAACCCGGTTTTTCTCCTTGATGAAGTCGACAAAATGAGTTCAGATTTCCGGGGAGATCCCAGTGCTGCTCTTCTCGAGGTCTTGGATGCTGAACAGAACCATAGCTTCAGCGATCACTACATTGAAGTTCCCTTCGACCTTTCCAAGGTGATGTTCATCACCACAGCAAACGTCGAGTACAATATACCCCGGCCCCTTCTTGACCGGATGGAAGTAATCAAGATTTCTGGTTATACCGAAGAAGAGAAGGTGAAGATTGCTCAGTTGCACTTGATACCCAAACAGTTGAAAGAACACGGGCTCAAACCCCACCACT
>DAINRC010000084.1:0-7392 GCA_036742135.1 Bacillota bacterium
AGAAGCTAAAAAACGAAAACTATAAAATTTTCAGTTCACCACATTTTTTGAACCCTCTCCGGGTTGTTCATGATTAACAATTAAGCCCACCATCCATCTTTCTTCCTCCCGCTCAACTCTTCTAAAACAGTCTCTAATAAAGACACTGTTATGTAAGCCTGCACAGCAGTTAGAACCCCCACTTCATTACGAACAACTTGCTCAGGCGTTACGGCAGAGGGGACCTCTGTCTCTGTTTTCTTTCCAGGCATCAAAGCAAGGACCTTTTTCACATAGGCCTGGGTCTCTGGATAAGGCGGTATTCCCCGGTAGCGTTCTACAGCCCCTGGCCCAGCATTGTAAGCTGCAAGGGCCAGCTGGAGGTCACCACCAAAGCGGTCCAGGAGTTGCCGCAGGTAACGAGCACCTGCTTCCACATTCTGAACAGGGTCGAAGGGGTCCAACACCCCAAGGGCTCGCGCCGTTCCTGGCATCAACTGCATAAGACCAAGCGCCCCAGCCGGCGAGACGGCACAAGGGTCGAAACCCGATTCCACGCGGGCCACCGCCTCCACCAGACCAGAAGGCAAACCGAAGCGAGCCTCCACTTCCCGGAAAAGGTCTGCAAAAGATTTGCCCCCAACAGGGTGATAGCATCTCCTCACGCGCTGGCCATCATCTCCGGCAACTGGGACAATACGCATGCTCTCACCCTCCTCACTGAAACAAGCACAGGAAAAAACTTCTTCAACTTAACATGATTCGACAGTAAAAACTGCTTTCCTGCAGGGGAAAAAGCCGAGCAGCTGCACATGGGTTAGCGGCTGCTGAAAACAATGCGCTGGGGATGGGTGTAGATATTCATCTTCTGAAGACGAGCAAACCCAATCAAAGTGATTCCCATTTTCTCTGCCAACTCAATACCCAGGTCGGTAGGAGCAGAAACGGCAACCAGGATGGTAGCCCCCATTCTTGCAACCTTCTGGACAACCTTTGAAGGGACACGACCGCTGAAGACAATGATCTTATCCTGCAGAGGAATATCCTCGAGAAGGCACCTACCAACAACTTTATCGAGGGCATTGTAGCGCCCGATGTCCTCATGAAAGATAATTATCTTGTCTTCCGTGGCCACACCAGCGCTGTGGGCACCACCAGTTTCCCGGAAGACCACTGATTTTCTCTGAAGCTCTGCAGCAAGCCGGAAAATGGTATCTGCCTGGATTCTTAAAACGGGACTCTCTTGGACAGGTGTTGCTCCGGTGACCTTTGGATTTTTCCTGGCTTCTACTTGAGCAATTCCTTTTTCTTGGTCAATAGTAATCTTGCGGAGGTCTTCTTTTCCTTCAATGAAACCTTCGGTAAAGAGAAACCCTGCAACCAGGTATTCCAGATCTACTGGTGAGCAGGTAAGAGTAGTCACTTCTTGAGAGTTCAAGAACACCTTAAGGTTGTACTCCCGGATAACCAGATCCTCCTGCTCAAGTTCTCTCTGTTCGAAGTCTTTGACCATCACCTTCCAGAGCCTACGGGTGACGCAGAACTTTTGGTTAAATAAAAAATCCACACTTGATTCCTCCTCAAGCTAGCAGTTTCTCGAGAACAGACCGCTTGAGCTCATTGTTCCCAATGTCACCCTAGATGTCAAGACTCCCCCACGGGACGTTCCGTCTGCGCCTTGACAAGAGACCGAAGATTCTAGTAAATTCTTGAGAGAACTTGGGCATTAGTCCAACGAATTCTTCGTACGGGGGATGCCAATGAAAGTAAAATACCAAGGGAAAGTCACGGAAGTCCAAGGAAACCGCAGAGTGAAGGAAGTTCTCCAGGAATTAGGGATTAACCCAGAAACAGTTCTTGTTGTTAGAGAAGGTACACTTCTTACAGAAGATGTCAGGCTCTCAGAGAATGACCAAATTGAAATCATTAATGTAATCTCAGGAGGATAAAAGGATTGGATTCCGATGAAGTGCAAAAAATGTGAAGCAACAGCAGTTATCAAATTGCCTTCGTATAATATTTCGCTTTGTGCTGATCATTTCGTTGAATTTTTTGAAAGAAGGGTTTTAGAAGCAATAAAAAGATACAAATTGCTCTCTCCAAAGGAAAGGATTTTGGTGGCTGTTTCCGGAGGAAAAGACAGTCTCAATACCTGGCTTGCTCTCAGAAAGCTAGGATTTAATGCAGATGGATTTCACATCGATTTAGGGATTGGAGACTATTCGCGAAAGTCGCGGGAAAAAGCAGAAAAATTTGCTCAGGAAATTAAAGGCAATTTAGTGATCGTGGAATTAAAGGATGAGGTTGGCTATCCTCTCCCCTTACTAATTAAGAGGGAAAGAAGAACTGCCTGCGCTCTCTGTGGTCTGATCAAAAGGTACTTGATGAACAGGGAGGTATTAAAAGGAGGCTACTCAGCCATTGCCACAGGACACAACCTGGATGACGAAGCAGCAGTCCTTCTCTCTAACCTCCTTAACTGGAATACAGGCTATCTTACCAGACAATCTCCTCTTTTACCCTCCTGGCACCCTAAACTGGCGAAAAAAGTAAAGCCTCTGTGTGAGGTCAGTGAAAAGGAAAGTGCTGCTTATGCCCTGATCAACCGTATTGATTACATCCATGAAGAATGTCCCTACTCCCGAAGGGCGACATCCCTCTTCTATAAGGACATAATTAACCAGATCGAATGGAGATCCCCAGGAACAAAGATTCGCTTCTATCGCCAATTCATCACTAAAGGGAAGCACTTTTTCGAGGAGAAGCACCAAGAAGAAACTTTAGTTGACTGCCCTGAGTGTGGTCTTCCCACTACCCACCCGCCTTGTGCCTTCTGCCGGTTGAAAAGTCGTATTAAAGCAGAAACCACTTAAGACCGGTCTTTGACACCAGGAACGTTCTCCAGAACAGAAGCTCCTGACTTTGTTCAGCCGAGCACAAGGCTAGCTCCCCTTTCGGGAAACACAACACGGCACAAACCTTCAAACCGGCGGAAGAATTCCCGGTTTTCCGTGTGAATGGGAATGAGAACATCTGGCCTGACCCTCTCCACCAGCTCCTCTATTCCCGGACCGTGAATGTGGCCGCTGGAGTGAAAGCCCGACTTCTCCCGGTTCTGCCCCAGGCTGCCGTAAAGTTTGAAGCCGAAGAGGTCGACCCAGTTCCGCACCTTCTCATGGTCGAGCAGCATCTCTTCATTGAAGGCCTCGCTGGAAGAATAGATGTACGTCCCGCCTTCCGGCTCAATGTCCAGCAGGGCGTGGAAATCGTAGTAGGAGAAGCAGAGGATGTAGCCGCCCGGGTCCGCTTTGACCTTAGCGGCGTCCACCACTTTTTCGGGCACGCCTTCCTCGAACCTGGCTATGAGTTCCTTCTCCCACAGGTCGCGCTTCACCTTCGGGCGGAGATAGAGGGCAACCCTTTCATCCATGTAGGGATCAGGCACCTCCGGCTCACCTGCAACCGTCAGAGCCTCAAGGAGGTAAACATCTTTCGGCGTTAACACCAAAAGGCGGTCTGTCTCCCCAGCAATTTCCAAAAACGAAAGCAGCCGTTCCACGTTTCTCGGGCCGAAGTCGGCGACAACGAGACCTGTCTCTTTTTTGACCACCTCGTAGCAGTTAGCAGCCACCTCTCCTTCAGTCACAGGCCGTTCTACTTCCGGGTGCGTGCCCTCGCAGATGAGGGCTACTGGCTCAAGTTCTGCGACTTCATCAATAAACTGCTTAGTCAAGTGAGCTTTCTTCCCATGAATCCTGAAGTCGCCTGTGTACACTACCCAGCCGGCCGAAGTCTTAACAGCATAGGCCCCAGCACCGGGGATGGAGTGGTCCACTGGCCAGAAATGAATAGGGAGACCGGCAACTACAGCCTCGTCTCCACAAGCTTTCAACGGAGTGTAGTTAAGCCCCCTGGAAGCAACACACCGGCCCCAAAAGGATTCCACTTCAGAAGTAACCGCCTGACACCCAAACGCCCGGAAGGGACGCTGCACCGCAGGTGCAGGATTGCCCTTGGTCGACTTCACCTTCTGGATGAGACCGTCTTTGAGTTCGTATGGATCTATGTAGCAGATTTCGTTAAGCCTATTCCCCCCACCTGTGTCCTGAAGGGCCTTGCAGATGAGGGCGCTCGCGAGACTCGCATACACCGGAATGTCTTGCCGTAAGTAAGAGATGCAGCCGCAGTGGTCGAAGTGGGCATGAGAAAGAAGCACCCCCTGAGCTTCGATCCTCCGGAAAAAGGAATTACCAGAATACCTCTCCCAGATGCCAGGATACTCTAAATCAGAACGGTACACCCCATCCAGCGGCGGCAGGATCCCCAACATTAAGAGGTCGGAAAACCCAAAGGCAATCCTCGGTGAGAGGAATTCGTCAAAGTACATCCCTTCTGCCTTGAAGTTGGTGCCGAAGTCAAAGATAAGTACGGCATCCCCATCCTCAAGGAGGATCTTGTTGCCCCCGATGCAGCCTGCACCATCGTAAAAGGTGAGGACAACCGCCAAAGATACCACCATCCTTCTCTCTACCTGAGAGAACTAAAGGTTCGTTAACCCCACACTGATGATTTGCTTCGCCCTACGTCCCACCTGTCCAGTTTTTACCGAACTTTTAAGAACCAGCAATGCCCCGCAAATGCCGGACTCCCGGGAAGCCCGGCAGGGAAGAACGGCGGGCTTAAAGCCGGCTTCAAGATGAATTAAACATGAAAGACAGCCAGTCTTCGGGGTTCCACCCGCCTCCTTTAGGGGGCGGGATGAAAGCGGCGGCTGGGTTTTTGCGCTACAATTAACTCAAACACTATGTTTCAGGAGTCACTTGAGGGAGATTTCAATTTTTGCGTCTAGTGCCTTGGCGATCTTCTTTAGAAAGCGGAGGGAGGGGTTGTAGGATCCGCTTTCCAGGCGGGCGATTGCTGACTGCCGGGTGCCGGCTTTCCGTGCCAGTTCGGCTTGGGTCATTCCTTTGAGCTTTCGCTGTTCGATAATCGCTTTCACAAGCTGATCCTCCGGTTCCAGGTTTTCGTATTCCTCCTGGAAAGCGGGGTTTTTCATCAAATCTTTTTTGAATTCGCTCCATTTCATTTCGTTTCACTCCTTCTTGCTTTGTAATCTTTCATCCTTTTAATGGCGGTGTGCAGCTCCTTTTGAGGGATTTTTGCTGATTTTTGGAGAATCCGTGCACCACAACTATTATGTTGCCGTGTTTAAAAAACAGGAACCGAAACGCCTGTCCTCCAAAGGGAACGCGCAATGCCCAGACCCCTTCTTTTCCTGATAAGCGCTCTACCTAGAGTCTTCCAATTCCAGGGCCGAATTCTTCCAGAAGATCAAAGGCACGGGCGATCTTCGCCTGTTCCCGGGGCTTCAGAGAGGCGATGAAGTCGGCTACTGGCTGGTTTTCAGATGCAGTTTCGTATAGCTCGATGGTCCAGGAGATAAGGCCTCCCTGAGTATAACGCTTATGTTATAATTGTAACAGGCAGGAGCACAATAAGCAACTACTCGGTGTCCGGTAGCTGTCAACTCCGAGTGGGAAATATTTAAAACATCACTTTATCCTGCACTTCTTTATGAAGCAACAACTGAAGGAATGCAGGACAAAGCTTTGAGTGCCTTTCCAAGAGGAGAAGCCTGGGCTTTCGTTGCAAGAAGCGGAATACTCGCCTGAAGCCATGCTGTCGGGTCCTCTTTCCTGAGCGGCTCTAAAACTTCTCGTTCCACTTCCTGAAAACATTCAGGCTTAACTTGCGGCCACTCCTTCCGATGATACGCATCAAGCCAGCTTCTGAGCTTGTTCGTAGCCACAAGACACCTCAACTGCGTCATGTTGTTGGCACCATCAACAGTCCAGCTCATCCCCCGCTTTTTCATCCTTGCAACAATGACATGGTTGTTCTGAGGCTCTGAAGCACCAAGACCACCTAAGTGGGGAATGTTGGGAAGACCTTCTTTTGTTTTACGCCAATCAAGGATGTTGTAGTCGCCCGCCAGGTATCTCTTAAGCCTTCTTACCCGCTCCTTATGCTTCTTTGAAGGGGCCCTGGTCAGGGCTTCGGTTAGCACCCCGTCCAGACCAGCAAGATCTCCCTCGTTCAAAGAAACATAAGCTTTGTGAAGAAGTCCAGGACTGAAGCTTAAGGCCTCATTTAAAGCCCTGTTCCGGTGGAAACGGTCAAGATAGACTTCTGCTATCGGGAGGTATTCCTTTGCCGCTTTCACTAATTCCGCTCCGTCTCCGTTTACAACAACCTTGCCTACCTTCCGATACCGGCTGCAGTAGTGGGAAACACCGTACTCCCAAAAAACGTCTTCCTCTACAATCCCTCCCCAGCAATCCTTCTCTTTGAGCCGGAACCGCTTCCGCGCCGGCGTCTCCGGCTCCCAACCTTCGTGCATGGTCCCAAGCTTGATTTCTGCCCTCTTCTGCTGGGAACGCTGAAGTGAGATTACAACACCATCAACCTCAACAACCACAAGCTCGGCTTCTCTCTCACCATCCGGTACCTCGCCATCCTCAAATATCGCCCGCCGCACTTCTTCTTCCTCTTGAATCCTTGCTTTGCCCGCCTCCTGCAGCCATTTGTGTATCTCCTGATGACTCACCGGCACAAAAAGATACTCCTGCAGGAAACGAGCCGCATCCCTAAAGGACATCTTCGTCGCTAGCTCCACTCCAATCAACCGCACCAAAGGACAAAAACGCTCTCCTTCCTTGAGCCCTAAATACTCATCCAAAAGATACCGATACTCGTATCCTTCATCCGTGAGCCTCCGATACCCCCGACGCTTGCAGCGAATCTCCAACCCAAAAATGGTCGTAATAGTCCGCTCCCGAACCCCGATCGACTCCCATCCCTTTAATTCCCCAGCACTCTTGGCCCTGAGCCAAAGGACATCGTCCAACCTCCTGAGAAGAACTGTGAGAACATCCCCCAATTTCTTAACAAGAATCATAAGAATTTGAATGACCAAATCCTTGAAGGTAAACTCCCGATCTAGTACAATTGACTTGAAATCAATACTTGTTTTCATGAACCTCACTCCTCCTTTGTTTTAGTTGTTTTTTCCCATTCTCGGAGTGGGGTTCTCTTTTTTCGGAAAAAATTCCTGCATTAGCCCAAAAAAATTTTACTCGATGCTCCACCCAAGCTTCCCTGTTACTCTGGAAGCTGCCCCTTAGCTGCCAAAAAACAAGGTAAGAGAGAAGCTTGAACCCCCAAAAAACCCCCTAACATTGACACAGGCCTTCTTGTCTAAACTCTTCCTGCTTCAAATGAAGTGATCCATAATCTCGGTCTTGATTGTGCCATCATTTAAGTCAAGGTCAGAGGCAGCCAAGCAAGAAGATTGACATACACCCTCAGGATGATTTATAATCATAGTGAAATAGTGTAGTAGTGCACTACTTC
>DAINRC010000085.1:0-6769 GCA_036742135.1 Bacillota bacterium
TGCTCTGCGGCACAATTTCGTCAGCTAAACCCATTTTGAGCGCTTGTTTCGGCAGTGTGTTGATGAGTATGCCTTAAAGATATCCGGCGTTATGTGTATTCCTCCTGCATGTGAAAAGCCTGCCCCTTATTTTTCGAAAATGAAAGCCATTCAGGAGCGATTTGATCTTCCCGAGTTAAGCATGGGGATGAGTAGTGATTATCTAACGGCTATAGAATATGGTGCTACAATAGTAAGAGTAGGGGCGAAAATTCTTGGCTCACGCTAGTTGACCACAGTAGAATGCAGATTTATTTGCGGTAATTTTGATTTGCGGCTTGGAGATTTGAGGTCTGGCTTTTTGATAGTGGCTTTCAGTAAGTATGAAATTATATTTTTTGTAAAACATTGCTATCAATGGAAAGGAAATGCATAAGAGTGCCTCTGGATTGCCAGTGTTTGCTTGTTTTTGTTTGGCTATTTCTATGTTTATGGTTGGAGCTAATATTGCCATTGGAAAGCTGGTGATTTTAGAGCTTCCTGTTTTTCTTTTTGCGGTTTTGCGATTTTTCATTGCTAGCGTGGTATTGCTCCCCGGGATGTTTCGATCGTCATTTCGACAGGGGCTAAATTTCTATGCGTGGCGTGGGCTTTTTATTCAATCTTTTTTCGGTTGTTTTTTGTTTAGCATATTTATGTTGTATGGTGTGAAGTATACAACCGCAATGAGTGCTGGGGTTATAACAAGCGCTCTTCCGTCCATAATAGCTCTGTTGGCTTGGGTATGGTTGCGTGAGCGAACACATGGCCGAGGAATAGTAGCAATTATTTTTGCGGTTACTGGTATAGCTGTTTTGAACCTACAAGATGCCGCTTTCTCCGGCACAATGACTGTTCTAGGGAATGCCTTGGTGCTGGGGGCCGTTTTGGCTGAGGCAATTTTTGCTGTTTTTTCTCGACACTTATCTCTTACAGTACATCCGTGGAGTATGGCATTTGGCGTTAATGTTGTTGGATTTATCTTGTTTATGCCTTTAGCTATTCCACAAGCAATAAGATTCAATTGGACTGGCCCATCTGCAGAGCTTTGGGGTTGGGTTGTATTTTATTCTATCACTGCAAGTGTTCTTTCATTTCTATTTTGGTATAGGGGGATTTCGCAGGTTCCGGCAAGCGTAGCTGGATTATTTACTGGCGTGATGCCTATCAGCGCAGCGTTGATAGGTTTCGGAGTGTTAAGTGAGATTTTGTCATTTGGCCAGCTTTTAGGCATGGTTCTGGTTATTTTGGCAATATTATTAGGTGCTAGCCAGAAAGCGATTTAGTAACCATGATGCCTCTCTAAGCTATTATTTTTGTGCCACCTGTGGTTGGTTTTGAAAAAATAGCCATATGTTGGCTTCCTCCTTCAGCGATTTTGGATGTGGTCAATCAATCCAGAATCCCCAAACCATCCGCGTTTCCTGGTTCATAGCCGCTACGGGTAGTCGCGGCACTCCCTTTTCGCATTCAGACGAGCTTTACCTGCGGTGGCCAGCACATGCTGGCGTACTTTGGTGTGGCCGAACTGGTGCTTGATCATCTGGGATGGGCGATCTTGGCTCTAGCTGTTTCTTGGCTTTCTCTATCGTGCGCCTTCGGTGCCCAGAGCTTGCCATGTTTCTTGTGGCTGTTGCAGATGGTTTGTGACGGTGACGATCTCATGCTCGGGATGCTTTTCGATCTTGGCATATCTGGTGCGTTTCTGGGGTACGCTTGCCTCCTTGTTCTTGAGCAGACTCGGCGTATGATCCACATAGCGTCAACGATTGCGCTCTGGCACAGCGTGGCCATTAGCGGATAAGCTGGATGATTGCGGCCATTTTTATTTCTCAGTAACGTGGCATGATCAGCACAATCAAATCTCGGAGTCACCTGATCCCTCTTGAATCGGCTATTTCTTAGAGCGACTACTTAGGCCAATTCGTGGCTTTGAATCTATGGAGATGGCTAGTCTAAGCCATTAGTCGTATATGCACAGCGAGCTGGGGCGAGCATTCTCGACCATAGCTGTGTTGTTAGTTCTATCCGAGCAGATTTTAGGCGCGCAGGCGTTGTGTTTTGAGTGTATTCGTTAAAACTTGTGCTCAAGTATGCGGATTCATTCGGAATTGCATTCTTTGATTTCGTGTTCTCTGCGTCTAATTGGCGAGTAAAGCTTCAGAACAGGGCTGCATTTTGCAAGTGCCTTACGCGTCTATGCTAATTGAACTATGACAGCAAGCCAGCAAATGGCTCCACAGCTTTTAGTAGTATCAGCGCTAACGGCGCTATGAGATGTCTGTTGGAGCAAACATGCCCATAGACAGATGATAGCGAGCCTATATGTACGATTTTTCCGAACTCTTAACTGCCACGAGCTTGACGGAGTGGTTCTCTAAGCTTGTTCGCCTATCCGCAAGTGTCAATGCAGAGCAGGTTCTCTTCGCGCTAAAAAAGGAGAAGCTGGCTCCTAATGACAATGCGATAATTCTCAGCACCTATCCCAGTGAATGGCGTCAGAAATACGACGAAAATGGGTATGCTTCTGTCGATCCCGTAGTTCAGAAGAGTTTTGCTTCAGCTTTACCAATCCTCTGGGACCGGAGCATATATGAGACGTTTGAGCAGTTAGCATTCTATGAAGAGGCTGCGGCCTACGGTTTGATTCAAGGAATCACTTTGCCTCTGCACGGGCCGGGGGGCGAAACCGGCCTATTAAGCTTTAAATTTACTCTTTCAGACAGGATGAATTATACAAAAAACATTGAACGTTATCTGCCAATAGCCTCGTTGCTTAGAGATTACGCTATATCCAGCAGTACAGCGCTGCTCAAGCTAGATCAGAAGCAGAAGGTGAACCTAACGCGCAGAGAATACGAGGTACTAAAATGGTGTGCTGTAGGTAAAACCGCTTGGGAAACATCAATAATTTTGTCGTGTAGTGAAGCAACCATTAATTTTCATTTGAAAAATGTACGGAGGAAGTATGGTGTTGATTCCAAAGGGTTGGCGGTTGTAAGAGCAATACAGGGAGGAGATATAATTATTTGATGGTTGCTCTTCGGTTTAGGCATGGTGCGACAGTGGTTTTGTGGTTGGTAGGTGTGCGAGGGGAGTAAGTACAATATTGATAGAGATCTTCGTCGTCAATAATTCCTGCGAGATAGAGCTCTGCTAGTAGTAATACCGGTGAAGATATTTGACTGGTGCATTCAATTCGACTTGCTCCGGCTTGACTGATGCCAAATTTCATCCAAAATTCGCTTTGGCTTTGCTTTCTTAATAACCTCAGGCTTCGCATGCGCTCAATTATTAAATTGGCCCGCTTTCCCACGTTTTGCATGTACCACCTCCTGCTAAACAAGTTACTCTATCTCTCTGTACTTTAATAAGTAAGCTATCAGGATTGATAGCTGTTCCTATTTATTCATATTGAATAATGTGCACCTTCATTCTACGCGAGGTGCTGACTATGTATATAAAGATAGGGAAGCGTACGGAGTTTACCGAAATCCAATTGCGCGAAATGTATAGCCTGAGGGCTGAGGTGTTTAAGCATAAAAAGGGGTGGGAAGTACAGGTCATTGACGGTATGGAGCTAGATGGGTACGACGCGCTTGACCCCTATTATGTAATTGCTAACAGATCAATAGATAATAGAGTCAGCGGTTGTTGGAGGATCATACCGACTGTGCGCCCCTATATGCTTGAACATACATTTCCAGAGCTTCTTTATGGGCAGTGTGCACCAAAAGCAGCGAGCATTTGGGAATTGAGTAGGTTTGCTATTATCGCCGAGCAAAACAGGTCGATGGCATTTTCGGACATAACGCTAGAAGTGATAAGAAAAGTATTTGAGTTTGGTGTTAGTCAAGGAGTCTCTGAGTTTGTGACGGTAACGGTCCCAGGAATTGAGCGCATGCTCAGGCGTCAGGGCTTGGTTATCCGACGATATGGCCCCCCCATTCAAGTGGGAGTGGAAAGGGCTGTGGCCATCATGATTAAACTTAACAAAGTATCACTTGCCGCGGTTGGGATTGTAGATCAAGAGAAATTGCAGAATCAAGAGCTGGCGGCGTGACCATGTGAATAACAACCTGCCAAGTGCGGTGGGTTGTTATTAATATAAAGTATTGCAAACAATACTGCCTGTCGATATTCTGTCCCTAGATAAAAGTCGGAGATATTTATGGAGTTAGGCCTACCTCTGTCTGCCGCAGGTTATAACGATTTATTTTTAATAGTGGCGTTGTCGGGTAATCCGTAACGGGGATAAGTGGAGTGTTGCCCGTGCTACAGAGCTAATCCCGTAGGATGGACAGTGCCTGATTCATACGCGGTGTGGTCGAAAGGCGCGCTGCTGGATAAGCGGAGTGTTATCTAGCGTCATCACGTTTTTCTATCGATAATTGCCGAGCGTGGCGTGGAAAATGGCGAAAGCTTTTCCCTTCTATGCATTATATAGGGGACTTACTTTAAGATAAGGTTATATCAGGAGTATTAATGTTTAGAAAGATTTTTGATGGTGCCTTACTTTTAGCCCTGTTGACCGGGTTTCTGTTTTGTGCTGGCACAGCTAAGAGACACGGATACTTTCTGATGCTTGGCCTTGATTCTGATGTGTTGGGAGTCGATACGGCAGCCATTTTATATAACGGGTTGTTGATTTCTTACGGTCCTGTTTTTATTTTCGCACTTGGCTTGTTTCTTTGTGTTTTTGTATATTCCTATCTTATATTGCCGGCATATATAGACTATGGTCGCAGCTCTTTTGGGCGAAGGAGGAAGCTTATTAAGTTGAGACGATTGTGTTTGGGGAAGAGAAAAGATACTTTGGTGGAAAAGAAGGCAAAGCGCTTGGTGGTGAGTTTTGGTATTTTATTGATTTTGTTGATGGCTTTCTTGTTTTTCTTGGCTTCAATGGAGAGTAAAGGGAGGACTCAGGCTGCAGATATATTGGTGACTGCTAAAGGTGATGATTCGGCAAAGAATACTAAAGTCAGGATTCTTGGACAGGATATCAGTTACGTTTTGCTCGCATGTGGCTCAAGGAATTGTGCTGCATTGAATCCATTATCTATGGAGGTCCAGTATTTCTCGCAAGATAAAGGGTTCTCATACGTTGTGGAGTAAGTTACTAGCTCACCAATCGAAGGGTATTGGTAGCGCTATATATTGTGCTCGATTAGTTTTATCGTGTGGAAAAACGTAACCACTCCACAAGCCTCGTCTCCCTTTGACGAGGCCCTCTATCAGGATGCTGTTCGCGGGCAGTTCCACGGCGGCATTATTAAGTTAATTATCTTTAACCCTTTTTTGATACCAGTCAGTACAATACCTTTCTATATCCCAGCTGCTAGTGGAACGTATTGATTTCATAGTGGGTGTCTTAGGCAATGTGTTTATAATCTCTTCTATTTTGTTTGCTAGCGGAGGGGCAACCGTTTTCCAACTTTGGTGTGCGTACAATAAGAAATAGAGGTAATCTTCGCTGCCTGATATTTTCAGCGTTTCGCCGATCCAGCTAAATGCATATCCTTTATTAAGCTCTTCATCTGCGGTGTTGTCTTTTGATATCAGAAGTGCTGATTTTGCATAACAGTTCAATGCATCTTCATATCTTTCCATAAAGTGAAGGCATCTTCCGGTATTTCCATATAGTGTATATGGTACTTCGCTATTAAAAGAGTTTGGAGATATGATTTCCTCAAGCTCGTAGCTGGATAAGAAGAAGTTTAGAGCGAGATTTATATTTTTTGCTATTTTCGAGTCTCTGTAAGCAAGATTTAATCGATGTTTCGCCGACCATATATCAGAGTCCCCACTCCTCGATATTAAGTGCTGGGCTTCTTCGCCGCACTTTATAGCGTCTGCGAAATTTCCATTGTACCAATGAAGGTGTGTGTATAATGATAAAGAAAGTATGTATTCGTTGTTTTTTCCGGCGATAGAGGTCTTGTAGCTTTCTAGATGTTTTGTTGCGGAGCTGTTGTCTCCATAGTCAATGATAGATGTGATGGCTTCGTTTATGAATTTTGGAAGGTTTTTTATTTGGCTTGTGTTTCTTTTGCTCCATTGTAATCCGTCTAGCAAAAGGCACGATAAGCGTACAAATTCTTCTATGTAGCCTGACCTGATTATTGCGTCATGTATTTCAAGTAATAAGGCTATGGCGTCGTTATATTCTTTGTTGTTTATTTGGAGTTCAATTTTATTGGACCAGGATTTGAACTCGCCGAGGCTTAGTATTTGGTTGAGTCGAGGCTTTAGAAGTACGATTACTCTATCGTAATAGCTAATGAATAAAGATATGTATTTTTTTTGTTCGTGCGATGGGAAATTAGTTTTGATGAATTCTTTGACAAGTGGGTGCAGTTCTAGATACGACTCTTCACCCTTTACTACTATAAGATGAAGGTCTTTCAGTGTTCTTAGGGATTTTGAGAATTGATTATAGTTTAATTCGCTGCCAATGATCTTTGATATTTCCTCTTCAGTTTCAGAGGTGACTGCCTCCGCTAGAGTTCGCAGTAATATCTTTTGCTTGCTATTAAGGCTGTCCCATATCTCCCTCAAGATTCGCTCTGAAAGAAATGAGCTCTCAGATGGTGCTGTAATGTGTTTCTTTTCAATTTTTAATAAAAAATCGTCAACCTCGCGTAACCCTCTCTTGGCTTGAGCTAATATCAAGGATATCCATAGTGCATGACCGTCTGTAAATTTATGGGCCCGCTCGGCGATTTGCTCTATATGAGTACTGCCTATTGGT
>DAINRC010000085.1:6901-7315 GCA_036742135.1 Bacillota bacterium
ATGAAAGGTCGACAGGTGAAAATAAATTTTGAGTTGTGGTGGTTTTTTAATGCTAGCTCTACAAGCTTTCCTATATTGCCTATGGGTTCGAATTTTTCAAGGTCAATATAGGAGTCTACATTGTCGAAAACAAAAAGGCAGCTTTTATCCTTTAGTTCTCTAAAGAAAATATTTATTAGCGTGTCGGTTTCAAGTCCTACCAGGTTTTCATGGGTTATATTGTTATAAGTTATTCTCTCTATGATGTTTATGATTTTTAAGTCGAAGTTGTGTTCTTGTTCCTTGAAGTCTCTCCAGTCTATGATTTCATATTTCTCAGATTTTTTACTTTGTTCGCTATAGTATGCAGCTAGAGAGGATTTACCTTCTCCTCCGATACCAGTGATAAAAAATACTTTAAAACTATCATCAATT
>DAINRC010000086.1:0-7292 GCA_036742135.1 Bacillota bacterium
GAACATTAGCGATGACATTAAAACGTCCGCTATTTTGAGTGATCTCCAAGGGCTGTCGGATCAGCGTCTGCAAGGTTCTTGTGGGGAAGTACTGGTCCGCAGGCTTGTTGTTGACGATGATTTCGCCATCTCCTGGAACAATCCATACTCGGGCGACCGCAGTCTTACGTCTTCCTGTCCCATAGTAGCGCACCTGCTCCAACCGTTCCGCCTCCTTTCCCTAGTCCTTGATTTCCCAGGGCTCTGGTTTTTGGGCCGCGTGGGGATGATCAGGTCCCCGGTAAACCCGGAGCTTCCGGAAAATCTTTCTCCCCAAACGGTTGTGAGGAATCATTCCCCAAACTGCTTTTTCTATTGCCCGCTCCGGCTTAGTTTTTAAAAGAGTAGCGTAATTCATCGCCCGCAAACCACCGGGATAGCGTGTGTGCCAGATAAACATCTTTTTTTCCGCTTTTTTACCGGTTAATCTTACCTTCTCAGCATTAATAATGATGACATGATCACCAACATCTATGTGGGGAGTAAAAATCGGCTTGTGCTTTCCCCGCAACAAGCGTGCCGCTTCACTGGCCACCCGACCGAGAGTCTTTCCTGCAGCATCAATTACGTACCATTTGCGCTCTACTTCCTGTGGTTTGGCCATGTATGTTTTCATTTCTTTTGAACCTCCCAATCCTCATGACCACATTTTCGGTCAGCAGGTTTTATTCTAAGGAACAATCCCTCAAGTGTCAAGAAAAAAGCAGAGAAAAGTAAGGCAAACTCTCGACTTCCCCATGATCTTCTTCATCCAAGCGGTCTCCAGGGTAATACACCCGAACCAAGTAAAGGCCCTGCGGAGGAACCGCAGGCCCTCCAAGACCGCGTCTTTCTGCCTTTAAGATCTCTCTGACTGCCTCTGGGGGCAACTTTCCTCTGCCTACTTCCAGCAAGGTTCCCACCATGAGGCGCACCATCTTGTAGAGGAAACCGTCTGCAGTAACCGTAAACACAACAAACCCACTCTTGCGCTGCACTTTAAAGGAAAAAAGGTGTCGCCTCGTTGTTTTGGCACTACTTCCAGCAGCAGAAAAGGAACGGAAGTCATGAACTCCCTCAAAAAAAGCAGCTCCCTTAGACATCAACCCACAGTCCAGGGGAACAGGATAATGAAAACAATAATTGCGCAGTAAAGCTGAAGGTCTTTCCTGATTCCATACCAAGTAACAGTACTTTTTTGCAAGAGCACTGTACCTGGCATGGAAAGAAGAGTCAACCTCTTCAGCCTTGAGCACAACAAGATCAGGCGGCAGGCAGCTATTCAAGGCAGCCGGAAAACGGTGAGTAGGAATTGTTGCTGTAGTGGCAAAGTGAACCACCTGACCGAGGGCATGAACCCCCGCATCAGTGCGTCCAGCCCCGTAGACCTGGACTTCTTCCCCGGTCAAATTCTTGAGAGCGTTTTCCAAAACCCCTTGAACGGTGCGCAATCTTGTCCCGGTCTGTTTTTGAAATCCGTGAAATCCACTTCCATCGTATTCCAGAACCAGCTTCAGGAAACGCATCACTTAAACCAGTTCCACAATCACCATTGGAGCCCCATCACCGCGCCGGTAACCAACTTTTGTAATCCTGGTATAGCCACCAGAACGGTCAGCATATCGGGGAGCAATTTCGTCAAAAAGTTTTTTGACAACTGTTTCATCTAAAAGAAAAGCCAGGGCCTGCCGGCGGGCATGGAGATCTCCCCTCTTCCCCAGGGTGATCATTTTATCCGCCAGTTTCCGCAGTTCTTTGGCGCGCGGTTCTGTTGTCTCGATGCGTCCCTCCCGCAAAAGCGAAGTCACGATGTTGCGGAGCATCATCTTCCGGTGTCCTGACTTGACTCCTAGCTTGCGATACACAGAGCATCCACCTCACTTTTCACTCATCTGCTTTTCTCAAGGAAAGCCCCAGCTGCGCCAGCTTTTGGTCAACCTCTTCCAGTGACTTCTTCCCCAGATTGCGAACCTTGATCATCTCTTCTTCGGTCTTCTGCACGAGGTCACCTACAGTGTTGATCCCTGCCCGCTTCAGGCAGTTATAAGAACGCACCGAAAGGTCGAGCTCCTCGATCGGCATCTCTAACAATTTACTCTTCTCATCAGGTTCTTCTTTGGCGCTTTCTTCAGCAGCTTCGATTTCTTCAGTAAGGTTAACAAAAAACTTGAGATAATCTGTGAGGATCTTGGCGGACAAACTAATCGCCTCTTCAGGCGTAACTGTCCCGTTTGTCCACACCTCAAGGATCAGCCTGTCGTAATCAGTAACCTGGCCGACCCGGGTATTCTCCACAGTGTAGTTCACCTTGCGGATCGGCGAAAAAATGGAATCAACCGGAATTACTCCGATTGGTTGGTCACTTTTCTTGTTCTTCTCAGCTGGAACGTAACCCCGGCCTTTCTCTACGGTCATTTCCATAAAGAGGCGACCATCTGCTTCGAGAGTGGCGATGTGGAGGTCCGGGTTAACGATCTCGATGTCTGCTCCGGCAATGATATCCCGCGCACAGACCTCCTTTTCTCCTTCAGCCTCAATGCGCAAAATCTGAGGCTCATCTACGAACATTTTGATGGCAAGCTGTTTGAGATTAAGGATGATCTCTGTGGTGTCTTCACGCACCCCAGGAATGGTGCTGAATTCATGGAGAACACCATCAATCTTTACCGAAGTTACGGCAGCACCAGGAAGCGAGGAGAGGAGAACCCTTCTTAAGCTGTTGCCTAGAGTTGTCCCATAGCCTCTCTCCAACGGTTCGATGACAAATTTGCCATAGGTTCCAGCTTCGTCTCGCTGCACACATTCAATAGTCGGTTTTTCAATTTCCAGCACTGGACAAACGCCTCCTTTCCCAGTTCATCACCGGGAATAAAGCTCAACAATTAGGTGTTCCTTAATGGGCACATCAATATCTTCTCTCCTGGGAAAGCCAATGACACGCCCTCGCAGGTTTTCGACATCCAGCTCCAGCCATGGAGGAGGAGTCTTATGTGCTGCTGCTTCGGCAAGTTCTACAAACCGCACCAGATTCCTGCTTTTTTCAGCAACAGCAACCTCATCTCCAATCTCCACAAGGTAAGAAGGAATATCCACACGCTTCCCGTTCACAGTGATGTGCCCGTGACGGACAAACTGGCGCGCTTCAGCCCGAGATGACGCCAATCCGAGCCGATAGACCACATTGTCCAGCCTGCGTTCCAGCAATCGCAGGAGGTTTTCCCCTGTCATACCTTTTTGCCTTTCAGCAATTTCGAAGTATCTGCGGAACTGCCGCTCCAAAACACCGTAGATGCGCTTCGCTTTCTGTTTTTCACGAAGCTGCATTCCGTATTCAGTCATTTTGCGCCGCACCCTGCCGTGATCACCAGGAGGATAATTCCTCCTCTCAAGGGCGCACTTGTCAGTGTAGCAGCGATCACCTTTCAGGTAAAGCTTAATACCTTCGCGGCGGCAGAGCCGGCACACAGGACCTGTATATCTTGCCATGAATCTTGTCCCTCCCTGAAGATCGAGTTATACCCGTCGCCGTTTTGGCGGACGGCAACCGTTATGTGGTATTGGAGTCACATCTTTAATTATACTAACCTCAAGCCCTGCTGCTTGAAGAGACCTGATCGCCGCCTCGCGTCCACTACCAGGCCCTTTGACGTAACACTCTACCTGCTTCATCCCATGTTCCATCGCTGCCTTGGCAGCAGCCTCAGCAGCCAGTTGAGCAGCAAAGGGAGTTCCTTTTCTTGTCCCCTTGAACCCGACTGTGCCAGCACTCGCCCAAGCAATGGTGTTCCCTGCCATATCAGTGATCGTGATGATTGTGTTATTGAAAGTAGATTTAATGTGAGCAATCCCATGCTCCACATTCTTGCGTTCCCTGCGTTTCGGCCTTGTTGATTTCCTTGCCACCTTCTTCCTCCTTTCCTAATTATTTCTTGCGGCGGACACCAACGGTCTTTCTGGGGCCTTTCCGTGTTCGGGCATTAGTCCTTGTTCTCTGCCCGCGCACTGGTAGGCCACGGCGGTGGCGCAGGCCCCGGTAGCACCCGATCTCGATCAGCCTTTTGATGTTCATGGCAACTTCCCGCCGCAGGTCACCTTCAACAGTATATTCCTTGTCGATGACTTCAGCAATTCTGCTAACTTCATCGTCAGTAAGGTCCTTCACCCTGGTGTCAGGGTTGACCCCTGTTTTCTGAAGAATCTTTCTGGCTGAAGAGCGCCCGATCCCGTAAATATAGGTGAGAGCAATCTCGATCCTTTTGTCTCGCGGCAAATCAACACCAGCAATTCTGGCCATCACCAATCCTCCTTAAAATTACCCTATCCCTGCTTTTGTTTATGTTTGGGGTTTTCACAAATAATCATAACCTTTCCTTTTCTCCTGATCACTTTACACTTTTCACAAATTGGTTTTACCGAAGTCCGGACCTTCACCTTCCAGTATCCTCCTTATCTTATCAAGATTTCAGGCGGTAGACAATCCGCCCACGGGTGAGATCGTAAGGCGAGAGTTCGACGACTACTCGGTCTCCTGGTAAGATCCTGATAAAATTCATCCTGATTTTACCGGAAACATGGGCCAGAACCTTGTGTCCGTTGTCCAGTTCAACGCGGAACATGGCATTGGGTAGTGCTTCGACTACAGTTCCCTCAACCTCGATCACGTTCGGCTTCGACTTGGGCATAACATCTCCCTACCCCCTCACTGTGCATCCTGATTACCTGTAACCTGCCTTTGGAAGCTGGTGATCACCCTGCGGATCTCACTATCCCCAACCCTCTGACCGGCTTCCCACTTAGCAGCTAGCTCCTCAGAAATCAAGGGAAAAACCTGCAGATGCTTGACATTTTTCCGCTTCGGGTTTTCCATTTTCCTCTTGTCGCCATCTACAAGATAAACGAAGGAATCGTCGATAACTTCGATCACAAGGTAAAACTTTCCCCGGTCGCGACCTCGCTTTGAACAGACCAACTGGCCAACCTTCAAGCCGTCTTTCACGCAAACTCCTCCCCGCTTCCTCTCAAAGAGCAGTCAAAATTTCGGGCTGGCCCTTGGTAACCAGCACAGAATGCTCAAAATGAGCGGAAAGGCTACCATCTTTGGTGACAACTGTCCACCCATCACCCAAGACAACAACCTCGTGTGTGCCCATGTTTACCATCGGCTCGATGGCAATCGCCAGACCGGGACGAATTCGGGGGCCGTGCCCAGGCTTCCCAAAATTGGGAACCTGCGGATCCTCGTGCATGTTTCTGCCGATGCCATGCCCAACAAAGTCCCTGACAACGCTGTAACCATTTGCTTCCACAAAACTCTGAATAGCTGCAGAAATATCACCAATACGGTTCCCCGGAACCGCTTGTTCGATTCCTAGATAAAGAGCCTTTTCGGTAACCTCGAGGAGGCGTTGCGCCTCCGGAGAAATCTGCCCCACCGGAAAGGTAGCTGCCGCATCTCCACAGTATCCCTCGTAGATCGCACCGACATCGATACTGATAATGTCGCCACTGACAAGCTTCCTCTTACCAGGTATCCCGTGAACAACCTCATTGTTGACCGAAGTGCAAATACTTCCCGGGAATCCGTGGTAGCCAAGAAAAGCTGGTCGTGCACCCAAACGCCGAATGAAATCATCAGCGATCTGGTTGAGTTCTCCTGTAGTCACTCCCGGCCTGATATATTTTTTCAACTCTTCCAAGGTCATTGCCACAATCTTTCCTGCCTTTCGGAGATAGGGAAATTCACTCAGTGTTTTCAAAATGATCATCTCTTTATGCTCCTCAAAGCCCTCTCAATTTCTGACCAGACCTGATCAATGCTCTGGTCCCCGTCAATCTGGTAGAGGAGCCCACGCTCCCGGTAGTAATCCAGCAGAGGAGCAGTTTGTTTGGTGTAGACATCGAGCCTTTCCTTGACAGTTTCTTCGTTGTCATCACTGCGCTGGTAAAGTTCTCCCCCACAGTGGTCACAGACCCCAGGTTGCCTTGGCGGCTGGAACTTAACGTGATAGGTAGCACCGCAGTTGCGGCAGATTCTTCTACCACTCAGCCGCTGCACAATGATCTCCGGAGCAACAGAAATGTTGAGGACGATGTCAAGTTCTTTGCCCATTTGTTCCAGCATCTTGTCAAGTGCTTCCGCCTGCGGGATGGTCCGCGGAAACCCGTCAAGCAAAAAACCGTCTTCACAGTCAGGCTGCTCCAGCCGCTCCCTGACAACGGCAATGGTTACCTCGTCAGGGACCAGTTGCCCAGAATCGAGGAACTGTTTAAGTTTTTTCCCCAGCTCACTGCCTGAGTTGATCGCAGCCCTAAAGATATCCCCTGTAGAAATGTGTGGTATTCCGAAGTGGGCAGCGATTTTCGCCGCCTGGGTTCCTTTTCCCGCACCTGGTGGCCCCATCAGCAAAATTCTCATTTCCACTCTCCACCTCACCAACTTATTTCATGAAGCCCTGGTAGTGACGCATCAGCAAGTGAGCCTCGAATTGCTTCATCGTCTCCAGGGCGACACCAACAACGATCAGGAGTGCTGTTCCTCCAAAATAAAGGTTCGGAATCTTGGTCACAGCAATCATGAAATTTGGAAGAATAGCGATAATTGCCAGGAATATTCCCCCGGCGAGAGTCAGCCTTGTGAGAACCCTGTTGATATACTCTCCAGTTGGTCGCCCAGGGCGCAGCCCCGGAACAAAACCACCGTATTTCTTCAGGTTATCAGCAACATCCATGGGGTTGAAAACCACTGCTGTGTAGAAAAAGGTAAAGAAGATAATCAGCAAAGCGTAAAGCACCGTATTCAAGGCTGTCCCAAAGTGCAAACTATTAGCAACCGCCTGAGCCCAGGGGTGATTGATCCACTGGGCAATCTGCACCGGAAACATTAAGATCGACATGGCGAAGATCACCGGGATCACGCCAGCCATGTTAAGCCGCAGGGGGATATGGGTGCTCTGGCCGCCATAGACCCGACGCCCCACTACCCGTTTGGCATACTGCACCGGAATCCGCCGCTGAGCTTCCTGGACGGCGACAACTGCAGCGATTACCAGCAACCCTAGAACAACCAGAAGAATAATACTGGTGATCGAAATCGCGCCAACCTGGGCCTCCTGGAGGATCTTCACTGCTCCTCCCGGGAGGCGGGAGACGATACCAGCAAAGATCAGCAGGGAAATCCCGTTCCCGATGCCTTTTTCCGTAATCATCTCCCCAAGCCACATCAGGAAAGCTGTTCCTGCAGTCAGGGTCAGGGCCACCAGGAGGTAAGACCCCCA
>DAINRC010000087.1:0-7172 GCA_036742135.1 Bacillota bacterium
GATTTTACCCTGACAATATCACAGACGGATCACATCAGGCCACAATTTTCTTGACAACGTTTGTTTTCTGTGATAATATTTGAGAATGTCTATTAGGTCAGCAAACTTTAATTAGCTGCTTTCGAGGAGTTACTAGTTTCACTATAAAGGCGAGGTGTGAACTCGTGGCTTATCCCAAGCCGGTTCCCTCAGGACAACGCACAAGATGGAGTTTTGGGCGTATTTCCGAAGTTCTGGATATGCCCTATTTGATCGAAATTCAGAAAAAGTCTTATGAGTGGTTTTTGCAAGAGGGCTTGCGAGAGCTCTTTCGTGAGGTCTCTCCGATCCAGGACTTCACTGGTAACCTGTCCCTTGAATTTATAGATTATACGCTAGGGGAACCCAAGTATTCAGTGGAAGAGTGCAAAGAGCGTGATGTCACCTACGCTGCTCCGCTGCGGGTAACAGCGCGTTTGACCAATAAGGAGACTGGCGAAATCGTTGAGCACGAGGTCTTTATGGGGGACTTCCCCCTGATGACTCCCAAGGGGACTTTTGTGATCAATGGGGCTGAGCGGGTGATCGTGAGTCAGCTTGTCCGCTCGCCGGGCGTCTATTATCATCAGGATGTCGATGCTGCTGGCAAGAAGACATTTGGGGCCACGGTAATCCCCAACAGGGGTGCCTGGCTGGAGCTGGAAACGGATCTCCAAGGTGTTATTTATGTCCGTGTTGACCGCACGCGCAAGCTCCCAGCAACTGTTTTGCTGCGTGCTTTGGGTTATGCGACTAATTCCAGTATTATCGAGCTTTTCGGAGAAGATGAGTTTATTAAGGCCACTCTTGAGCGGGACACCACCCAGTCTCAGGAAGAAGCCCTGGTAGAGATCTACAAGAGGCAACGCCCGGGCGAGCCTCCCACGATGGAGAGCGCCCGCGCCCTTTTGGAAAATCTTTTCTTCGAACCACGCCGCTATGACCTCGGTCAGGTGGGGCGCTACAAGCTGAACAAAAAGCTGGGCTTAGATATTCCTCTTGATGTCAGGTGCTTGACCAAAGAAGATATCATCGCGGTGATTGCTTATTTGCTCAAGGTGATCAAGGGAGAAGGAGAAGTCGATGATATTGACCACCTGGGCAACAGGCGCCTGCGTTCCGTTGGTGAGCTTCTTCAGAACCAGTTCCGCATTGGTTTGGCGAGAATGGAGCGGGTTGTCAGGGAACGGATGACGATTCAGGACCTTGATGCTGTTAAACCCCAGACACTGATCAACATCCGCCCTGTTGTCGCTGCCATTAAGGAGTTTTTCGGAAGCAGCCAGTTGTCCCAGTTTATGGATCAAACTAACCCGTTGGCAGAACTGACCCATAAGAGACGCCTGAGTGCTCTTGGTCCCGGGGGTTTGAGCAGAGAGCGTGCAGGTTTTGAAGTTCGCGATGTCCACCACTCCCACTATGGTCGCGTTTGCCCGATTGAGACTCCGGAAGGTCCTAACATCGGCCTCATCGGTTCTTTGAGCACTTACGCCCGGGTCAATGAGTTCGGTTTTATCGAGACTCCTTACCGCAAAGTTGACAAAGAAAGGGGAGTCGTGACCAATGAAATCGTTTATCTTTCTGCTGATGAAGAGGATCAGTATGTGATCGCTCAGGCAAACGAACCAATTGATGAAGAAGGTCGCTTTCTGACTTCAAGGGTTAATGCCAGACACGGGAAAGATATTATCGTTGTCTCCCCGAATGAAGTGGATTTCATGGATGTTTCTCCCAAGCAGGTTGTCAGTGTGGCTGCATCGCTGATTCCCTTCCTGGAGCACAATGACGCCAACCGCGCCTTAATGGGGGCGAACATGCAGCGCCAGGCTGTGCCTCTGCTGTGCACCGAGCCGCCCCTGGTGGGTACAGGAATCGAAGCCCGGGTGGCGCGGGACTCGGGAGTTGTCGTTATTGCTGAGCATGATGGGGTTGTCCAAAGGGTGACGTCAGAAGAAATTGTGATCAAACGTGATGACGGAACCCTGGATACTTATCGGCTCACCAAGTTTGCCCGTTCCAACCAGGGCACTTGCATCAACCAGAAACCGATAGTCCACAAAGGGCAGCGGGTTTCTGCAGGAGAAGTCATTGCTGACGGACCTTGCACTTCTGGCGGAGAGTTGGCCCTGGGGCGCAATGTTTTGGTTGCTTTCATGCCCTGGGAGGGCTACAACTTCGAAGATGCCATTCTGATCAGCGAAAAGCTGGTCAAGGAGGACATTTTTACTTCGATTCATATCGAGGAATACGAGTGTGATGCCAGGGACACCAAATTAGGTCCTGAAGAGATCACCAGAGATATTCCCAATGTCGGCGAGGATGTGCTCAAAGACCTCGATGAAAGAGGGATCATCAGGGTTGGAGCAGAGGTGAGGCCGGGTGACATCCTCGTCGGCAAGGTGACCCCCAAAGGGGAAACTGAGCTGACGGCAGAAGAGCGCCTTCTGAGGGCGATTTTTGGAGAAAAGGCCCGCGAGGTCAGGGATACCTCTCTGCGGGTGCCTCATGGCGAGTCTGGCAGGGTTGTTGATGTCAAGGTCTTCTCCCGTGACAAGGGAGATGAGCTTCCACCTGGAGTGAACCAGCTGGTGCGGGTTTATGTCGCCCAGAAGAGGAAAATTTCGGTGGGTGACAAGATGGCCGGGAGGCACGGAAACAAGGGGGTCATCTCCAAGATCTTACCGGAAGAAGACATGCCCTTCCTGCCTGATGGGACACCAGTGGAGATTGTTCTCAATCCCCTTGGTGTGCCTTCCAGAATGAACATTGGCCAGATTCTGGAGTGTCATCTGGGCTGGGCGGCCAAGGAGCTGGGGATCTACGTGGCTTGCCCGGTATATGACGGGGCGCGCGAAGAGGACATTGTGGAAACCTTGAAAAAAGCCAATTTGCCTCCAGATGGCAAAACCATCCTTTATGATGGCCGGACAGGGGAGCCGTTTGCTCGCGAGGTAACTGTGGGCTACCTCTACATGATGAAGCTGGCCCACCTGGTGGATGACAAAATTCACGCCCGTTCTACAGGCCCGTATTCTCTGGTCACCCAGCAGCCGCTTGGTGGAAAAGCTCAGTTTGGTGGCCAGCGTTTCGGAGAGATGGAAGTATGGGCCTTGGAAGCTTATGGGGCAGCTTATACCCTTCAGGAGATCCTTACCGTCAAGTCAGACGATGTTGTTGGAAGAGTCAAAACCTATGAAGCGATTGTCAAGGGCGAGAGTGTTCCCGAACCCGGTGTTCCCGAATCCTTTAAGGTTCTCATTAAAGAGCTGCAGAGTCTCTGCCTTGATGTCCGTGTTCTTTCAGAAACTGACGAGGAGATCGAGATTAAAGAAGGTGAAGAAGATATCAGTGAGGCAGCTAAAGAGCTCGAACTGGATATAACAGGTGTCAAGAATGTGGCCAAAAGTGGCTCCAAATCAAGGAGCCTAGCCGCTCAGGAAAACGATGCTGGTGATGAGCGGGAGGAAGACTCTGAAGAAGAGGAAAGGCTAGTACCCTACGGTGAAGAACTCACTAAGATCGAACTTTCGGGATCCACTTCTTCTCCAGAGGCGAGAGTTGAGCAGGGGATGCAGTCCTTGTACGAAGATGTTTCTGTAGATGAGGAAAATTAAGGTGCCTTTGGAAGTTGGGAAGGGAGTGAGCGTTATGCTCGATGTGAGCAACTTTGAACGGATCCGTATTGGTTTGGCTTCTCCGGAGCAGATCCGGTCATGGTCAAGCGGGGAAGTGAAAAAGCCGGAGACCATTAACTACCGCACCTTGAAGCCAGAGCGTGATGGGCTTTTCTGCGAGCGGATCTTCGGCCCGACAAAAGACTGGGAATGCCACTGTGGTAAATACAAGCGTGTGCGCTACAAGGGTATCATCTGTGACCGCTGTGGGGTTGAGGTTACTAGATCAAAGGTGCGCCGCGAACGCATGGGGCACATTGAACTGGCTGCTCCAGTTTCCCATATTTGGTTTTTTAAAGGGATCCCCAGCAGAATGGGGCTGCTTCTTGATCTTTCTCCACGGGCGTTGGAGAAGGTGCTTTACTTTGTTAATTATATCGTCATTGATCCGGGGGATACCCCACTCACGAAAAAACAGTTGCTAACAGAGGCGGAATATCGCGAGTGCCGGGAGAAGTACGGCAACCGCTTCCGCGCGGGGATGGGAGCTGAAGCCATCAAGGAGCTCCTCGAAGAGATTGACCTCGAGGAGTTGAGCAAAGAACTGCGGGCCGAGATCCGGGAATCCACAGGGCAGAGAAAAGTGCGGGCGATCCGCAGGTTGGAGGTTGTGGAGGCCTTTAGAAAGTCGGGTAATCGGCCCGAGTGGATGATTCTCGAGGTAATTCCAGTAATTCCTCCAGAACTGCGCCCCATGGTGCAGTTGGATGGTGGTCGTTTTGCTACTTCTGACCTCAATGACCTCTACCGGAGGGTGATCAACCGGAACAACAGGCTGAAGCGCCTTCTCGACTTGGGTGCTCCGGACATCATTGTGCGCAATGAGAAGCGGATGCTCCAGGAGGCAGTTGATGCCTTAATCGACAACGGCAGACGGGGAAGGCCAGTGACCGGTCCGGGCAACAGGCCACTTAAATCTTTGAGTGATATGCTCAAAGGGAAGCAGGGACGCTTTCGCCAAAACCTGCTGGGGAAGCGGGTAGATTATTCGGGGCGTTCCGTAATTGTCGTGGGTCCTGAACTCAAGTTCCACCAGTGCGGGTTGCCGAAAGAAATGGCTCTCGAGCTGTTCAAGCCCTTTGTGATGAAGAGGCTGGTTAGTGAGGGGTATGCTCATAACATCAAAAGCGCCAAGCGCATGGTGGAACGGATGCGAAACGAAGTGTGGGACGTTCTCGAAGACGTGATCAAGGAACATCCGGTGCTGTTGAACCGTGCTCCTACCCTCCATAGGCTGGGGATCCAGGCGTTTGAGCCTGTTCTTGTTGAGGGTCGGGCGATCCAGATCCATCCTCTGGTCTGTACCGGATACAACGCTGACTTTGATGGCGATCAGATGGCTGTTCACGTTCCTCTGTCTTCCGAAGCTCAGGCTGAAGCCCGGATCCTGATGCTTTCGAGCCACAACCTTCTCAACCCCAAAGATGGCAGCCCTGTGGTGACCCCGACCCAAGACATGGTTTTGGGGTGTTATTACCTGACTCTAGAGAAGGAAGGGGCTCGTGGGGAAGGAAAAATTTTCAGCGATCCTTATGAGGCGATTTATGCCTGCGAGTGCGGAGTCGTTGATCTCCATGCCAGGATAAAGGTGCGCAAGGATGGCCAAATTCTGGAGACAACGCCTGGGAGGCTGATCTTTAATGAAGTGATTCCCGATGAACTCGGGTATGTTAATGAAGTTGTTACCAAGAAGACCCTGGAGCAGATCATTGCCAAAAGCTACCGCCAACTTGGTTACAGCAAGACCGCGGCTTTACTTGACGGAATTAAGGAACTGGGCTTCAAGTATGCCACAAAAGCGGGAATCACCATTGGGATCACCGACATTACCATACCTCCTGACAAAGAGGAGATTCTTGCCGAGGCTGAAGCTGAGGTAGCGGTTGTTGAGGAGCAGTACATGAACGGACTGATTACCCAGGAGGAGCGCTATCAGAAGGTAACCGGGATCTGGCAAAAAGCCACCGAAAAGGTGACCGAGGCCTTAATGAGGGTTCTGGAGCCAACCAATCCGGTGTACATGATGGCGATCTCGGGGGCCAGGGGAAACATCCAGCAGATCCGCCAGTTGGCTGGAATGAGAGGTTTGATGGCGGATCCGTCGGGGCGCATCATCGACCTTCCGATCAAGTCCAACTTCCGTGAGGGTCTCACTGTTCTGGAGTACTTTATTTCCACTCACGGTGCTAGAAAAGGGCTTGCTGATACTGCCCTGCGGACTGCAGACTCCGGTTACCTCACCCGCAGGCTCGTTGATGTAGCCCAGGATGTGATCGTTCGCGAAGAAGACTGCGGCACCAAAGAAGGGGTTTATGTAGAGGAGTTCACAGATGGCGAAACTGTCATTGAAACCCTTGAAGAAAGGATTATCGGGCGCTACACCCTTGAGGATGTGGTGCATCCGGAAACCGGCGAAGTGATCGTTCCTGCAGATGCTGAGATTACTGAGGAGCACGCTGCTGCAATCAAGGCCGCGGGGATCAAGAAAGTATTGATCAGGTCAGTGCTCACCTGTAAGACGAGACATGGAGTTTGCCAGAAGTGCTATGGGCGCAATCTGGCCACTGGTTTTCTCGTTGATGTCGGTGAAGCTGTGGGGATCATGGCAGCTCAGTCGATTGGTGAGCCGGGAACCCAGCTGACCATGCGCACCTTCCACACAGGAGGGGTTGCTGGTGAGGACATTACCCAGGGTCTGCCGCGGGTAGAGGAACTCTTCGAGGCTCGCAAGCCGAAAGGCCAGGCCGTCATTGCTGAGATCGACGGTATTGTCGAGATCAAGGAAGAGGAAGAGAAGTGTGAAGTAACGATCTTGGGAGAAAAAGAAAATCACACCTACCAGATTCCACCGGGCTCGCGCCTCAAGGTTAAAGAAGGTCAGTTTGTGAAAGCAGGTGAAGAGTTAACCGAAGGCGCCGTTAATCCTCACGACCTGCTCCGGATTAAGGGGATTATTCCTGTAGCGATGTACTTGCTCCGCGAAGTCCAGAAGGTCTACCGGATGCAGGGGGTGGACATCAATGATAAGCACATCGAGATCGTCATCAGGCAGATGTTGCGCAGGGTTAAAGTGGAAGATCCCGGAGACACTGAACTGCTTCCCGGAGGGCTTGTGGAAATCTTCGACTTTGAAGAGGAAAACAAGCGGGTTCTTGCTGAAGGAGGAGAACCGGCAACCGTTAAACCGGTGATCTTAGGAATCACTAAGGCTTCTTTGGCAACGGAGTCTTTCCTGTCGGCAGCATCGTTCCAGGAGACCACCAGGGTGCTCACAGATGCAGCAATCAAAGGAAAGGTTGACTCTCTGCTCGGCCTTAAAGAAAATGTAATTATTGGGAAGCTGATCCCCGCAGGAACAGGAATGGCCCGCTACCGTAATGTGAAGGTTGTGGAAAATGACGCTGAGCCTACTCCAACTGAATAAAAAATGTCAAGCGTCAATGAAAATGTCAGGGAAAACTCGTCAGTGAATTTGTCAGG
>DAINRC010000088.1:0-4489 GCA_036742135.1 Bacillota bacterium
CCGGGAGTCCCACCCGGACGGGAGTGCTGCACCAGAAGGGCAAAGGCCGAGCACGGACCGCTTGACAGCGGGAGAGCAAAAGCTCTCAGGAGACCGGGTAACTCCGCATGTATGTGTGGGCAACCGCACAGGCCTAATCAGTCCCTGTTTTTCCCATGCTCGAAGCCTGTCCGGGTGCACACCTAATCTCTTTGCTGTTTCTCCAATGGATAGGAGTTCCATACTTTTATGCTAGCAGAATAGCGAAATAAACTATAGTGTTTCTCGAAGCTGTTGCGAACTTCCTTAAAAGCTACTGTTCACTCAGATTGCTTCTGTCGGCCAAGTTCATCCAGAAACTTGAGAAGCGGATTTTTTTCAATGACTTCAGTCAATGAGTATTTCTCAGTAAAAAGGTGGAAAAGCACCAAAAGTCCGACAACCACAATCTGGGTTGGAAAAGGAAGCACCCACGCGGTTATCATTCCTAGGCTGGCCCCCAGGAGGTTGGAACCAGAATCACCAAGCATTACCTTTGACTTGAAATCATAAGGAGCATAGGCAAGCAAACCACCTGCAAGAGGAAGAAGTAAAAAAAGGGAGTTGTGCCGGGATCCCAGAGCAAGGGCGAAAAACCAGAGATAAAAGCCCTTGATCGCTCTTCCAGGTCTTAAATCGAGAAGATTAAGGGCATTAGCAGAAAGAGCAATGAGCAGAGTGGCCGTAATCATCTCCCACCAGGGGCCTGAGGGAAAAGTAGTTACGCTTATAAGAAGCGCTCCCAAAATTCCTCCAATTGCTTTCAGTCCTCCGGTAGTCAGCTCCTTTCTAAGAAGTGCCCGAAAATGGCCGCGCAAGCCCCTGTTCTCTCGGGATCCTAAAAGATCATCAAGTAGCCCCAAAAAGGAAAAGAGCAATATTCCCACGAAAAAGGGGAGAAGCAACTTGGATTTCCACCAGTTGCTGACTAAGATCACAAAAACGAGGTAGACGAACACAAAAAGGGATCCCGTAGCTGTAGGAATGAGTTCTCCCCGATAGTTGCGGGTGGCTGCTTTTTCTTTCTGAAATATTTTCACAAAAAGAGGGAAAGCGATAAGAGTAAGAAAAAATCCCACACCGAGTCCGAAAACAACTTCTCCCGGCTTCACCTTGACCAGAACTCCTTCAATAGTGCCAGAAACACGTCCCAAAACTGTTTACCTCGATGGTAGAAACCCGCCAGGTCTCTACCTGTAACCCTGTGCTTCATTGAGGTGGGTACTTCTACGATGCGGAAGCCTTTCCTGGCCGCTCTCACGGTCATCGCCACCTCGACACCATAACCACGAGCGAAAGGGAGGACTGCCTTGAGGACTTCACGCGTCATCACCCTCTGACCTGACAGCGAGCTGTCAAGAGCAAGACCACTCAGCAAATAAACTCCTGTGCGCGCAAGTTTTTTGACCAAGCCAAAGCCACCGCCTTTTCCTCCTGAAGGAAAAGCAGCAATAGCAAGATCAGCCTCATGGGCAATCACAGGTGCAGCCAGTTTTTCTAACTCGATGGCACTTTCTCCAAGATCAGCATCAAGAAAGGCGATCAGCGGCTGCGTTAGCAAAGGAACTCCTCGATTAAGGGCCTCTCCCTTCCCCATATTCCGCTCCAGTCGGAGGACTTCCGCTCCAGCAAGTCTTGCTTGCTTTTCAGTCTTATCAGTAGAACCATCATCAACCACAAGGATCTGAGCGACACCTTGAACTTTTCGCACCGCTTCCACGGTTTTTGCCACTGTTTCTTCTTCATTGTAAGCAGGAATCAACACGGAAAGCAAAACTATCTCCCCTAACTCAGAGGTGGTAGAAAACTGTCGGCAGTTTTCTTAACCCCGTAATTTCCAGGAAATCCTTCGAGTGCTCTGATTAAAGCAAACTGGCCGTAGATGGTGTCGATATTGTCCACTGTCGGTATTTGGACACTCTGGTAATAGCGCATACAGGAAACCGGCACCTTAGTATCTTCCACCCCGAACACCTTAACTCCATTGTTCTTTAAAGTTCTGACCAATACCAGGTCGAAAAATTTGATGCTGACATCGTCTTTATTGACTCTACCTCCGATGAGAACTACGTCTTCAACAGGAGAACCGTAGCTTCCTGAAATTTTGAGCATTCCTTTCTCTTCGAGAAATTTCACCAATTCCTGATCGCCCCCAGAAATCAGGGCCAAAGAAAGCCTTGCGGCAAGGGCTTCCATAAGACTGTCTTTCTCGGAATCACCTTCCAACCCTAAAATTTGGGTCATCTCTTGGCAAAGCTCGGGGTTTTCAAAAAGTGCTAGATTGACCACAGTTAGAGACTTGACATTTGCTCCAGCCATCCGCAAAACATTAACAAGGAATTCATGTTCTTCTTTACCATAGGTATTGATAAGCGCCATGCTCCGCCCCTGCAGCCTGCCCTGGACGAGGAGCGGGAACACCAAGCGATTAAACTCCTCCTGCAGAGCCCGTTCAGCTTCCAGTTCAGCAATGGTCTCTGCTGCTTTTTGGTTTTCTGCACGCAGAGAGTCGAATTTTTCTTGAAGGCTCAGGACCAGCCGCTCCTGTTGCTTTAAGATGACATCACTTCCGATCATCGTGGTCCCGATAAAAATTCCAATCCCCAGTGCCAGAAAAACCGCAACAAGTGAAGCAATGTGATATTTCAAGTCGATCAATGACCAAGTTCCTCCTCTCCCCCTAGATTCGGAAAAGGAACTTCAGTTGGAGAAGTAGTAACTGAAAAAACTGCTTTGTGGCCGGGGAAACGGCAGCAATGACCACAAGAGGAATCAATGCTGCCAGGAAGATTTCAGCAAGATGATGAAAACGTAGCCTTTGCCTATAGAGTTTGCTTACTCCCTTGGCATCAACCAGAATTGACCCTACCTTCAAGCGGACCAAAAAAGTGCTTGCCATTCCCGAGCGGCCTTTTTCCAAAAAATCAATCATATTCGAATGGGTGCCTACAGCAACAATCAGGTCAGCACCTTTTTCGTACGCCAGAAGCAGAGCTATGTCCTCGCTCGTTCCCGGTGCCGGAAAAAGCACTGCATCTAACCCCAGGCTCTGCACCCTCTGCAGTCCTGGGGCATACCCATTAGGATAAGCGTGGACAACCAGTTCGGCACCGCAGAGCAGAGCTTCATCAGAAACACTATCCATATCACCAATAATCAAATCAGGTCGATACCCAAGTTCAAGCAAAGCATCTGCTCCACCATCCACACCTACCAGAACTGGCTTTACTTCTTCGATGTAAGGTCGAATTGCTTGAATGTCTTCCTCATAGCCTTGCCCGCGAACCACGACAAGAGCGTGGCGACCCCGAAAATTTGTCTTAATTGCGGGAACAGGGTAATCACCAAGGATTAATCCCTGTTCCTTGCGGGCGTAAGAAAGGGTGTTTTCTACAAACTTCGCCAGTTCTTTTTTCAAATTCTCCTGGGCAACCGCCATTTTCTGCTGAACTTCTCCTTCGGTAAGCCACTTTCCGGTGGCTATTCTTCGGCCATCGCGGTAGATCCCATCAGGCAGCAAAGTTATTTCGTCACCACTACGGATTTCTGTCATCACTGAGGAACCAGCTTCATCAATAAGAGGGACCCCTGCCCTCAACAGGGAAAGGGGTCCCGTATTGGGATATCTCCCTGTTATTGAAGAACTGGCATTGATCACTGCCCGCGGCTTGCATTTGATCAGGCTCTTTGCTGCCACTTCATCGAGATCAGGATGATCGATTACCGCTATTTCATGGGCTTGTAGTTCCTTAACCAGATCTTTTGTGCGCTTGTTGACTCTTGCTTTCCCTTTTATTACCATATCCCAGCACCCCAATGAGAATCATCCTCTTAAACTAAGATTTTATACTAACAAAAACTGCAGGTGCAAGGACATCAAGTTGCCTTAGTGCTCAACTGACCTTGGCCCCAATCCGGAGCCTGTCTGCTACCATGGCAATGAACTCCGAATTCGTTGGTTTCCCCCGCTCTACATCAATAGTGTAGCCGAAAAAGCGGTTCATCAGTTCGATGTTTCCTCGTGACCAAGCAAGTTCTATCGCATGGCGGATGGCTCGTTCAACACGGCTTGGTGTGGTATTGTACTTTTCAGCAATCATGGGGTAAAGCTCTTTAGTTACTGCACCTAACAAGTTCACATCATTGATCACTAGAATGATCGCATCACGCAAGTACTGGTAACCTTTTACATGAGCGGGAACCCCCATTTCGTGGATCAGGTTAGTTACTTCAACATCAAGATTGCGGTTCCTTACCGGAGAGTAGGACCCGGAAACTGAGACTGTGCTGGCACCTACCAGGTGCCTGATGCGTGCTCCCAAAACATCAAGATCAAATGGTTTCAGGATATAGTAGTCCGCACCGAGCTCTAACGCCTTTTTGGTGATTGCCTCCTGACCAAAAGCCGTCAGGATAATGATTTTCGGCCTTGCCTCAAATTCTAAAGAAATTCTTTCCAAAACTCCGAGCC
>DAINRC010000088.1:4499-7144 GCA_036742135.1 Bacillota bacterium
CATCAAGGTGGGGCATGATAATATCGAGAATCATTACGTCAGGAATTTCTTGCTTAAGCAGGTCAAGTGCTTGGAAACCGTTGTAAGCTATCCCTGTAACCACAAAGTCACCTTGACTTTCAAGATATTCTTTTAAAATTTCACAAAATTCCTTATTATCATCCACTACCATAACTTTAATGATCTTAGACACAATTTTCGCCCCCTACGTTCCTCCCGTATTTAATTGAATTGAATTTTAGAATTCGACGTGCCAGCAACAGATCCTTTCGCGAATTATGGGAAAGACTGACCAATCATGTACTGGCTCCAAGCAAATCCAATCAAAAAATTACAAAAGAAGTCTTCTTAACAAGACTCAAGGAAAATTAAAGGCCAGACATTGTCTGGCCAGCATTTTTAGGAATGAGTTCCGCTTCTTCCAGCATCAACCCAGCGAGTATACCATAGCCGCGAGTGGGATCATTGACAAAAACATGAGTAACAGCACCCACGAGTCTACCATCCTGGATTACCGGGCTTCCACTCATCCCTTGAACAATTCCCCCAGTTTTCTGCAGCAGTTGGGGATCAGTAATCTTCAGGATAAAAGCCTTCCCGTCTGATCTGGGGTAAAGAAAAACTTTCTGAATCTCGACTTGAAATGACTCGATCTTTTCCCCCTGGAGGACAGTGAGGATTTCTGCAGGCCCCTCGCGTATCTGGGAAGTATTGAGAGCGACGGGAAGGGGTTCAGGAAAAATAGGGTTTGGAACTTCCTGTTCGAGTTTCCCGAAAATACCGAACTTCGAGTTTTCTTCAATACTTCCCAAAATCCTGCTTTTATTCACGAAAAAGCCTAGTTTTTCTCCGATTCGGCCGCGCTTCCCCTGCAAAATTCCTTGAACTGAAGCCTCAACAATCTGACCTTTTTCTATTTCAATGCTACGATTAGTATCTGGGTCGAGCACTGAGTGTCCAAGCGCCCCATATCTCTTTGTTTGGGGATCATAAAAGGTCAAGGTTCCCATGCCTGCAGTTCCGTCACGCACATAGAGGCCAATACGATAACGTTTCACCTGAGGACAGTACTTTGGTCTAAGAACAAGGTGACGCAACTTTCCTTGATGCTTCACCTCGAATTCTAAAGCTTCTTTCTCGTGGGCTAGTTGATCGATAAGCGAACTGAGCTGGGTATTGCTGTGAACTGGTGTCCCCTCAACTCGAAGAATTAAATCCCCGGGCTCGATTCCTGCTTCTTTTGCCGGGCAGCACTTTTTTCCATCACTACAAGAAATGTCTGCATAGCCGACAACCATAACACCTTCTTTTTGCAGGAGCACCCCGATTGAATGCCCACCTGCGACCACTTTAGCAGGGGGAACAACCTCAACCGTCACTCGCTTCAAAGGTAGGAAATGAAAAACCCGTAGTTCTAAATCGATGCTTCCCGGAGCCAACGCTACTGGTGGGCCGCAACTTTGCTGCTGCCAGCTTACCTTTTCGCTTTCTCGGACATAGACGGTAACTAATTTAGAAATCTGAGAGGGAAGCGAAGAAATACCGAAGTCAAGTTTTTCACCAACACTTACCCGATAATGTGAAGGGATTCCCAGGAAGCTTTGGAAAACCAGAAAAAAAGAAGCGGTTCCTACAAAGAAAAAAAAGAGAAGACCAAGAAGCTGGCGCCGCAAGGAGGCGCTGAACACATCAATTCACTCCTTAGTCTCCCCCTGAAAACCCTTCCCCGCAATTTTTAAGTTAACCGGTCCTAAAATTTTTATTCACTGCAGACCTGTTTCAGGATTTGTTCAGCGTGGAGCCTGGTTGCTTCTTCTTCACAACTCCCTCCAAGCATTCTGGCAATTTCGGCGACACGTTCTTCACCTTGGAGAAGCTTGGCCACAGTGCAGGTGCGGTCACCGGTAAAAATTTTCTCGATATAAAAGTGACGGTGGCCTCTCCCAGCAATGTGTGGTGAGTGAGTAACACACAAAACCTGCTTGCACTTTGCCAGCCT
The DNA here is from genome assembly GCA_036742135.1 of Bacillota bacterium. Lineage (GTDB taxonomy): Bacteria > Bacillota > DSM-12270 > Thermacetogeniales > Thermacetogeniaceae > 50-218. The sequence goes on from DAINRC010000088.1 coordinate 6,499, forward strand.
CGCCAGACGCTCTCCAACTACCTGAAGGGTTCTTCCCCCAATTCCGGTGTCAATCTCATCAAAGACCAGAACAGGGATCTCATCTTTTTCCGCAAGAACTACTTTCAGGGCAAGCATTACCCGCGACATCTCGCCACCTGAAGCAATTTTTGCCAACGGTTTCAGGGGTTCTCCTGGATTCGGAGAAAAGACGAATTCTATCTGATCATAACCTGAGGGAGTTGGCTGGTGATGTGTTTTCCAGAGGATGTCAAACCTGGCCTTTTCCATCCCTAAGGCATGAAGCTCTTCTGTAACCGCCTCACAGAACTCCTGAGCCACTTGGCGTCGCAACTCCGAAAGTAAGCCGGCAGCTTGTTCGTATTCCTGAAGAACCTTCTTCCATTCTTCTTCAATCTCTTGCGAGCGATCTTGAAGACCACGCAGCTCTTCCAGTTCAGCAGCAACTTGCTCACGGTAGGCGCAAACACTTTTCAGGGTAGGACCATATTTGCGCATCAACCTCCGCAGCTGGTAAAGCCTCTCTTCTACCTCTGCGGCCCGCTCCGGGTTAAAATCCAGTCGCTCTCGGTATTCTTTTAGGGAACGAACAAGGTCATCAAGTCCGATGTGTAGGTCCTCAAGCCTCTGTGACATTTCTTCAGTT
>DAINRC010000089.1:0-5983 GCA_036742135.1 Bacillota bacterium
CGGTTTTTGGGTCTCATAGGCATAATTTTTGAGGGAGAATTGTCAAACTTAAGTTGAAAGAACGGGCAATCAACGACGCCCGCGTGCAGGAAGGGGACCAGCCAGCAGAAAAGCCAGAAGAATTGGTTGCCGAAATCAATAAGCTGGCCCAACGCCTGGAAAAGGTGATCATCGCCATCAACCGGACAAATGTTCACGCCCAACTTCCGGATGGAACTTCAATCATGGAGGCCATCGCCCGGCGGGATATCCACGGTGAGGGCGGGAACGGGGAGTAGGAAAGAAGCTCGCTCAACGGCTGCCTCAGTTCTACAGGGACAGTACCGACCTTGCAGTACTTGCCTTCCAGCTTCGACCTACCTACCATCACTAATGCCTTAAGCCAGAGGTGCCCCAGTGTGGATTTAGGCCCGCTTTCCTTCCAGAAAAAGCCGTCATCCTCCATCAAACCGAACTTGTGATGACGAATTCCTGCTCATCCTTCCGGAAACAGAAGAATCAGACGCGCAAAAGGTTGTGCAGAGAATCAAAGGCAAGCTAGATGCTCTACCCTTGCTCTCGTTGAATTGATGTTCTCCTGGCAGCAGACTCGGACTCTCAGGCCTGTGAGCACGATACCGCTTGAGAGCCCTCCGGTAATCCCGATTGGCGTAACAGTATACGCAGTCGTGAAGGCAGGTGTCGTACATGCCGATATCGATGCTGTCGTAACACCAGCACCCCGCCCTGGTCGGAGTTTTTCTAGGCGGAGGGATCATTTCCCCAAAAATCGAGGCCATATGAGGATAATCTACACAACTGCCCCTCTTTACTCCTCCCCCTACTAGTTCGGGCTGGCAACAGCTGTACAGGCCGATGCCGCATCCCTCAGCGATCTGCGCCATCTCCCGCACCAGCTTCTGCTTCTCCTCCACCTCCAACTCCAACCACCTGCTGGAATTCCCAAACCTCTCCTGAAAGCGCAGCTCAGCCTTGCAGTAGCGGTTGGCGAAACTGATGTAGCAACGCCGGGTGTAACCCTTGAGCCTCCTGGCCAGGTATTCAAACCTCTCCAGATAATAATCGCGATCCAGCTCAGTGGTGATGAGGATGGGATCGAACCTCCACTGCACTTGCTCCGGGGAATACCTCTCTGAGAGATACCGGAAGACCTCGACCATCTCCTCCTTCGGGGGAACATGAGGTTCAAACTGGCCGCCCATCCCGGTGATCGTGAACAGAAAATAAAGGTTATACTTGCGCTGATCCAGGTAATCCAGGTAGGGCAAAAACGGCCGGAAATTCTTCGACCAGAGGACCAGGGCGTAAACATCATCCGGTGCCAGCGAAACCCGGACAGCAGCCTTAGTAAAAGGATTAACTGCTACCGCCCAGCCTTCTTCCAGGCGGCGATATAGCCACTCTCCGTAAAAAGCCGGTATGTCCGTCCTTCTGCTGGCAGAAATGATCATCGGTACCTTACCTCTCATAACTACTTAAGCTTTCGACCTTTTTAGCTACTTCTTCTAATAATAACTGGACGTCGTGATATCTAGTCCAGGCTCCATCAATGGATATTCTTTACCTCTGATGTACTCCGGCAATTTATCTGGTAGACTCATAACATTATCAGCGCGTTTGTTTATCCACCTCAATGCATTTGCTACATTTTCATCTTCTCTAACACACTCATCCAATTCAAATCTTAATTCATCAGAACCACTGCGACCCCAGATAAGAATTAGATTTTTCAACAAGCGGGGCATTTTCTGCGTCCTCAAAATCTCTTGCTCTAACCTCTCCCAATCAAAACCATCCCAGCAATCAATTTTTAATAGTGATTGAGAGGCCATCAGCTTGATGCCTAAATCCTCATCAGAAAACAAAACTTTTGCTAAGGCTGAGACAGCATTGGAACACTTCATCTCACCCAATGCCCAAATAGCTACATACTTTAGATAATCAGAACTGCTATTCTCTAATAATCGAACAAGATCCGGGATCAATTCCGGGTAACTCCGCAAAACAGTTATATTATACAACCACGGGAACGGTAAAATTTCCTTTATTACGGGGATTACTCCAGGCGAATATAAGATACTTGCTCTGTATGTATAAAATCTGTATTTCGCAGTTATCTTTTTCCTAATATCTGGATTTAGCTCAACTCTTGAAAGATCTCCGTAACAGTCGTAAAGCTTTACTAGCCTATTTTCCAACTCCTCTTTTAGCCGCTTGAGGTTTTTCGCTAGTTTCACATTCTTCGACTCAAAATCCTCTGCCCACTCACTTGCACTGAGTAATTTGGCAGGGTTAGGAAATTTAACACGGTACATTTGAGAACTAAAATACCTGGACACAAAGGATAAAGCCGCACTCAAGCCTTTTCCAAGAAAGAGCTTTCTCCGCAACCACTCAGGACTGATAATAACTCCAATAGTCCGAAGGCACTCACTATATAATCTGACGAACCCATCAGGATCTCTTATAAACTCGCAGTAGTTATTCCAATCTAAACTATACAACCCCCTTAAGATTCTCGATAAATCCTTCTGGAAATCATCCAGCTCCTGATCACGCTCAATCAACGATATATAATCCTCAATCGTTCCCTTTTTCAGCTTCCCACTATCTGTATGAATTTTTAACCCTAACCAACCTATTTTTTCCGACACGTACTTGATCGCAGCTTTATGACTTACCTCATCATACGTGTAGATGATCATGTCATCCACATATCTTCGATATGCACCTTGTCCCCATTTTGCTTCCATTTCGCGGTCAAAATCGTCTAAATAGCAATTAGCTAAAAAACCGCTACAGATCGGGCCCTGGGGTATACCACAACCCTCAGGAGAACCAAAAATCGGTCTCTTAATCATAGAATTCAACAATTTTAATACTCTCGGTTCTTTTGCAGGTAATAATCTGACAAGCTTTTCAATTAATTTCCCCTGTTTTACCGAAGGATAAAAAGATTTGATATCCATCTTCACAAAAAAATTAAAATTGTTTTTTGTGAACCAACTTTTCGATTTATATATGAAATTTCGATACGAATGCCAAAAGTGTTTGTACATATATTCACTATCAATTTTTCCATTGATTCTATTACCATAACTTCCCTTATAAAAGTTCTTGTCTATACCCCTCCCTACAACATCTAAAAACGCAGCTCCAACTATACTATCACTTAAACTGTCCATAACCCTCGGCCTTGTCTCTTTATCATTTTTTGGCACTTCGTACTCCAGTGGAAATTCTCCAAATTCGTAACCGCTCAGGATCCGTTTTGCCAGTTGCTTCAGGTTGTGTTCGAGATCTTGTTCAAACAGTTTGATTTCAACTTCATCACAAGGAAACTCCCATCGCAATGCCTGACGACTCTTAAAATAAGCCTTCTTTAAATTCTCCAATTCACTCATCCTGTTAACAATCAAACCAAAAACTGCAAAAGCAGCACGATAGGTATTCGTATGCGTAATCCTTTCTTTTTCTCGATAATAGGATTTTGGAAAGTTCTCGTATGTTATCAAATTTGCGGTTGGTCCTTGCAAGATATAAATATCCTGCAAAAGCTGCTGTAACTGTTCATAAAATTTAGCCACTTTCCAACGAAGTTCTAACTTCTTGGTTTCAACCGATAATAATACTACCTGTAGCGCCGCAGTATTCTCCATAAACTCTTTCAAGAAATTACAGGCCCGATCACATACTGTTTTCGTTTCTGTTTTCCGCCGCCATGGTAAAAGAATATCAAGGTAAGTAACTTCTTTCATCTAGCCAGTTCCAAAGATTGCTCATGGCAATTATCACAAATTTAGAATCATACCCAGCCGCTTTTTCTAATACTTCACTTAGACATGGTTCATCAGGAAACTTTCTAGCAATTATCGTCCAATTAACCTGTAGATTTGACCCTTGCGCATATTGTTTTAATAATTCATTGGCTGTTTCGTGATATAACACATTAGGTTCTATCAGGATCAAATAAAATTTCTCGCAAACATTAGCGCCTTTTGCTTTTTCTTGCATCACTAAATCCATTAAAGCTAAGCTAAAAGTTCCCACCCCAGCTCCCACGTCTACTACAACGACACTCTCCTGCTCAAAAATAGACGCTCTATCACCATACTTTTCCTGGTAGCACTTTATAATATCCTGCGCTTTATAAAAATGAGCTGGAAAGTGATGATACAAGGTCCCTGCCATCTGAGGATAATTGTCTGCAGTAGGTCGAGCATGGTCCTTAAAACCTGAGTATCTCTCATCATTTTCAAACTCACTTATGAGATTCTCATAAAGTTCAAACATCAAAGGAGAAGCCCGATAAAACGAGCTCTTTCCTCCCAACATATATTCTCCACTCACCTACGGCAATATTTTCCTATTTAGATATAATTCGACAGTTATCATCCAAATCCTTCAGAAAAAGAAAAATTCTGCCTACATCCGGCTTACATCCGGAAGAAAAAAATAAAAAAGCAGCCAAAACTGCGCTACATGACTGCCTCTCCTCTATTCAACTTTTCCGTCTTGGCACGATCCCAAAAATCTTGGGGTAGCAGCATTTTTCGCTAGGGCAAACTACGACAGGTTTTAGCTTGCTACATATGCTTTCAGGCGGCGGAGGAGCCCGAGGGCGTAAGCCATCTCCCGCACCCGCAGAGCCCGGCACAGCAAAGCGTAAACCACAGCACCCAACCCAAACAAGAGAACGAGACGCAAACCCAGGACCAAAAACACAGCCAGACCACCGCTGCCCAGGCACCTTATTAAGACAAACCCCTCAAAAGAAGCCCACCAGCCGCAAGAAGAGAGGCCCCCGTTCACTAAAGAAACAACCACACCACTCACCAGGGCGGCCAGGGTCTGTTATATTTACAGAGGACTGAGGGACCGCCAGCTTCATTTTCCACGATTTTGGGGAAAACGCCAGTACAGTTGCGTACTGCATATTTCTCAGCCAATGGGAATTGCGCATATCACAGCCTTGCAGGCAGCCATGTAATCGAAGAGCTTGTTGGGACTCACGCCAGAGGAAAAAGATCATTTGTAGGCGCTTCCACGGTGAGACAAGGCATCGATGAAGATCACTTTCGCCTTTGGATCAACCGCGTAGATCACGCGGATGTCGCCTACTCTCAGTCGGTAGTAGCCTGTGTATTCGCCGTGAAGTTTCTTGATGTCCAGATCGCGCCGCCAAGGATTACCTCTCAGCCTTTCTATGGCTTCGTCGACCTTAGCTTGTAGCTCGCGATCGAGTTTGCGGTAAGCCTTGAGGGGTTCACGGTGTATGCGAACCTCATACACCGTGCCGCGCCTCCCAGGGAACAAACTCCTCTGTCCGTCCTTCCTGCCGCGCACTTCTGGCCCGGCGGATCATCTCGGCCAGTTCGGGGTCACGCTCCACTTCCTCTGTAGCCTCAAGCTCGTCCTTTAGGGCCAAAAGCTCCAACAAGTATAGGGCTACCTCTAATTTTTCCTCGGAAAGCCGCTGAAGGATAGATACGGCCTTTTCGATTGAAGCCATAAAGAATCACCTCAAGGCTATTATAACCGTTCGCGGGCATGATTACCAACATCTTTCTACTACCGCCCGAGCGCACCCCGGCGGCGAAGTGGCCTTTTTCGAGCTTCCGGAATTCGATCTCGGCCTTCTTCCCAACCGCCCGCTTCAAGACTTCTGCCGCGTTCTTCGCCTGACCTAGAGCACCCGCCGCGCGGAGAACTTCAACCCGTTGGAGGTGGTAGCGAGGTTACAGATGCCGCAGTCAACACCTTCGATGTAGCCGTGAATAAAAAAGCATTATAAAGGCATGATAACTAAATGAAAAACTCACAACAGGTCACAACCTGGTTGTAGACGGAGGCTACACCGCAGTATAAGCTAACCGTTGTTATCAGGATCGGGGCGAACCTCCACTGGACATGTTCTGGGGAATACCTCTCTGAGAGATACCGGAAAACCTCGACCATCTCCTCCTTCGGGGGAACATGAGGT
>DAINRC010000089.1:5993-7122 GCA_036742135.1 Bacillota bacterium
AGCATTATAAAGGCAAAGGCATGATAACCAAATGAAAAACTCACAACAGGAAGGCTTCAATTTCTGCCTCATGGCTCATCCCGACCACGCCTGCAAGTTCACCTTTTTTCTGTCGCGGCAGGGACAGTTCCTACAAACACCAAGGGGACATAATCCGCCAATACAGAGGCCTGAAGTGTAGGCTATGCTACACGCAGGTTAAAACTGCCCCTCTTTAAGTTTCCAAACTCACCATTCTTCTTCATCGCTCTCCTTATACAGAAACCAAACAAAGGTCAAAATCTGGTCATATGCACCTAATTTAATCGATTCTTCTATCACCCAGTCGTAGTCCGCGTCATCAACCCACGCCGTAGGAGAAACCCTGGCGCTTACTAATCATTTACTGCCCATTTTGCCTGCTATGGAGAACGGAGAAAGAGAGCCGCGGTTTCACATAGTTAACTCGGCGGTTGACTCGTGATAGAAAAACCTATGTCCCCACTTACAAACTCACACTTTGCGGGTTTTCCCCATCCCCTGCAATCTATCTTTAGAACTCATCTCTCCAATCCGAAAAAACTCTTAAATAAATAAAGACCGGTAATTAAGGGGAGAGATTAGCTTCACCAGCCAGGGAGTAAGCGGAAGTGCCAAGACGCAGACAAGCAAAAGAAAAAAAGCAATAATGTGGAAGCAGCTCCAGACGAGGGGCAAAAACTCCCGGCGCTTGTCCTCCTGATGCAGGTATGCGCTGAAAACCGGGATCCCCACAATGGTGATCGCCGACATCACCAACTAAAAAGAAGCCCCGAAATAACCATTGCCACCAGGTAGGCATCAGTCACCCTGGTGGCACCGAAAACAGGAGGGAGCGCCGCATCCCGCCCAAAACCCCAGGAGCTTGCTCAACACCGTGACCACCATCACCACTGCCGCAGCACTACAGTCTGCCTCCCATGACTTGTTTTCCCCATCAAGAACCTTTCTTGTCGCCTGACTTCAGAACCTGCTTACCGCAAACATCAGCAATAAGTACTTTCCATCCAGACACATTCCAACCTCAACTCAACTAACTATTGCGGACAACCGCCCGCTTCAATGCTTCGACGACGTATTCCACCTCATCGAGGTGCCGGTTGCTGTGAAA
>DAINRC010000090.1:0-7103 GCA_036742135.1 Bacillota bacterium
CGGGTAGTAGATGGCCATCTCACCATTCGGGAGGCGGCTTTGGTTCTCGGGCTCAGTGAACGCCATACCAAACGGCTAAAGAAGAAATTCCTTCAGCATGGTGCTGCTGGGTTAGCCCACGGCAACCGTGGCCGTAAGCCGGCCCACGCGATTCCAGACGACGTTCGGGAGAAGGTCCTGCAGCTCGCCCAAACCAAGTACAGGGGGTGCAACTACACGTTCCTCAGCGAGCTGCTAAGCGAATACGAAGGTATCTCCCTGAGCTCGTCTTCTGTCCGCCGCATCCTGCAAGGTGCCGGGATCTCCAGTCCCCGCAAGCATCGACCACCTAAGCTACACCGCCGGCGACAACGTAAGCCTCAACTTGGCATGTTGGTTCTCATCGACGGCAGCCAGCATGATTGGCTGGAAGGCCGGGGACCACGGCTGTGCCTGCACGCCGCCATCGATGATGCCACCGGTCGCATCCTTGCAGGCTGTTTCCGGCTCACGGAGGACTTCGAGGGATACCGCCAAATGCTGTTTGAATTGGTCACAGAACACGGGATTCCGCTCGCCATCTACTCGGACCGCCATACCCTCTTCCGTTCGCCCAAGGAAAATTGCACCACTTCGTTGGAGCATCAGTTGCTGGGCCAGCCTCAGCCCCTCTCGCAGATTGGCCGCATCCTCAGTGAACTTGGAATTGAACGCATTTACGCCCAGTCTCCTCAAGCCAAGGGGCGTATTGAGCGGGCATTTCAGACCCTTCAACAGCGCCTTGTGGTTGAACTCCGACTCGCTGGCGCATCCTGCATCGATGAGGCAAACGCGGTCTTGAAGGAGTTCATTCCCCGCTACAACGAACGGTTTGCGGTTCCCCCGGCTGAAGCTGAGCCTGCCTTCCGGCCAATTCCGCCTCATATGCGGCTAGAGCACATCTTTTGCCACAAGGAACAGCGAAAGCTTAACCCAGGCTGCACCATTCACTACGGTGGTAAAAACTACCGGCTGGTAATCACGAGAAAGACCCCGACGATCCCCTTGCATTCGGTCGTCGATGTCCTCGAGCACCCTGATGGCAGTATCTTCGTTGCCTACAAGGGCCAGATTTATTCTGTTGAGCTTCTTCCGGAAGCAGAGACTCTCCGGAAGAAGGAGGCCAAAGCCCCTTCCTCTAAGCCAAGAGAAAGGGCGAGCTCTTTGTCTCCTCGCAAGCCTGCGCCAAATCACCCGTGGCGTAAACGGGCAGTCGTGCCTAGGGCTGCTCGTGCCACAAAGGAGACGCAAACGAACACCAGATTGCTCCCTTGGCCTCCGGCCCTTGATTAACATGCATCTGCACGCGGAGCCACCTGCCAAAGGCGCCCGTCAGGGCAGGCGAAGCCCTCGCCCTTGATAGGTGGCGAAGCTGCAGATAAAATTCCAGCCTCTGGCCAGAGCCAATTCTCCTAAAAAACTACGACGGTGACATAATCACAGACCAGTTTTAGGTGACAAAGTCACTGACGCTTGACATCACAGTTTTTGCTCGATCTCCAGTTTGATCTTTTGGAGAAACTCCTCTAAACCTGCAGGTCCCTGATCACCCTTCCCCCGAGCCCTCACCCTGACACACTTAGCTTGTTCCTCTTGATCCCCAATCACCAAGACATAAGGCACTTTTTCCATTTCCGCTTCTCTGATTTTATAACTTACCCTTTCATTTCTGACATCTAGCTCAACCCTTATCCCCTCATCCTTAAGGAAATCCACAACTTTCCGGGTGTAATCCTCATTCCGTGAGGTCACCGAGACCACCTTCACCTGGACAGGAGCCAGCCACAGCGGGAAAGCACCACCATAATGTTCCACAAGAATTCCTAAGAACCGTTCGATACTCCCAAAGATCACCCGGTGAATCATCACTGGACGATGCTTGTTGCCATCTTCCCCAATATAAGTAAGATCAAAGTTTTCCGGGTTGACAAAATCTACCTGGATTGTCCCACACTGCCAACTCCTCCCTAGGGAATCTTCCAGGTGGAAGTCGATCTTCGGTCCGTAGAAAGCGCCCTCCCCTTCATTGACCTTGTAGGGGATATTTTTTCTCCTAAGTGCCTCAATAAGAGCATTGGTGGCCTTTTCCCAGACCTCAGGGGAACCAAGAGCCTTCTCCGGTTTTGTCGATAACTCCACTTTGTAAGTAAACCCAAAAGTCCGGTAAAAGTAGTCGATGAGGTCAATAACTTCAATGATCTCATCTGTCACCTGCTCAGGAAGCATGAAAATATGAGCATCATCCTGGGTAAAACAGCGCACCCGGAGAAGGCCGTGAAGTACCCCAGAACGCTCGTGCCGATGCACCAAACCAAGCTCAGCTATGCGTAAAGGGAATTCCCGGTAAGAGTGCAATCTGGTCTTGTAGTACAACATGGCACCCGGACAGTTCATCGGTTTAATGGCGTAATCTTCCCCATCAATCTTCAAAAAATACATGTTTTCCTTGTAGAGATCCCAGTGGCCAGAACGCTCCCACAAAGAACGGTTGAGAATAATGGGGGTCTTAATTTCCTGGTAACCGCGGCTTCTGTGAACCTGGCGCCAGAAATTTTCAAGCTCCACTCTAATGATCATCCCCTTGGGATAGAAGAAAGGAAATCCAGGGCCCTCTTCACTGATCCCAAATAAGTCAAGCTCTCTTCCCAACTTCCTGTGGTCTCGCTTTTTCGCCTCTTCAAGCCGAGCCAAGTAGGCATCAAGGGCACTCTTCTTAGGAAAGGAAGTCCCGTAGATGCGCTGCAGCATCTTGTTTTTCTCATCACCACGCCAGTATGCACCAGCCACATTAAGCAGCTTAACTGCACCGACCATGCCTGTCCGCGGTAGGTGCGGACCAAGGCAAAGGTCAACAAATTCACCTTGCTTGTAAACACTAACCTTTTCTTCAGGAGGTAATTCCTGGAGCAGCTCTACCTTGTAATCTTCTCCTCTTCCCTGGAAAAGTTTTAGGGCCTCTTCATGGGATACCTCGATCCTCTCAATGGAGAGGTCTTCTTTGATGATCTTCGTCATCTCTTTTTCAATTTCCTCAAGGTCTTGAGGTGTAAAAGGATGGTCGAGATCAAAATCATAGTAAAACCCCTCAGTGATAGCCGGCCCTATCGCTAATTTTGTCTCTGGATAAAGGCGCTTTACCGCTTGGGCAAGAATATGAGCCGTAGTATGCCGATAGACATTCCTTCCTTCCTCATCCTCAAAAGTGAGGAATTCTACTTTCTGGTTTCCCTGGACAGGAGCAGTGAGGTCTTGGAGCTCTCCATCGACCCTCACCACAAGGGCCTCTTTAGCCAGCTTTTTACTGATCTTCTTCGCTACATCAAGCCAGGTACTCCCCTCAGGAACACTACACACACTTCCATCTTTAAGCACAATTGACAGATGAGCTTGACCTGTTGGGGCTTCCATACTAACAACTACCTCCTCCGATGCGTGCTAAGCCTGCATCGAAAATAAAAAATCGCCCCTATTGCGGGGGCGAGTTTTCCCGCGGTTCCACCCCGATTGGTGGACAACCAGTTCCACCCACTCTGAGCACCTATAACGGAGTGCATCCGTTCTTTTCCGCCACACTGAGACTTCAAAGAAGGCTCCAGGCCGGTCTTCCCCTTACCCCTGGTCAAGGAGTGCTCCCAGCCCCGACACTCCCTCTCTGGTGACCGGTATAAGGGTACTCTTCCCTTCATTACCTCTTCCAGGTGATGTTCTCTTTTGGGTTAAATTATATTTTTCAAAAATACCCCTGTCAACATCGGGAAACCCAAGGGTAGCCCTTTCCACAACCGAAAAACAGCTTTGTGATGCCACCATTACTCAAAATGCTTAACACCATTTGCTTCCAGCACATCTTCACCAAAATCAAGACACCGTTCACATCCCGGACACCTCAGAAGACGAGAACCGAAAACCTGACGCACCGCACGCAGGGATTCAGATTCCCAGAGAACTTCAGGAACATGAGTAATAACAGTTCTGGGCAACAGTTTGACCAAAACGCTGAGCAGGTGATCCTCATAACCAAACTCTCCATCCCCAGAATAGAAAAAAGGTGTTTGCAGCTTTTCCTGAAAGATCACTTCACGATCCGCGTCATAAAGGCAATAAAATCCTTTAGGGGTAACAACAAGGTGAACCTCTTCTATTTTTGGTTCCTGTTTTTGAACGAAATAGCAAAGCAAAGAAATAAATTCATCATAAGCTTTCGCTACACATATCTCCTCGTTCTTCCTTTCAACTAACCTGCGTAACTGAGCCCGGTGTTCCTGCAAACGAAAATGGATGTAACCTTCAACAAGCAAAAACCTATTCCTACAGAGGTAGGAATAAAGGTCTTCCATGATTCTGCTCCGTTTCAATACCCTAAGGTTTTCTAACGCATTAAGTGTCAGTGCCCTCAGCTGCTCACACTCAGAAGTGTTTAAATAATGGTAATCTTTATTGATTACCCGCTCCACATAGTAGGTATCCCAATAGTTGACAATTAGAGTTGTAATTGCTCTAGCAACCGCCAGACAACAAACCAAATCTTCCCTTCCCCTTTTTTTATACCCAGAGATCAAAAAGAAACTCCACGGTGGCCTTTCTTCTTCAAGCATTTTCACTTTCAACCCTTGCTTACACAAAGAATCTACTTCATCTGCCAAACACATCCTTGCCTCATGGATAAAAGACTTTATGCCAACAATTATATGGGATATCAACAACAACCACCCCTCCCTTTTTAAATCCATAGTATGTTTCTGCCCGGAGTTATTATACGGAAGGGGTGATGGTGTTATTCAAAGCCCTCACTTTCTATTCCTCCAGAACTTCCTCAACGAAAACGGTGAGCTCTTGAAGAAGATCTATCTCAGGAAAGTTATTGTGGTAAGGATTACCTTCCCTATCGTAGAGAATCCTCACCTTCGGCCTGGTAGGGTAATTTTTGGGAATATGGACCACTACACCTGTTTCTCCGGTAGTTAACCGAACCATACTCCCAACAGGGTAAACGGCAATATTAGTAGAGAACAGCCTGACAATAAGAGGATCAAGAAGGAGCCCAGACTGGGCAACAAGATACTCTACAGCTTGATGAGGAGGTACTTTTTCACCTTCTAAACCACTAACTAAGCGATCATAAATATTGGCAACAGCAGTGATCCTTGCATATTCATGGATCTCCTCACCCTTCAAGCCGCGCGGGTAGCCGCTCCCATCAAAGTTCTCATGATGCTGAAAGGCAATGTGAGCTACGAGTAAACCGAAATCGGTTTCTTTTCTAAGTAATTCGAACCCATATACGGTGTGGTTTTTGACCTCTTCCAATTGAGCCCCAGAAATTGGTCCCTGAGTTTCCAGAAGACTTGCTGGAAGCTTACTCTTCCCAATGTCGTGGAGCAAAGCCCCAGTTCCTAACTCCCGCAGTTTTCCCTCATCATAACCCCGAAGCAAGCCAGTAAAAATGGAGTAAACAGCCACATTAACTGAATGGTGGAACAAAGGTTCTCCAATGATTCGAATTTCCGACAGATAAGCAACCGTTTCCTTGTGAGAAAGAATCTGATCCATCAGTTCAGAAACGATGTTCTTGACTTCCTCAACATTCAATCGCGTTCCAAACCTGGTATTCGCCACAGCCTTGCGAACGATTTCTGCTGCTCGCAGTCTTGTCTCTTCATTGACGATCTCTTCCACTTGAACATCAGCAACTCTCTCATCCTCAACGTAAACATGTGTTATTCCTAATTCAGAAAGGCGATTAATGTAGCTTTCCTTTAATGTGCAACCAGCGTTCAAGAGAACCCTTCCACCCTTAACAAAAACGGGACGTGCCAGCTTCATTCCTGGCGTCAACTTGTGGACGGGGACCCGACGCAAAACCCAGCCACTCCCTCCATTTTCTTTGATGCTTACAAAGAATGCACCCAAATAGTTTTATTGCCACCCTCTACTTCTCATTCTCGGACATAGGGGTATTCCAAAAATCTCCCTTAAAACAAGAAAACACGTAAATTCCCTCAGTGAAGCCCCAGATATAGACCTTTAGTCGGCAAACTACTGCCATTTTTACTTCGCTGCAACCAATCATTTTTCCTGCCGAATCCCCCTGCGCCAGGACAACTGTGTTTTTACATCAGTTGCCAGCAAACAATTGAGATTTTGGCTGCTAACTCGTGATAGTTAAGCAAATGAGCAATTTACTTGGGCTCAAAGTTCCTTATACACTATTTTTGATGTTAGGACTAATAAGTAAAGAAGAGGTATCAAGGAAAAATGAAGGTGTTGCGTGTTGCTTGGAGCAGTACACACCAGGAGTTTCTAATAAGTGATTCCTATTATTTCTCCATTCTGGCAAAGGAATCCCAAGAAAACGGAATAATAATCGATGAGGTTTCAGTATTTACCGACTTATTTTCTTACGATGTCGTGATCTTTAACTACCCTGAGAAACCCTTCAAAAAAGAAGAAATAGAGCTTATCAAAAAAAGCGTAGTCGAAGAAGGCAAACGCGTTCTCTTTACAGCTCACTTCCAAAACAAAGATAATGTAGCAAAAATCTGCTCTAAGGTCTCGCGCCAGTTCGGTCTTCTGGTCTTACCAGAAGAAGTTTTTGATAACGTAAACCATATAGCTAATGACCCCCGCATGGTTTTAACTTCTAAAGTATTCACCTACAATACTGGTGTAACAAAAGTAGTTTTCCCGTACAGTGCACCATTAGAATTGCTCGAGGAAGCAAAGGTGATCCTGAGGGGGATGGAAACCACCACCACAAGAAAAGGAAAGAAGTCTCCTATCCTCGTAGCAGAAAAAAACTTCCCCTCTGGGGGAAGCTTTACCCTCTCCGGAAGCTGCATCTTTTGGGATAATTACTCGATTACCAAAGCAGATAACCTTCGATTTGCCATCAATCTAATTAAGGGCGCAAAGAAATAGAAGAATAGCACAGTTCCCCTTGGATTAGACCTGTTTTTTGCTAAAATATCTAAGGGTAAGGGCAACAACACCATCAGGAGGCTTATGGTTAGTTCTTTCATTCTTCCGACTTCATCACGATATTACCTGATTCTCCGTTGCGGGCAACGCTTTTAGTTTCATCGGAG
>DAINRC010000091.1:0-5449 GCA_036742135.1 Bacillota bacterium
CTGTAAATCATCGAAAGCGGGCCTGAACGTTGAGCAAAAACCTTTTTTGCTTCAAGAGCCAACGGAGCAAACCTTCTATTAAACCCAACCATCAAAAGCTTGTCTGAGTTGCGAACAGCCTCCACCACTCGAGCTAGTTCTTCTTCACTGGTCGCAAGTGGTTTTTCCACAAATACGTGTTTCCCAGAACCAAGGGCACGCATTGAAAGCTCTGCGTGGAGGTTGTGTCGGGTAGCGATTACTACCACATTGATGTCTTTATCGCTGAATATCTCTTCATTATCCGTCGCGCAAAACCGAAAACCATACTTTTTCGCAACGTGCTTCCCACTGATGCCCGTAGCAGTAGAAACACCAACAAGTTCCACATCTTTCATCCTGGATAGATGCGGTAGCAGCATCAGCTTCGCGTAATTCCCGGCCCCGATCATGCCTATCCTTACCAAGCTTTCAGGGGTACTTTGATTTCTCCTTTCCCTGAGATCAACTCTGCGCCTCACAGGAGCTTCTTCAGGATAGGTAAAAATCACCCCGAGGTATTTGCTGCTGTCTTCGGTTTTTATCATTTCGTACGCCTTCTCAGCCTCAAGGATCGAAAAGCGGTGGGTTACGAGGCGGCTCGGAGTTACTTTCCCTTCCTTTACCAACTGCAAAAAGGTCTCCATGTTGCGCTGTTCAGTAAACGGAACATAGGCGTAAGGATAATCAATTCCTTTTTCCTCGTAGTTGGGATCATAGCGCCCCGGACCATATGACATGGAGATTCGATATTCCAGTTCCTTGTAATAATAAACTCTACGTGGGATATTCATACCCACATCCCCTACAGCAACAACCCTGCCTTTGAGCCGGGAAATCTCCCCCGCAAGTTCCGTAGGGGCGTTGCTTTTGGTCGCAGCAGTGATAATCACAGCATCAGCACCACGCCCAAAGGTAAACGCCATCACAGCTTCCTTCAAATTATCCGGATCAGTCACGAGCGCGGAATCTGCCCCAAGCTCAAGCGCAAGCTTCACCCGCTCAGCATTCAAGTCAGTTCCCAAAACCATGCAGCCGGCTGCCTTGAGAATCTGCACCGTGAGCAGACCCAGAAGCCCGAGCCCGATTACGACAACCCTTTCTCCCAGCCTTAAATCCGCAACCCTGACGCCCTGAAGAGCAATCGCCCCTACAGCAGCAAAAGCCGCATCCTCATAGGATACACCCTCAGGAATTTTCACCATTAGATTCTTAGGGACATAGACCAGTTCGGCGTGGGAGGCATACCCCCCGCCGGCGCAGGCAACCCGGTCGCCAACTTTGAAACCAATTACTGAAGCACCAACTTCGACGATTTCCCCTGCAGAGCTGTACCCGAGCGGAAGCGGAGCATCCAGCCGGGACATGGAGGCCCTGTAGGCGGCAAGCAACCCATCGGACTTCACCTTGCGGATCACCTGCTTGACCAGATCGGGCCGTGACCGGGCCTTCCCCACCAGCCCCTGGGAGGCGAATTCAAGCATGGCCCTCTCGGTCCCAGCGCTCACGACAGAACACCGCGTCCGAACAATCGCCCCTTTATCCTTGAGAAGCGGAACCGGCACTTCCTCAACCGTAAGCTTACCGCGCCGGAAGTCTTGGATCACCTGCTTCATTCACTAACCTCCCTTTATCTTTTCCCTTTAGCGTAGCAAATTGTCCACATAGTTTTTGTTTCTGCTGTTCCTACCCAGCCCTTTCTCTTTACCCTCACTGTATACCATATGCGGAAAAATATTACTTCACTCATGGAAGCAATGTTCTTCGCTAAGGAACCCACTAGGCCTCGCGCGGGACAAGGAACTCCGCGCCCCTTAACTCACTGAATAGTTTTATAACACCGCTCTATTTTTTTCTTTTGTGTGTATCGTATACCTCTTGAAAGACGGCCAACGTCTCTTCAGCACACTTCTCCCAGGAAAACTGCTTGGCCCTTTCTAGCCCTTTTTTAATAAGTTCCTCACGTAATTTAAGATCGCTAAGAACTTCCTCCATCTTCGATCTAAGCTCGTCTGCATCGTCTGGGTTAAACAGCAGAGCAGCATTTCCAACAACCTCCGGAACTGCAGGAGCATTTGAGGCAATAACAGGAACCCCTGCAGCCATCGCCTCAAGTGGAGGAAGACCAAAACCCTCAAGTTTGGACGGAAAAACAAAAAGAGTGGCGTTCCTGTATAGCAAGGCCAATTCATCGCCGGTGACTTCACCCAGAAAGATTACTCTATCAGCAATTTCAAGATCTTCGGCTAAAGAGACAAGGTCCTTGTAGTAGTGCCGATTCGTTTTTCGACCTACTATGAGGAGAGCATATTGCTTCCGTAGCTCAGGACGTAAACGTGCATAAGCCTCAATTAGAGTCTCAAAGTTCTTGTGTCTGGCAAGCGAAGAAACTGATAGTATGAACTGATCCCCAATTCCTCTTTGAGACTTCATTTGTCCATCTGATTGCGGTGCTCCGAACTCCACGCCATGAAGGACAGTTCGAGACTTCGCTAAAGGTAAGTCCATACTTTTAGAGACATGCTCGCGCATGGACTCTGAGATAAAGATTACTTTATCTGCCCTTCTCAAAGAATGCCAAGCTAGGATTCGCAGGATTCGGTGTCTAATTTTTTCAGTAGGAGAAAACAAGTGCTCCAAGTGCCTGTAATAAATGTGTTGATGCTGAACTCCGACAACGAGTATACACCGCACCATAAGAGGGGCTAAATCTGCCGGGGCATAGAGGACGTCAATGTCGAGTCGCTTCAACAATATAGGTAGAACAAACTCCTCATAGAGCAGTCGATGCAACAAACTACGAATGCGCACCTCGATCACGTGAAAGCGGGTGTCTTCAAAAGCGATAATCTTCCTACGATTATCCTTGGCCACAATAATATAATACTCATTTTGCTCATCCACCTCGCGCAGGTAGTAGATCAGCCGATTTAGATAGGTTACTCCTCCACCTGTTTTGGCTGAGAGTGCATTAATTGCAATCTTCATGATTAAATTCTCTCCCTCAAACAACTAGTGACCCTCCAAATTATCCCAATAACACCCCTCACCAACCTACCTCACCCGGGCAGATAACGTCTGTCTCACAATGAAGGTCCATGGACCCCCTCAGTGCAGATACTTTAATCCACCCCTCCTTGTTTCGTCGCTCCACACCTTGGATAAAGGAGGCTGTTTCACGGATATTAGTGTTAGCCGTGACATCACCGTAAAGAAATAGCCCAGAAAAAACGAGGAGCAAGAACGAAACGCTGCCTGAACCCCCACACAGCAAGCCCAGTAGTGCCACCGCCAACAAAGGAACCCCAAGAATGGCTAGCAGAAGAACACAAGAATGGCTAGCAGAAGAACAAGAGGAACGAGGTCATAATGTGCACCTCTCCTCAACAAGGATACTATCAAGTGCTGCCCGCACACGCTTCGCTTCATCTTCCCACTTATGGTCTTGCAGAAAACGTAACAGGGCTTCTGTATATCTGGCCTTGTTCTCAGCCACCTCTCTTATGACTGCCGCCACCTCCTCTGGGCTATCGTGCTCACCGACCAATCTACCGATACCATAGCTCTCCACCAACCGACGCAATGGCGGCTGACTTGTCGCCACCACCGGGAGGCCTGCCTGGGCATATTCATATATCTTGTTCGGTGCACAGTAGATATTATTTAGCCCCTGAAACGAGTAGGTGACGATCCCTACATCCGCCAGCCGAGTGATAGCGGGGAGAAGACGGTGGGGTACACGTCCCAGTGCGGTAAATTGTCCTTCCCGACCATGTGCCTTGACCTGCACCTTTAGACGATCTAGATCCGGCCCGCCTCCAACCACGACCAGCCGAAACCGTGGCGGTAGGTACCGCAAGGCCTCCACGAACCGTCCAATGCCGCGAGCGAGCGTTACATCGCCCTGGTAAAGCACCAGCACTTCATCTGGCGTGCGGCGGGACAGTTCTGAATACCGCTGCAACACTGTGTTGTCTTGGACCCCGGTCTCGATGCGCTGCGGGATGTTGCGCATAACTACTGGTGCCTGTTTCAGGTGATAGTGAGCGGCCATAAGACTTGAGCGTTCTTCGTTCGCAGCAATCACAAGATCTGCTCGTCGTACCGTCCACCGCTCTAGCAGATACCAGAAGTAGTCACGCTTGCTCATTAAGCGGGTGGGGTCTGGGATTATTAGTTCATACGCATCGTAGACTAGCTTTGCCCTGCAGAGCCTGGCTGAGATCCAACCAGGTAACGTCGTGAAGAAGTTCTCGGCTACTACGACTGACGGCCTTGTCCGGCGAGCCGTTCGCAACGCAACCCACCAAAAGAGCATGTGCCTTCTGATCTTGTTCACTCGCTTCGGTAGACAAACCTGAACCCGATGAACATCCGTTTTTTCGATGATCTGGTCCGCGCCTTGATCGGCTATATCCACCACCGTCACATGCCCCAAGCCTTTCAGGATCGCTAACATACGCTGCGCCCTTCCGTCGTATTCTAGCGTACCAAAGAGCAGGATGAGAAACCGTGGCTGGGTAGGCCTCTCGGTCCCTGTTACGCCTGTCACGGATATCACCATAGTCTTCTCTGAGCCCCGGCCCCAGAATGGCATGCCACATAGACGCCCCATGTCTGCCTGGCGATGCTCGCCCAGTCAAACTGCTTTGCAAGCACAAGGGCACCGCTGGAGAGTCTAGCTCTCAGGTCTTCATTTTCAGCAAGCTCAACGATCGCGTCAGCAAGAGCCTCTACATCCCCTGGTTCCACCAAGATAGCATTATGGCGATCAATCAGTCCCACTGGTGGATGCTCACTCTTGGTGGTGATTATAGGCAAACCGTGTTGCAGTGCGCATACGAAACTCCCTCGCTTCGCTGTGACTCCATCATCGAAGGGCAGCACGCAAAGATCTGCTAGCGCAAGGTACCGCGAGACTAACTCAGGCGGACACGATCCTGTGAAGATTACATCTTCCGGGACCTTTAGTTGGGCTATCAACGGAGAGACCACTCGATCGTAGTATGATTCGTCCTGGATATGTCCCACAACCAGTAACTTCACCTTGGCACTCCTTACCTGAACATGGCGGAACGCTTTAAGGAGGGTTTCTATTCCCTTTCCTGGGCGAACAACACCGAAATAGCATGCTACTATGTCTTCCTTGCCAAATGAAAGCGTGCTTCGAAGCTGCTCTAACCCATCACACAGATCCGGAGACGGTGTGATATTGGCTCCTACAGGAATATCGACAAGCTTCCTCTTTGCAGGCGGCCAAAACCGGCTTATGTCCCTTCTATACTTAGAGCTAACAATGATCACTCTGTGGCTGAATATAATGAGCAGTAAAGTTCGGACTTTACCAGGAAGAGCGCGATCGGAGAACTCATGAACCGTAGTAACGACCCTTGTTCCACGCGAGAGTAGTCTCAAACAGAATGGCAAGAAA
>DAINRC010000091.1:5459-7059 GCA_036742135.1 Bacillota bacterium
CCGGATACTGCAAATGCACGATGTCCGGACGGAGCTTCCTTAAAAGTCGAATGATGTTTGCTATTCCTGTAACATTCCACTCACTCACAGTGTACACGCCCTCTTCCTCTCTGTGACGTGAGAGATCGGTCTCCGATGTGATCAGCATGATTTCGCAAGGACCCATCTTACGCAACACCTCAAACAGCTTATATGTGTAGTCGCCAACTCCATCATGCATCGGAGGATATGAACCGCTTACTATGCAAACTCTCATGACACACCCCTCCATACCAGCGTCTCCCCAATCAGCAGACAGAATGACCATTCAGCCGTTAAGACCAGCTCCACTAGATCAGCTGCTGTAGTCTTTAACAGAGCACCACCCACACGCCGTTGGCTCTCTCGGGTGCTATCCTCAAGGGCTCGGGTATGTGGTTACTAGGATCCGGCGCCACTCCCTCTTGATACTCCATCTTCTCCATGTAAATTGGCTTGCAAATGCCACTGTAGGCCGCTCTTTTCTGCTAGGATTACTGCCAGCACTCCTAGCAAGACACCCTGCATCACCTGCAGTTTCGTTGTGAACATTCTTGTCAAGAACAAGATAGGGAAGCTTGACACCAATCCAAGTACAAGAGCGCGGGAATACGCATCACCAAATCGCGAAGCGTATCGCACTCCTTTCCAGAAGAGGCTGGCAACAAAGCCGTAGTATATCAGAACGCCGATAATCCCCATCTTCAGGAGTACCCAGGCCGGGTTATCATGTGGACGCACGAAGTACCCGCTTATCATCTCCTCCTCAGTGAAAGCAGAACCGCCCTTAAGTTGATAAAGCACCTCGGGGAAACGCCGGTACTGATCAGTAAACCCGCCACCCAATCCTTGACCCCAAAGCAACGACCTATTCCTGCTTAACGTCGCCCAGATGTTGAGTAAAGAGAGCCATCTGATGTCAGCACTACCCACTCCCTGACCCAGATTTTCTGAAGCACGAAACACATCCAAGATCGTTTCGACTCGACCTTCCAAATACGCGCGCGCAGCCGGGTCTAACTCCGAGACAAGGAGTGCCGCGACGATGATCATGATGATGCCAACCACTACTAGCTTCCTCGTGCCACGAGTCAAGAACCCTCCTGCGCGATCTAACACCTGCCGTCCAGGCACTCGCCGCTAGCAGAACGGTCATGGACACCAGCGTTAGCACCACATGCGCCCTCGTGAACTGCAGCATGATCACGACCGCGACCATCACTATGATAAGCGCATGCAATAGGGTATCACGGCTCCGGATGCCTGAGACGTTCAGGAGGATGGCGACATGGATCACAAGGAGCACACCCAGAAGCATGCGACTGGAATCAAAGAACGGTCGCACCATGCCAGGAACAGGCTCCCCAAAGCCCACGACTTCGAAGATGAATCCCGCAACGATCATTACGATAAACGCTCCCCAAAGGACTCGCACAAGAACCCTTAGGTCGGCTGGTCGCCTGAAGAAGGTGGTCACAGCGAAGTACCCAAGCAGTATGTGAACGAAGTACCTGAGATCTTCCCAGTACGGCTGTGGATGTTCTGAAAGGTTCTGCAGTCCTACCGCGGCAGCCATAACAAA
>DAINRC010000092.1:0-7050 GCA_036742135.1 Bacillota bacterium
GTTCCAGGGTTGATGAAGATTACAGCCGAAAGACTCCGCCCAGCGGCGTAGGCCGCAGGCTCGACCGGTCTGACCTCGACGCGATGCAGAAAAGCGGCGCGCTCTACGCCGACACCTTTTTCTTAGGCTCTTCGGAAGAACTGAAAGAGGAACTACTCGAGGTTTTGAGCGACCCCGACATTGACCACGGCAGGCACCCTGGGACCGTCGTGACATGCGGCCCCGGCTCAGGTCCGGCTTGGAGACACCTACAGGTGGCGGCGTTGAGCGTCATTCCAGCGCTTGCTTATCTGATCCTTACTTTGTGTATCGGGGTCCCGGTGATCTTCGCCCAATTCATGTTGATGCTTCTCTTCGTCTTCCTCCCGTTTGGCCTCCTCATCGGCGTGGCCGGTGACGCCGGGAGGAACGCTACCGTCGCTTATTTGAAGATGATGTTCGGGTACTTCGTCACTAAAATCGTCTACGGGTTTTACCTCGGGACGGTTCTCTTCTTCGCCGCCGGTATTGCCCGGGCATTGCTCTGATCCATAGAAGGTAGTTAGGGGGCGGTCTTTCGTGATTGGTTTGACGTGTTTCCTCTTAACGGTGATTTTTATAGGCGCAATATTTTTCAAGAAGAAATTCACCGAGTTGGTTCTCGGGATCGTGTCGCTAGCTCCCGGCGAGGGTTCTTCAAGTCTGGACTATTGGAAGCGGTGGTTCGTCAGAACAATGGTTTGGGACCTCGTTACCGACTTGGTGACGCGCGGGAAGTACGCTTTCAGGAAGAGGAAAGAAGGCCCTCCGGATATTCCGCCACACACTCCACCGCCGGATGATAGAGGTCAATACTTGCCTCCCGAAGCACCTCCCGAGCGGCGGGAAGAGGCACGCCCCCCGGAAGAAACGCCCTCCGCAAGTGCTCCACTAAAACCGGAAAGCGTGAAGCAGGGGGCGGTAGTAGCGGATAGGTATACCCCCCGTGTCTCCCCGCCCTGGGAAGCTTCGCGCCGTCCAGGGCACGCGGAAAGTACGGAGGGGTTTTCTGAGGACGGAACCGCTTTCCTTGTTTTCGAGGGAGGGGAAGAGAGAGGCAGCTTACCGGAACCCGGTACTCCGAGCGAAGAACCTCAGGCTGAAGATCTGCGTCGTGCCGGTCAAACCCTCTCTTCACGCAGAGAAACTCGATCTGAAATTCCTGTTCAGACGGCGCGGCCCGAGGATTTTGTTCAAAAAACTCGATCTGAAGGTTCTACTCAGGAATTCTGGTCTGAAACCCCTGTTCAGAAAACTCGTCCTCGAGTCGAGGGAGTTGAAGCTGAAGGGGAGGAACAGGCGCTGTTTATTCGGGGAAGCGATCACTGCCTTCCTGAGAGGGTGTTTTCTTCTGAGGAAAGAGAAAATTCTACCGCACGGGGAAGCGACTGCCGCCTTCCTGAGAGGGCGTTTTCTGTCGAGGGAGGTGGGAATACCCTTCAAAGGAGGGAAGGTTCTGCCGCGCGGGAAAACAGCGGCCGGGAGTCTTTCTATTTAGGGAGTAGAACTAGGGAGCCTCTTCCGGAGCGGGTCTTTGAAGACTCGCAGACAGAAAAAATCGGTAGAGGGGAAGACACTCGTTCTTCCCTGAAGCAGTTTTTTGAGAACTTGCGGGTGAAAGGAGATGACGAAAAGGAAGGTTCTCGCCTTCAGAGGCAGCGTGAAAGAGAAATCCTTCCAGAAGAAGTTCTGGAGGACGAAGCCCTCGCGCCCAAAAGGCGCGGTGATGGTAGTTGACGGAAGGATTTGAAATTGGTTACGAGGGTGCTAGGGAGGCAGTACGGAGGGCAGCGGTTGTTGCCGCTCTCCGGAAGGTAGCACTGCCGGCGGCCGCGGTCGTCGCGGCTGCTTGCGCTTTTTTCTTTTTGCTATGGTTGGCTTGGTTTTCTTTAGCCGCCTCGTTGTTTTCCGGTCCGGCGACCAGGTTCAAGTCCGGCGAACCTACAACCTTCGCGTTGTCCGACATCGGTAGCTACTTCCCGATTTTTCAGCAAGCTCAAGACCGCTACGGGGTTTCCTGGGCGGTGTTGGCGGCGATCGCTAAGATCGAGTCCGGCTTCGGGCAGGGGAAGGAGTATCTCGCCCGCGGTGGAGTCTCGCCCAAAGGAGCGGTCGGCTTCATGCAGTTCATGCCCACGACCTGGAGCGGGTCCGGTAACCCTTATGCTTTCGACGACCCAAAGAACCCTCGTTGGGACACCGATCCTGAGAGGATCGCTCGCTATGGAGGTTATGGGACCGATGCGGACGGAGATGGTGTAGCAGACCCCTTCAACCCCTGGGATGCTGTTTTCGCCGCGGCAAAGATGCTCAAGGAGAACGGGTTCGCCGAAGACCCGCGCAGGGCGATCTACTCATACAACCACTCATGGGCTTACGTTGACAGAGTTCTAGAGTTAGCGGAGTCCTACTCGAAAGGGTTTGCTCCTCTTGTTGAAGGGGCGTGGCCTTTACCTCCTCAGTACAGCGTTGTCACTTCCCCCTTTGGTGAGCGGGTCTTTGGAGGGAGGAAAGAGTTCCACCACGGGATCGACATTGCTTGCCCTGAGGGGACGCCTGTCTACGCTGTTCTGTCGGGCAGGGTCGTCCGTGCTGAATGGGGAGGGGCGTACGGCCGGTATGTGATGATAGATTCTGAAGGCGGGATCTCTACTGTTTACGCTCACCTTTCTACCATTTCTGTGCGCCCTTTCCAGTATGTTCAGCAGGGCGAGGTCATCGGCTTCTCTGGAAATACTGGAAGGTCTTCTGGACCGCATCTCCACTTCGAAGTGCGGATGGGCAATCGACCGTGCGATCCGTTGGCGTGGCTTGTGCCCCCGACGATGAACTATTGATCAGAAAGGGTGGTAGTTTTGCGCTTAGTTGCCGTCACCTCTCCAGCGACCGATGCCGGAAAAACATTCGTAGCAGTTGGGATAGCGGAAGCCGCCGCGTCACGCGGGGTTAAATCCCTCTTTTTGGAATTGGATTTGGCGGTGGGAGACTGCCTGCGAGTCTTCGGTTTGCTGGACGAAGCGGCTCGTCCCCATCCCACGGTCTCCTCCTTGAGGGACTTCTCGGACCCGTGGGCGGCATGTTTGAGGAGTCCTGCTGGGGTGTTTGTTGTCCCCCGTCCGGAAAGCCCGCTGGACGTTGCGTCAGTTGATGCTGTTTTTTCTCTTCTCAGAACTGCGCAAGCGGCGGGGTTCGAACTCGCAGTAGCAGATTTGGGATCTGATCACAGATCTCCGCATTGGCAAAGGCTGATACCCGAGGCCGACCTCGCCGTCCTCGTCCTCGACAGAGATGAAAAGGCTCTTCTAAGAGTCAGGGATTTCTTCTCTTCGTTGCAGCTTTCCCCGAAGGGCGGGTGGGTCATTGTTTTGAATTCCCGTCTGCCCCGATCTGAGCGGCGGTTCGGTGAGTCGGTGTGGCTCCTCAGGAACACTCCTCAATATGTACTGAGCGTGGTGAAGGTCCCTTACTATTCCGCCGCAGAGCAGAGACATCCTAAAACTTTTCCTCCAAATTCGAAGGAAGCGGGGGAACTCTTAAATCTGGTTTTCGGAAGCTCAATCGGAGAATGCGAGAGCGATAGAGGCGAGGAAGAGGGAGGTTTGGGTTTGAAGATGGGCTTGTTTAAGAGGCTTTTTGGGAAGATAAGAGGTTCTCGGAGAAGTACCGTTGCCGGAGAAGAATCCAGTTTCACCGACCTTGCTGTAGAGGTACAAAGACAGGAGGCCGAACGCCCTGCTTCTTACGCGCCCGTTCCTGCTGTTGAACGAAAAGCGCCTCCAATCGAAATGCGGCCCGAAAAGAGGCCTGTAATTCTTTTGTTGGGACAAAGCTCCTCCGCGTTGAAAAAGGCCGTTGAGGAGCAGGGGTGGGAGGTTGTTTTCAATCCTGGAGCTTTCTGTGACGCGGTGGTGGCGGACGCTGAGTATGCGGAAAATCTTCCGGTTTCGTGTAAAGGGAAGCCTGTCCTCCTTGTAGGCGCCGGTCTAGGTGGGTGGTTTTCGTTTTCTGAAGACAACGTAGTGCCGGTGGCCGACCTTTCGGCTGCTGTTGAATTTTTAGTTAAGTTATTTGGAAAACCTCTTTCCGGTGAAGTCGGCCCGGAAGTTACGGAGGAGGGAATCGTTCATTTTTCTGCATCGCTACGGGAGCGGAGGAGTGGGAAAATATTGGCCTTTTATTCTGGAGCACAGGGGTACCAGGGGAAGACTGCCTTGGCAGTGAATACCGCCGCCCTTCTCGTGGAGAAGAAGTATTCGGTTTGCATCATAGATCTCGACACCGACAAAGCCGGCCTGAGCTTGCTCTGCGGGTACTCGGAAATGTCGCCACCGTCCTCGGACTTGAAGTCTTTGGTCGAGGGGAAGTCTTCGCCCGTGAGAGGACCGGGCGGCGCCGATCTTGTCCCGGCCCCTTTGGACGCGCCTGGTTGGTTTCCCAACCCGCGTCAGATTTCGGAGGTCTTGTCCATGTTATCTATTCAATACGATTACACCGTACTCGATTTCGGGGCGAAGGTCGCATCGCCCCCCGTGATCGCGGCCCTCAAAATGTGCGATGTCGTCTTCGTGGTCTCAACGCCTTTCCGGACGGCCCTCTCCGCCGTGGCGCGCTTTCGGGGCAGGGAACTCATCGAGGTCGGGGGTGAAAGGGTTCGGGCGGTGATCAACCGCGTTGGGGCGCGCGGTTCGATCTCTCCGCGGGACGCGGCGCGGCTCTTGGGCTTGGGAGATAAGTTTTTGACGGTGCCTGAAGATCCTTCTCTGCCCGAAGCTGAGGAACGGGCGTTCCGGGGAGGTTGTTACAATCCGCCAGCCCTGAACAAAAGAAGTTCTATCCGTCCGGCATTACTTCAAGTTTTGCGCGAGATCGAGACCGTTGTTGGCAAAGCAAGGGAGGCGGAGGGAAATTGCTGAACGGGTTTTACCTGCACTATCAACCGATATTCTTTCTCCAGGACCCCAAACGCTTGTTGGGCTACGAGGCTCTACTGCGCCACCCTTCCGGTCTGCCGCCGTTGGAACTCCTCGGAGAAGTAGACAGGGCGAACCTCGTGGCTGTGTGGGAGTTGCGCATCTTCGAGCGCGCTGTGGAAGAACTGTTGCTCCAGACGCCCCACATGCTGTTTTTCAACCTCACACCTTCTTCATTTTCTGACGGAAACTTTTTGGTAAGGGCGGAAAGGCTTTTAGAAAAATACGGGATATCTTCATGCCGCATCTGCGTGGAAGTCTCGGAAAAGACGTGCTCTTTCGAGTCTCTCGGTTCTGCCGAAAGGTGGATTGAGCACGGGTTTTTTGTAGCGCTGGACGATTTTGGAACGGGATCATCGAATTTTGATGCAGTCTTGAATTTCCGCTTCGATTACATCAAAATTGACCGTCTGCTCGTGGCGGATGTCTCGAAGAACAAGCACAAGCAAGACCTGTTGGCATCGCTCATCGGGCTTTTTACTAAACGTTCAGTATATCCAATTTTGGAGGGCGTTGAAAAAGAAGATGATTTTCTGTGGCTTTTAGACAAAAAGTGGGACGTTGGGGTGCAAGGTTTTGCCTTGGCTCCCCCTTCGGATCTAGAAGATGTTGGGGAGAGTTGAAGGAGGTTCGGAAATATGAGGGTATACGTTATCCCGCAGGACGACAGGTTGGTTGCCGCGATGAAGTCCGTGGGAGCCGACTGCCTTCCTTTTACTGGAGCGGTCGAAGAGGGTTCGGTGATAGTGGCAGTCAGGCCCCGCTCGGAGAAGGTCTCTGTACTGATACAGCCTTTGAGACGGGCGTCCGGCTTCGGTGTTCCTGTAATAGTTGTCGCCGGGACGCGCGATGGAGAGGGAGAGGCACTACTGCATGCCGCTGAAGAGTGCGGCATTCCGAAACAGTGCGTTGTTTTTGTGGAAGGGGATCAAATTGTTGACGCCTCCGGTAGTATTATTGGTTCTGCTCTGCGAGGTTCGGGCATTGGGGTAAGAGCAGTTTTGAGAGTAGCTGAGAACGCTATCGCCGAAGGTCTCGTTCCCGAGCCGGTTTTATGGGATGCTGGGGAAGCCGTTGTTACCAAGCCTGATGCCGCCATCTGGAAGCCTGCAGAACCTCTTGAGAAAAGCAAAGAGGAAGGCCAGACGGAAGCGGCCACTAACGAAAACGGCGGTCTTTCACCGAAAGAAAGCTTAGTTGAGTGGATAAATAGTTTCTTTACCCGCGCCGAAAAAGTAGTGGCAGTCTTTGGGATAAAAAACGGAATCGGGGCTTCGACAGTGGCCGCATGCCTTTCCGGAGTACTATCGGATTACAATGCCTTTTACTTAGAGGTTTCAGATTCCCCTTCTGGATATGCGTATTTTGGTTCATCCCCTGAGGCTGCGGCAGAAAAAGGTTCTTACGCTTGGTGCGGTTCTTCTCGGCGGACTGGCAGAGCGAGAGACTGTGGTATCCTTGTGGCCGACGTTGGCATTCACAAAGCCGCCGATTTTGTTTATAAAAAAGCTAATTGCATAGTAGTAGTAGCGGACGGTTCGCCCGTAGCCTTTGAGCGCGTTAAGAGGTGGGTGCAGGGCGGGTGGCGGCTTGATGTGCTTGTTGTTAACCGTGTGTTGCCCGGAGCCGGGTATCCGCCCGAGGTTTACATGGGCGAACTCGGGCTCGACCCTGAAAGAGTCGTGGGCGTGCCGGGCGGTTCTGAAGAGGAAATGGCGGTCAATTTGGCCCAGCAGAAACACGGCTTGCCCTTCGGGAAGAGTGTTGACTTTGACGGCGCTCTCGCTGATTTAGGGCGTACTGTACAGAGATTATTGGAAGGAGGGAATTTGGGATGAACCTCTTCAAGAATTACCGGACGTGGCTCTTGTTCGCCACGGTTTTGGCGGTTATGGCTGCCGTGGTTTCTGTTTATACCGTCCGTTCTTATGTTGGTACGGTTCGGGTAGTAGCTGTGAAGCAGGACGTCCAAGCGGGGGAAGTGGTTTCTGCGCAGAACTTGACTTATGTGGAGTGGCCGCGCGGGGCGGTCACCCCCGACACACTTCGCTCGCCTCAAGGG
>DAINRC010000093.1:0-6991 GCA_036742135.1 Bacillota bacterium
ACGCCAAGTCGAAAATTTGCTGCGTAGTTTACACCAGCAGCAAAGGGAACTGGGGATTAAAGAGAGGATCAGAGTAGCTGAAGAAGTGCGTAAGAACCTGAAAGACCTCGCAGAAACCATTGAAGAAAAAGCTTTGACCCTCATGCCTGCTTCCCCGAAGAAAGCCTGCCATAATTTGAAACCAGGCGATTTAGTGGAAATTCCCAGTTTGAATCAGAGAGGCTGTGTCGTTGAAGCACCTGGTCCTGATGGAGAGGTCATTGTTCAGGTGGGGGCGTTCAAGCTAAATTTGCCTATCTCGGAGCTCCGCCTTGTTTCTGGAACTGATGAAAAGAGGACTTCGGTGAAGTCCTCAGCATGGCAACAAAAGCTCACTGTCTCTCCTGAATTAGACTTTCGCGGGCTAACTGTCGAGGAAGCTCTGGAAAAAATTGAGAAATACCTCGACTCTGCTTACTTGGCAGGACTTACTCGAGTTTCCTTGATCCACGGTAAGGGAACAGGGGCACTGCGCGATGCTGTTCGGAAATACCTTGACCGTCACCCCTTTGTTGCTTCTTACCGCTCAGGTAACTATTATGAAGGAGGAACAGGAGTAACTATCGTCGAGTTCAAGTAGTCTGAAACTTAGTCTATTTTCGATGTTTCTTCTTTTTTCTGGTCTTTTTCTTTTCCGGTTTCCGGTAAACCGAAAATTTCCTTTTTCTTGACTTGGTGATCGGGAAGCGGGCAGTGCAATTTAGGTACTTCGTTGACCGGAAACTCGCGTTCTTCCACAAACTCAGGTGGACAGCCGCCTGTTTCCAGGAGTCCTGGGGTGTTGGCAAGATAAGGGATGCCATTATGTCTGGGATCAGTGCAGACCTTTACTGTGACCTTTTCTTCACCTGCTGTTTGCGGTCCGTGGATCGAACAGACCTCAGTTGGCAGGGTTTCACTGGCATCTTCTGGCTTTACTTTTCCAGAAACTGTTGGCCTTTTCAGGAACACAGCACGGATTTTGTTGGGACAGTAGGGGTTTGCCAGTTTTCCGGACTCTGCGCAGATCTCAGCCTCAACATGGACATCACAGGTTTGGGTAGGTACTGTTCCCCTGACGAAGATCTCTGTGATGAGATCTTTTTGAGGACAGAAGGCATTAGGTAATAGCCCTGACTTGCTACAAATTGTTGCCCGCACAATTCCTGGTGGCTGGGGGAAGTCGCGCACCGGAAGCCCCGCGGTTGCTTCCTGCATTACTGCCTTCCAGATTTTAGCTGGATAGTTCCCCCCGTAGACGTTGTACATCCTTGCCTCTTTGTCAAATCCCATCCATACTGCTGCCGTAAACTCGGGAGTATAGCCAACAAACCAAGCGTCTACATTTTCTGATGTAGTTCCTGTTTTTCCTGCTACCGGTCTGTTGAGTCGAGCCCGCACGCCTGTGCCTTTATCTACTACTGTGCGCAGCAGGTCTGTGATGATATAAGCGGTTTGTTCTGACATTACCACACGCTGCTTAGGGTTGGCTTCGTAAATGGTAACTCCGTCCCGGTCTATAATTTTTCGGACAGCGTGCGGGGCAATGTAAACCCCTTCATTGGCGAAGGCTGAGTATGCGCCCGCCATTTCCAGTGGGGACACCCCGTAGGTTATCCCTCCTAAAGCGAGAGAGAGGTTTTTGTCGTGGACTGGGTCAAGACTGGTGATCCCCAGCTTTTTCGCAAAGTTGAAAGAATACTCAATACCGATTAGGTGAAGCAGTTTTACTGCATAGGTGTTGATCGACCACTGAACAGCTACCCTCATGGGGATTAACCCGCGGTATCGGTGATCGTAATTTTCAAACGTTTTCGACCCAAAAGTGACGGGGACATCGTCAAGAACAAGTGCTGTTGTATAGCCCTTTTCTAAAGCTGGGGCATAGACGACGATCGGTTTGATTGCTGAACCCGGTTGGCGTTTTGCCTGAGTTGCTCTGTTGAAACCACGCAATTGGGTGTAGTCACGTCCTCCCACAAGAGCTTGGATTTCTCCGGTGTGGTGGTCAATTAGAACCATTGCGGCCTGAACCTTTCTTCCTTGTTGGTCAGGGGGGAAGTAGGAGTCATCGGCGAATACCTCTTCCATTTTCTTCTGGATCTGGGGGTTAAGACTGGTGTAGATTTTGAGCCCACCGCGGTAGATTAGGTTTTGGGCTGTTTCCCGCGAAAAACCCTGTTGTTGAAGAATTTTCTCTGTTTCTGAGATCACGTGGTCAGTGAAATAAGGGTACTGGTAAAGATTCTTTGGAGAATTTTCCTGGATTTTGAGTTCTTCTTTTTTGGCTGCTTCAGCTTCATAAAGAGAAATCTTTCCTTGCTTTGCCATCAGGTCGAGGACCAGTTCTTGCCGTTTTTTGGCAAGTTCAAAGTTGCTAATGGGGTTATAATTGTTGGGGCTACGGACAATTCCAGCGAGCACCGCGCTTTCGGCGAGGGTCAAGTCTCGTGCATCTTTTCCGAAGTAAAGCTGGGCTGCTGCTTGGACACCATAAGCGCCGTGCCCAAAGTAAATTCTGTTTAGGTAAAATTCAAGAATTTCCTCTTTAGAGTAATGGCGTTCTAATTCGATAGCGAGGATTGCCTCCTGAATCTTCCTTTTGAAGGTTTTTTCTGGACTAAGAAAAGCATTTTTTACCAATTGTTGCGTAATGGTACTGCCTCCTTCGGTTCCAAGACCTCCTTTGATGTTGGCAATGACTGCTCTACCGATTGCTATAAGGTCGATCCCGAAGTGCTCGTAAAAGCGTTCGTCTTCGACTGCGATAAAGGCATCTGGAAGGTACGGAGGCAGTTCTCGGAGCGAAACGTGGCTTCTGTTTTCTTCTGCGAAGATTTTGGCTACTGGGTGACCATACTTGTCATAGATGACTGTGGTTTCACTTCCCTCAAGCTGTGAGGGGTCCCACGAGGGCAAACCAGATACAGCTCCCACAAAGTAGCCACAACCTACTCCCAGAATGGTGAGTAAAAGGAGCAAAAAGGCCAGGAAAATGGCTCGTGAGACTTTAATTTTTTTCTTTTTGGCTTTTTTGGTTTTTGTTTGGTTTAATTCACTACCTTTGGTCCCCACTTTTCTTCCTCCAATTACCTTCGGAAATTGTGGTTAGGGATCGATTTTAAGAAAGTCCAGTGAGTGGCGTCAGACCGAATTCTTGGCAGTGCTCGAAGGTTTCTGGATGAGCAATAACAATGAGGATATCGCCTGGTTGAATGATAGTTTGGGCCTCGGGGGAGATAATTTCTCTTCCATCTCGCTGAATTGCCAAGACTGTGGCACCGGTTTGAGTCCGAAACTGGACTTCTCCAAGGCTCTTTCCAGTAAAGGGTGAGGTTTGTTCAACCCGAAATTCCTGGATCCGCTGAAGCCTGGTGGCCATTTTGAAAGTGTAATTCAGCAGTTCGCTGGTAAGTCTGGCGATTTCCTGGTCGAGCTTATTCCTTTCTTCAAGGCATGAGTGCAGGCGTTTCTGGATATCTGAAAGCACCTGGCGCTGGCCGAATTCAGCAACATAGTTTTCTGCAGCGACCCGTGAATTCACAGTCACTCCTACACCGGGATGCAACTTGACGATACCTCTTTCCTCCAGCAACGCGAGAGCCCTTCTAATCGTTTCTGGAGAGACATTGTATCTTCCTGCAAGTGAAGAGCGTCCAAAAATCCGCTGTCCTTCCTTGTATTCTCCCCGGGCAATTCTTGTGGCGATGTCAACAGCGATATTAATATACCTTGCCGGTCGGGAACGCCGGCTGAATTCCGACTCAAAGCCCATCCTTCTTTATAACTCATCCTTTCTTGCTTTATTTTTGTTTGCCTGGGAGACTTCTTGCTGGGAAAACAGTTTGCAGAGTTTGCTATTGCTTAAAAACCCCAGGTTATGTTCCGTGAGTTGTGGTGTTTTTAAGGTAAGTATAGCACATCAAATTTGCTAGTATAAAGAAGAAAAATTCTGGGTCATTACCAGCTTTTCAGGCATAGCTAACTTCTCCAACCACTTATTGATAAGGAGAGAACAAACTGCAAAATCTTGGTGTAACAATGTGATAATATGCACTTTTCTACAGGAAATTGTCACCTAATGACGAATATTATTAAATGATTGACTCTTCTCTTACTTGGGGAAGGTAGGCAGTCAGGGAAGGGAAGAAATTGTTACTGATATGGAGAGAATGCCATTTTATCTAGTAGTGTTTCAATTTATTCCGGAGACTGCAATTCTTATCTCTCTGGGCCTGACCTTGCTTGGGTTCAAGCCGGGATTGAAAAGTATCCTGATCATCGCTTCGCTTGAGTCATTGGTAGCCTTCTCAATCCGAAGCCTTCCACTACCTCCTGGAGTAAACGTTTTCATCCAACTGCCTGTGTTAATTTTTTTGACAAGCTGCTTTTGCAGAACTGACGTAGTAGATGCAGTGCTGGCTTCTCTTTTAGGTTTGGTTATTCTAGCACTGGCAGAGACAGTGTTTAATTTTCTGATTTCTGCGGTTAGCGGAATCCCGATCCAGAAGGCTCTTGAGGACCCTTTGCTGCGTTTGTTGTTTCCCCTTCCTGAATTCATTATATTAACGGGGACTGTTTTGGTATTAAGGAAATACAATGTAACTCTTTTTGATGTTCAGGAGCTGAGGAATTTGGACAAGATTAGAGGTCATAGAAGAAATGGAAGATAAGGGCAACCTGTTTATCATCCTGGCTGTATTAGCTATTAATGCGCTCTTAGTTACTATAGGATTTTACTTTCAGCGTTTAGTGGAAATTGGTCATAGGGTTTCTCCCGAACTAGCGGTTGCTGTCATTAATGCAGTGATTTTCGTTGTGGTGTTGGTTTTGCTCGTTATTTCCAGGAAACTGTTTTTGTTGGAAAGGCAGGAAAAATACGCAAAGGTTCAAGAGCTTTATATTGAGCATTTGCAGGAACTTGTAAGAGTGACGAAGGCTCAAAGACATGATTTCGTCAATCACCTCCAGGTTGTTTACGCGTTGTTGAAGATTGGTCAGATCGAGAAGGCACAGAGATATATTGAGAACCTCTATCATGATGTGCGGATATCAGGCGAGGTCTTGCGGGTAAGTATTCCGGAGTTGGCGGCTTTGTTACTGGTAAAAATGGGGATTGCCTCATTAAAGAACATTTCCTTCGCAATCGAGGCTGAGTCGAGCTTAAGGGAGCTTCGGGTGAAACCTTTTGAGCTGAACGCAGTTGTTGGGAACCTGGTTGACAATGCTTTCGAGGCTGTTGAGCTTTTAGCTGCAGATGAAAGAAAGGTTGCCCTGAGAATATTCGAGACCAGGAAATACTTCGTTTTTCAGACCATCAATCCCGGATTTATTGAGGAGGAGCTCAGGGAAAAAATATTCGAACCGGGATTTTCTACCAAGCCAGGTAGCAGGGGTATCGGTTTGGCATCTGTGAAGTCGGTGGTCGAAAAAAACAGAGGCAAAATCCTGGTGAGCAGCAGCAGGGTTCGGGGAACGAAGTTCACTGTGATCTTTCCCAAGCAATAAGGGGAGGCAGTAACATGCCGACTCTCCATAGACTAGCGGAAAAGGTTGCAGGTTACATTGCCGGCGAGCTGGGGATCGATAGGCAAAAAGAGGGAATGCTGGTCTTTGGTCTGGAACTTTTGCTGGGTTCAACTCTAGAACTTGTCCTGATCATGGCTCTGGCTTGTTTCTTTGGGGTATTCCGAGAGACGTTGATCCTGGTATTAACTGCAGGCATTCTGCGCCTGGTTTCCGGGGGTGAGCACTGTGGGGCGTATTACCGCTGCCTGATTGGGGGGACGGTCTTTTTTTTGTTGCTGGGCTGGCTGGTTAACTGGCTAAGTTCCATTATCACTTACCAAAACACTGTCTTGTTGGCAATAATTTCTTTGACAGCGGTTTTTGTGACTATTTGGAAGTATGCCCCCGGGGAAACAGAAAACAAGCCGCTGACTGAAGCGGACAGAGCCCGAGGCAAAAAGTTAGTTGTTGGAATCTTCTTCCTCTTAGTGACTTTACTGTTAATTCTCAAAATCGATCAAGTATATCCACTTTCCGTAGTCATTGGAATGTTATGTCAGACCTTTACCCTTACCCCTTGGGGATACAGTTTTATCAGGTGTGTTGATAGAATATTGAGTTTCCAAAATCGCGGTGGTGACGACAGTGGGCTTGAAGGTCCTGATAGCCGATGACGATCCGTTACCGCATTGTACTTAAAAAAGGTCACCGAAGAGGTGCCGGATGTCGAAGTGGTTTCCACTGCCGGGGACGGTAAAGAGACCATTAGACAAGTCGAAATTTATCAACCCAATGTGGTGTTTCTGGATATCGATATGCCGGAAATGAATGGAGTGGAAGCAGCCAGGGAGCTGGCGGAAATGCGTCCTGGGCTGTACTTTGTTTTCGCTACCGCTTTTCCCGACTACACACTGGAGGCATTTGAACTCTATTCATTTGATTACATATTGAAGCCCTTTGATGAAAAAAGGATTAGACAGACGGTCCGGCGCTTGAGGGATAAAGTTTCCGAAGAACTGTCCCGCGAATCACAGCAATCCCCCGGCATCCTGATCGAGGTCGAGGAGCAAAAAATATTCCTCAACCCCGAGGAGATCCTCTACGCCGAAAGCCGCAGGCGCAAGGTTCTGATCAAAACAGAAAAAGGCTCGCTGCCGGTGATTTGAACAGGTTAGAACGAAAGCTTAATCCCCGGTTCTTTTTCCGGTGTCATAAAAGCTTTCTGGTCAACCTAAAGAAGATCAAGGCAATAATTCCATCGGGCCGATCCTACGACATACTCCTGGATTCCGGAGACAGGGTTTTCTTGAGTAGGGAAAGGGAAAAGGAGTTGAGGGAAAGGTTTGCGATAAAATAAAGGTAACTCATTTCCCTAAGTTCCTGGTTGGGAATTCCAAAGAGTAGCCGTTGCAGCAGCGGCTATTTTTTTATGCCTGAACCCATTCGTGCATCATATAACCCGTTT
>DAINRC010000094.1:0-6939 GCA_036742135.1 Bacillota bacterium
GTCTGGAAGATAAATACCCGCAGTTTAAAGAACTAAATAAATTCGTGATAAAACAGGCTGTCGAAGAGCTAAACCAGCGCAGTGACTTGGTGATCTCATTCGAGACAATTAAGAAGGGAAGATCGGTTGCTGCTCTCGCTTTTACATTTAAACAAAACAAACAAATGAAGATGGATATTTAGTTAAATTAAATAAGGACTTACAAAATGATTAAATTAGTAGGAACGGCAATTTTTATAGCGGCAACCCTATCTGGATGCGCCTCAACTTCTCCAAACACCGCAGGTACAGGTGCAAGTAATTTCATTCCGAGCCTCGTGAAAGAATCGGCAATGAACATTGGTGGCACTACCTACACTTACGCGTTCCCACAAAAACAGCTCATATCCGATATAACTTTTTTACCTGTAGAAGAAGAAATTTCTAAGCTTAAAATTAAGGCTGAAAACAATCTATGGCCTGAAGAAAAGCTTAAATCAGAGATCGACAAATTAGTTACAGCGACAGGTATGGGGTATTTCAAAATCGTTGGTTACTCCCTGACTATTGGCATGGCATCTAATGGAGTAATGTGCGCAATGTTGGTTCAGGACAATAACAAAGTTGAAGAACGCTGCATGGGCGGGATAGCCAATATGCCAGCTTCAAATGATATGTGGTGGAACCTAACCCTGCTCTCAACAACTAAATTAGATAACACCAA
Source organism: Bacillota bacterium (assembly GCA_036742135.1). Classification (GTDB taxonomy): domain Bacteria; phylum Bacillota; class DSM-12270; order Thermacetogeniales; family Thermacetogeniaceae; genus 50-218. Next base: position 704 of record DAINRC010000094.1, read on the forward strand.
ACCGTTTGAAGTTCGGGTTGTAAATACCATCTCCAATCAAATAACGAAAATGGTTTTCACGCCAAAAACATCAGCATAGTTCCAATCGCATTGAGCGCCCTGCAAGGGCGCGAATACGCCAGAAAGTGAGGTAGGCCTACCTCACCTATCCTGCCCTGTTCTTAGACCAGTTTTAAGCACTACAAGCAATTGAAAATGGATATTTAGCGATAACTACCCAAAAAGCTCGCTGTGACTACCGATATTCACAAAAGTAAGAAGATTAGTTGACTCATTAACCCTGTAAACAAGGAGAAAGTCACCACCGATGTGAAGCTCCCTGTCTCCATACCACCCAGTAAGCTCATGATCTGAATACTCTGGGGGAATTTCATTATCTAGGAATAAAATCATCATGACTTCTCTGGCAGCATTCATATCTCGCTTACCAGCCTTATTATACCTATCCCATGAACTCTGGAATGTTTTGGTATACGCAACGCTGCGAGGTAACTTGGCTCTCTTACTACTTGCTGTTTTTTTCACCTGCCTCTAGTTCCTTCATCATTTCATCCATAGATGAAAATTGCTTTTCGATCAGCTCTGCCTCTTTAAGAGCAATAGCCATCTTTGCTGACGGAACTCGACGTTTTACTTCAAATGGAATGCGTTGTTCTCTAACAACTTGTTCCAAAAATAAGCGAATAGCAGAGCTAACATTTAGCCCACACCCATTCAAAACATCAGAGGCTTCCATCTTCAACTCATGGCTAATTCGACTACGAACTTCTGTAGCTTTTAGCGCTGAATTTACAGAATACATACTAAACCTCTCCAATAATACCACTCAAAAAATGTAGCTACAACGTAGCCACAAAAGATAATGTTAATTGTGGACATATTGACGGAGGTGTCAACATTTATTTATATACTGAATCGTTAAAACTTGATTATGTAACACAATCAAAACCAATGCACATTGGACAGCAAGAGTAGAAGTCCAATGTGCATTTTTTGGCTTCGCGCACCCGCATTCTGACGCTATGTAAATATTGCGATGCAATTTACATAGCGTCAGAATGCGGGCTCCATAGATTTAGCGCTCAATTTTACTTGCTCACACTTTCTTTGTATGATTTAGGCTCTTATGGAAGTCATGCAGCCTATTGCATGTGATGCCCCCGAAGCATTGTGAAAATACCTCGAGACAGCGAAAGCTGATTACTGAACCCAACTGCATAACTGGAGATTTTACTGATGATGAACTGCAAATCTGGATAGCCACTGGCTCGAATTGTCGCGTAACGACTAACCGAATCCCAACGTATAACGGGACGCCATAAATCCTTGGATTTAATAGCTGGATAGGTCTGAGCTAGAGTTGCGAAAAACTCAAATCGGGCTAACAGGCATTTAGTTGTCGCTGCCGAACATCACTGATGATCGGTTGTATTAATACTTACAACTTGAATAAGTTACAAAATCATGATTCCAGATTTTGATTCTGCTGCAGAAGCCGCCAAACTTCGCGCCCAAACCAGAGCTATCCGTAAGCGCAATTACAGCCAACGAAAATCGGTGTTAGACGTTTACAAAGGAGAGCTTTGCTCCATGTATAAAGACGGGGCGAGAGGCTCCGAGCTGGTACGCTGGCTCAAGTCTAAAAAAATCACCGTGGCGCACTCCACAGTGCTCCGCTACGTCAAAAAGCAGACCCCAAATGGGTAAGTTTGCCTCCGCAGAAAAACAAGCCGCCAGTGTCGTTAAGGCGCTATCCCAATCCCGCGCTATCGTGTCATTGGGTACCGCCAGAAATTACGAAAATGCGCTTACTCGAGTAGCCGAATTTGCCAAGACGGAACGCCTTTCTCTTCGCGATCTCACCCCCGAAAAGATCCAACAATACTTGGAAATCCGATCCGAGTTAGTGGGGCAAAAAACCTTAGACATGGAGCTTCAGGCCGCACAGTGCATGATGCAACATCTCACGGGGAAATTGGCAGAGAATGAGCGCCTGACTGTCGTCAAATCCGAGCACGAACAGATCCTAAGTTGCCGCAGCTACACAGCGGAGCAAGTTAGTCTTATCGCGGGTTGCCAGCGCGATAAAGCCGCGCTTTCAACGGAGATTGCTCACGCTGCAGGCCTTCGTGCTCACGAGCTGCTAACGCTACGCAGAGGCGAGGAACGAGGTCCAAGCGATAGACCCGCCAGAGACGAAAAATTTCAAGGCCGTGCCGGTGAAATTTACACGGTCAAAGGCAAAGGCGGCCTAGTTCGTGAAGTGCTACTGCCGACAGCCTTAGCCGAGCGTTTGGAGGCTCGAAGATTAGATGAGCCTGTGAGAGTAACAGATCGCGGTATTCACTATGGCCAACACTACGACATCAGCGGAGGTCAACGCTGGTCAAGCTCGTTCACTCAAGCAGCTAACCGCGCCCTTGGATGGAGTGAAGGCGCCCATGGCGTCCGACACAGCTATGCCCAAGAGCGAATGCACGAACTGCAATCTGGTGGCATGACACGCGATGATGCACTGGAAACCGTATCCCAAGAAATGGGGCACTTTCGCCCTGAAATCACCGAGGTGTACTTACGATGAAATGGATCATTTTACTGGCTACGCTAGGCGGTGTTTTTTGGGCTGCAAATTGGAGCTACCACCTACTCGATAATGTCTTTTTGGTTACACATTATGAGATCGCCACAGGGGATGTTGGAAAATGGGGATTGGTGAATTTTCAGGATGGAAAAAGCCAACTCTATAGCTTCACCAGCTTAGTTGGATTTTGGGCGATTTTTAAAGGTTTATGGCCTATTTCCACCCTGTTTGCCCTTGTCTTTTTCGTCCTAATCCCAGTGGCAGTTTACATCTCCAATTCACTGACTAAATTGCAAATTACCAATGCGAATGAGGCTCAGAGAATCGCGGAAGAACAAGCCAGAAGTGCCGTGGCAGAAGCCGAAAAGCACGAAACAAAAATGAATCGCTGGGCAGATGAAAAAGTGCGAAACGCGCAATCAGAAGCCAGCAAAAAAGCTAAAGCTGAATTAACGCTACAAATCCAAAAGTTGCAAGCAGACCAACGCGATTTGCAAGAGCGAGAAGCAACGATCAGTGCCAGGGAGCAAGCCGCCCAGGATGCTGAAATGGCAGCACAACAAAAAGTCGCTCAAGTAATCGAGCAGTACAAACAGGAATTAGCACGTTTTGAGGCCGAAATAAGCGCAATGCAATCCTCTAAAAACAACGCTCAGCAAGCGTTTAAACGGATCAAACAAAAATCGGTAAAAGAATCTTGATTTTGTAACTTTTTCAAGTAAACTTGATTTTGTAACTTTTTCAAGAGGGTTTGTTATGTCCGAATCAGAAAAAAAACATGGTGGTGCCAGAGCTGGTGCAGGCCGTAAAACTAAATACGAAAAAACAACGGTGATGCGGGTTCCTGAGAAGTACAAGGACGCAATTTCAGCGCTAATTTCTTACCTCGATGAAACGAAACACATCAATAAACACTACCCGCAGGGATCGCAATCAGATCCTGTCTTTTTGCGCTCCTTAGACGACAACGCTCAAAATATTGTTTTCACGACAAAACCGATTTAATTCGGCTTCGTGAGAGTCGCTATAAGCGATTATTTTGCTCTTTAGATACCAGCGCACACCCAAAGCAACAAAAATGGCGTTGCGTGCTTTCTATGCGCTTTGGCGCATAGCGCCAGCATGGGAGCGGAGCGATACGCTCTTAGGGAGGGGCGCTTTTTGCCCCATCCCCCATCCTGCCAAGCCGCTTTTGATTTTTTACTTTGCATTCCGCAATTTGATAGCCCAACGGTCGTAGACAAAATCAACGTACAGCGCGGCTTTTGAGTCTCGCCCCTGCCAACGGCAGGAAATGGCGAGGCATTTTTGGGGAAGGGTGGAGCCTTTAGGCGACCTTGGGGCTATGCCCCGTGGTCGCGGCGTAGCCGCCTCTTTTGGCTTTAAGAGGACAAATTTACGGTGTTATCCACAGGTGAAACCCTTTTTAATAGATCTTTCTTGTTTTTATAGATCTTTCTTGTTTTTAGGCTCCTCTCTAGGCTTTGGTGCATAAGGGCTGCAGCGATCATAGGTGGTGGGATTTACGGTAAAAACAGCTCTAAAGGTGGTGGGATTTACGGTAAAATCGACTTTAAAGGTGGTGGGATTTACGGTGAAACTCACAGGTATTGGAGGTAATGATTGACACTCACCACCACTTAATATTAGGGTGGTACAACAATAGACTCCGCACCTCCTTAAAGATGAATTCTAAACTAACAGTCACCAAGTCTAACGTACTCATTGATGCCAGTTATCGGCTAAATGTTCAGGCTCAAAAGCTAGTTTTAGCTTGTCTTTCGAAAATAGATTCCCGCCCTGATTCCGAGCCTAGAAAAGAAGTAAAACTCACAGCAACAGAGTTCTCAGACCTAATGGGAATTGATATAAAAAACGCCCATAGAGAGCTTTATAAAGCCTCTGACGCACTTTTTAAATCAAGCATTTTGCTACGAGATGAACACGAAGAAACTGAAATTTACTGGGTTCAAAAGAAGGTAAAGAAATTGCGCGGTGAAGGGGCTGTTACCCTCGTTTGGTCTGATGAAGTATTGCGGTATATTTGCCAACTAAAATCGAGATTTACTACCTACAAACTGCGAAATATTGCAGCCTTACAATCAGGTCACAGCATCCGTCTTTATGAGCTATTAATGCGGTTTAACGCCACCAATAGCCGAGTAATTTCACTTGATGACTTTCGCTCTGCATTGGGTCTGGAAGATAAATACCCGCAGTTTAAAGAACTAAATAAATTCGTGATAAAACAAGCTGTCGAAGAGCTAAACCAGCGCAGCGACCTGGTGATCTCATTCGAGACAATTAAGAAGGGAAGATCGGTTGCTGCTCTCGCTTTTACGTTTAAACAAAACAAGCAATTGAAAATGGATATATAAATTTCACCAACTCAACAGCTCACTGATTGAATCTTTTGTCGGTATTACTCATAGATCTCTTTCCTGTGCCCTATCAAAGCCGTCAGAATGACTAATTTGCTATCTTGAATTTCACAAAGTACTCGATAGTCACCTACTCGATAACGCCAAAAAATCCCCAAATCCCCCTTCAGGGGCTTTCCTGACGTTCTCGGATCTTCCAATATCGCTATGCGCTGTTCCAAAAAATCCAGAATGCGTTTAGCGTTCTGCTTATCCATTTTTTTTAGTGATTTTAGCGCTCGTTCTGAGTAATCAATTGTCCAAGCCAAGAGACGTCCTCACATCTTCGCTACTGTAAGTTTTTTCAGCCCCTTTACGAATATCAGAGACAATCTGAGCCGCAAGATAGTAATCCTCCAGATCCTCTAAATGAGTCAAAATAGCTTCTCTGGCGTAAAAGGTTTTTGTTCTACCGGTTTGATCTGCCAAAGCAGCCAGACGGGTTTCAATATCATCAGGTAACCGTATTGCTAACATAATTAAATCCTCCATTGCTATACATGTATAGCATACGCTATTTATCGATTTAATCCACGATCATTTTTTTCGGCACGTTGTACCGATTTGATTTCGTAACAAAATCAAATGTAAATGCACATTGGACAGCAAGAGCAAAAGGCCAACGTGCATTTTTTTTGCCTCCGAATCCCCTCTGAATCTCTGTGCATAACTTACTGACGCAAGTCAAACACAGAGATTCAGAGGGTTTATCCTGATTTCGCGCACAAATTTGTAAAGCAAACGCATTCGGGGTAATATTTAGGTTCTCACGGAGTAACGCCCCTAGCGTTCAATGATCACCGGTGCATTGTGAAAACTACCGAGCCGCAAAATTGCGTATCTGGTTACCCGCCAGTATTGACTTAAAAACGGAGCCACAGTGTTGAACTGTGTATCTAGCATTCCGCTAGCATTAACTTGAAATAGGAGAACTGATGGAGACAGCCAATCCCGCTTAGCTTGCGTTACAAGCCCACGTTTTATCAGCGTTTAATTGATACGAATTTTGGTCGGACAAGTGCGAGCCAGAGAGCGTTAATCTCAAATCGGGCTAATAGGTGTTAAGTCATCGCTGCCGTTTTAACGGTTGTACATTTACTTAAAATTTGAATTTGTAACTTTTTCAATGACAGAATTTGATACTGCCGCAGAAGTGGCGAAACTCAAGGCGCAAACCAAGATGATCCGTAAGCGGTCTTACTTTCAGCGGATCTCTAAACTGGACAAATATCGGG
>DAINRC010000095.1:0-2320 GCA_036742135.1 Bacillota bacterium
GGCCGGGGCCTGCTGCGTGGTGCCTTACCCGCGGACCGTGGCGATCATGGGTGAGAAATACCACTACTTTATTCTGTACGCGGACGCAAAACACATCCGGGATCTCGCCGCCTCGCTGCGCTTCCTACGAAAACGGTAGTCTCGACGGGCTGGAGAACATCCGGCGGGCCAGGGTGCCAGCCGTAGGGGAACTGAAAGAATCTCATGAACCAGGGGCGCCGGACACGCGGCAGTACGCGGTGGAAGTGGACCTGCGGCTCAGAAAGGTCATCGCCATGGACGGCGGCTGTCACGTCTACCGGAAGCAACCTTTTAAAAGCAAGGCTTGAATCTCCATATGATGATCCGTGGTTAGCAGCAACTGATCCCGTATGGCTGATGGAAGCGGAACAAATTGTGAGACCCAACATACCTCCAGAGTTGGTTAGAGAATGTGATGCTTGGCGGGAAGCAAACCGTCTCGTGAAAAAACTGACTGAACAAATTAACAAGCTATCCGAATGGGCTGAGGAAGAGGCAGAGGAACAGCTTACTCAAGAAGCATACTGTAAGCGCGACATCGCCACAGGAGTCTGGATAGGTCTTGTTGGGATAACGTTACTGTTTAGTATAATTTTGGCTATTCGGGGAAGGAGAACAAGCGCGAGAATGACTCAGGAGTTGCGTTAAAAGGACGAACAGTATTTTCTATTTAGCGTTCCTTGCGAGACTCTCCACGTTTCGAGCGAGTTGAGCATCTCCAACCTGTTAACTGATAGGCAGATAATACTCTACGTCAGTCCGAAGGTGCAAAAGGCAAAGTGAGAGGGGTGGTGGAGCCGTTTGGTGCTCATACCCCGAAGAGGTTAGCGGCTACATCCTACGTTTCTCCTACTACGACTTCCATGCCCTTCTGGACATAGAGCCGGAAGGCGGCACGTATATCTACTCCTCCAGCGAGGCCTTCAATGAAGAGATGCTGCTCGACCACGAGAAGGTGCGGAACTGGATAAACTTCTTCAATTTCGAACTCTACGGCACTCTGGGTCGCGACCGGGAGAAGTCCGGCTTCCACGCCAGCGGGCACATCCACGGCCCGGGCATTGAAGAACTAGTAGGGACAGTCAGGTCCGGCGTCCTCATCCCCGTCCACACAGAGAACCGGGAATTCTTCCCGAGGGGGTCTGCCGCGTGGTGTGGCCAGAGGAAAGCCCTTGGTGGTGGCCTAACACTCGGGAGAATTGCCCAGAAGCGCGGTTCGGGGTAGAGCACCTTGAAAAAAGTAAGGCTGGTGGCCGCCAAGGAACGCCTCCCTGTCCTCTGTCTGCGGGCGGGGGCAGGGCTGGTGTGGCGGATGCGGCCAGGATAGGGAGGCGTCTCGGCGTCGTCTTTCGACAGGCGCGGAACCAGTCGGCGGAGCTTTTTACGGGAAGCCCCACAAACGCTGGTGGTTTTTGCTCCTAGCAGGGGGTGGCTTTGAGGGTAAGCTGCTTTTACCTGAGCCGCTTACCAGTTTTTGCCCAGACATTCTTGGTAACGGAGAGGCGCGCCAAGAATAATCTGTTGCGGGACGGCTGGAAAGGCCGCAGGCTTTCCCGGTGGCGCAGACCGAGGATCGGGAGGTTTGGTTCTCGTGGGCACCTTTGGCGGGTCAGTCAACTAATACAGAACGCCGAGGATGCCAGAGCAACTGAATTCACTATCCGCGTTCGGCCTGAGGGGTTATGGGTCGAGAACGATGGGGAACCTTTCTCGCACGAAGACCTGTACAGCCTCTGTTCCCTTTTTGCTAGCGAAAAAGGGCTGGATAAGTTAGGTTTCTTCGGAATTGGCTTCAAATCGGTCTTGCAACTGACCGAAACTCCTTATCTCGTGTCGGGGCCTTTTCGTTGCAAATTGGAGAAAGGGATAGCTCCATACCCAGCTTCTCGAGCTGAACTGCCCCTTGTGCCTTCGCTGGACCGCACGACCTTCTGGCTCCCCTGGAGGGAGAGGGTCAGCCCGGACGACGTGGAAGAGTGTTTCTTGAAAAAATTCCAGGAGATCGGCCAGGAAGGACTGCTCTTCTTGGACTGCTTGCAGAAGGTGGAGCTGGAGGGAATCAAGCGTTCGTCCTTCTGGCGGGCGCAGCGAGACGTCCTCGAGGAAGAAGGCGACCTGAGGGTGCTCAGGGTCGCCGTGGCAGAGGACGGTCGGCTTTCCGAATGGTTGAGGCTTGACGCGTTTGCAGACCTACCGGAAGAAGTCTTAGATGATTTTGTGAAAAAGCACGGGTTTGACGAGGAAGAAAGAAGGCGATTTTCTGCTGGTGGACGGCAGAGAGTCAGTATAGCCATCAAAA
>DAINRC010000095.1:2330-6908 GCA_036742135.1 Bacillota bacterium
GAAGGCGGCCTCCCCGTGAGAACCGAGGGACTCGCTTTCGCCGGGCTGCCGACGAAGGAGGCAACGGGATTTAAGTTTCACGTTTGCGCTAGGTTTCCAACACACCTGTCGAGAGAAGGTCTGAAGGACGTCCAGGAAGACCCTCTCGGGAAGTGGTTGCTGGAGCGGTTAGCGGAACTGGCCGGACGCCTTCCTCCCGAGCTGAAGGCGGCGGGATGGTTCAAGCCCAGTGTATGGCTGGTCTTTCCGGGTGAAGGCGAGGGTAAGGAAGCTTTCAAAAGCATCGAAGAAAAACTTCTTGCCACCCTGCGCGAAGGCAGCTACGTCCACGATTCTTCGGGAAACCTGCGGCCGACTGCGGAAGTCTTTCTCGCGCACAGTCTCGAGCTCTACGAGCTGTTTACTTCGTCCGACCTCCAGGAACTGTCCGGGATTCCGAAGGCCGATTGGGTTCACTCTGAGTTACGTGAGCGGGCCAGGAAAGTTTTGAAGTCCGTGGGTGTCACGGAAGTTTCCGCGGAAGAGGTGATCTCCTGGCTCGAGCGGAAGTCCTGCGAGGCGGAGTGGGTAGAGTCACGCTCTACGGAGTGGTTCCTGAAGCTCTACCGTTACCTAAGTAGCTTGAGAGATTCCAAGCTCTGGAAAAGGGTCAGGGATCTCCCCGTCGTGCTAACACGGCGGGGGCAGTTGGTCAAGCCAGCGGAGGCGCTTTTTCCTCCGAAGGGTGAGGACACACTTGCGCCGGAACTCGAAAGCTATGTGAGGGAACTTGATGGAATCGTTGTAGCCGACGAGCTGGCCGGCGGGGAGGCAAGGGAGTTCCTTGATAATTTGCGTGTCAGGGACTTCGATTGGGGGCTTGTGGTTAAGCGCCTTTTGAAAGAGAGTATGCGGATAAAAAGCCAACACCTGAAGCCAACAGGCGCCACGTATCCCTCTTGAAGGAGCTTACGAAAGGCAGGAAACTCGCGCGTGAGAAGGTCAGAGATATTGGAATGCGGTACCGCATCCTGCGCGACCGCACGGGGAGTTACGTCAGGCCCGCAGACGCCTACCTTCCCTACGAGTTTGCTTCACGCCCCGATGAGAAAGAGGCGTTAAGGAGCGTCGAGCACTTCTTCAAGTTAGCAGGAGGGCGGCCTTTTGTCGCCCCGGACTACCTGGAGGACGGTGCGGCAGAGAAATCCAGCCGTGGTTCCCTTAAGGAGAGCGACGGCACTAAGGTGGTTGAGGATTGGCGGAAATTTCTCCTCGAGTTGGGGGTTAGCGACTACCCGCGGCTAGAAAAATTCGAATTAGAGGGCAAAGGGTGGTGGGAGATACAGGAGGAAGCCGAGAAACGCGGCTTCAGTTGCCCAAGGTATACTCGCCCCGGCCTGGCACTTGTCGACTGGGATGTCGACGGCCTGGCTCAAGTGATGGAGCGTCTCGCCAATCACCCTACATTGGACGACGTCAAGGCTATCTGGTCTGCGATGGCCTGGCTTTACTACCGACTCAGTGAGGAAGAAGTGGTGAAGTACTACGAGAACGGCAGTATCGCTTCTTGGCCTCGCATGCAAGAGGTTCGGTATGCAACGCTGAGCTTCTTTTACTACCGGCAGCAGCACCGGAGACAGGATGCTACTTGGGTACGAACCCTGCGGTCGCGGGGGTGGCTCCTCGACCAAGACGAACGGCCCGAGCTACCGAAAGAGCTTTTCTCTCACGGTCTCAAGGTTGTGCTTGGTTCGAAGTTTAGGTTTCTGCATCCCGAATTGCCCATGGAGTACTGGCACCGGGAGTTCGCCGAGAAGCTCCTGGGGATCAGGTTCAGGGCGGAACTGGAAGATGTCCTTGAGAACCTCAGGGCCACGAGGGATAGAGGAGATGCGGGGAAGGAGAGAGTGTTCCCTATCTACGAGCACCTCGAAAGGCAGCGAGGAGACCGCGAGGAGCTCCGGACTCGTTTTTCGCAAGAGCCCTTGATTCTCGTTCCAGGCCAGGGTTGGTTCAAGACTGAGGAGGTCTGCTGGCGAGACGACGTGGGGTTCGTGCTCCCTCTCGAACCCTGCTGGGGCGAAAGGCTGCGTTCCTTCTTCCTTCCTCGACCTCCTCGGTGTCAGTGAAAGGCCGCGACCCGAGCAGTACGCCCGGGCGCTCATTAACCTCAGCGTTTCCGGGAACCCACCTCATTCAGAAGCTAAGCTTGAGAAGGTTTACGAGAAGATTTGGGAAGCACTCAAGGGGGCACAATTGGAGGAAGAAATCTGGAGGAAACTCCGGGCCAGCCGGTGCTGGCTGGGGCGACAGGCCGCAGGACAGCTCTGCTGGGCCAAAGTTGAGGACCTGTTTCTAGACGATGACAAGGAAGTAGCAAGGTTGTTTGAAGGAAAGGTAACTTGGTGGGCACTGCCCCGACTGGAGAAACTCGCCGAGTCCCTCGGGGTAAAACCGATCAGCATAGCACAGCCTGTAGTCGCGCAGGAAGTGGCAGTTCTCGGAGAGGAAAAAGAAGTTTCCCGCCAACTAGGCGAAGTTTGGAGGACTTGTCCCTGTTCCTGAGGACTAAAGAAGAAAAAATGCCCAGCGATCCCCCTAAGGTGCTCCGAGTAGCTGGCCTCGAGGTTTGCTATGTAGCGGGAGGCGTGGGAAGCAGGCCGTGGGAGCCTCCTTCTTGGTACCAGCAGGATGAAAACAGGCTACTTGTTACTGGTGCTTTGGGGCTCGGGATGGAGGAAGAGGTGGCGGAGGCTCTTCGTCTTGCGTTCCGCGTCCCGGAGGTAAGCGAACTGGTGAAAGATCTTTTTCGTTCCCTGGGTAGCCCGGAGACCTTAGAGCGATACCTGGAAAAGTGGTGCAAGCGCTTCTCCATGGAATATCCCAGCGTTCTCGAAGAACTTGCCGCAGCCAGAATCACTTCGCGAGACGAAGCCCCAAGGCTCGAAGAAGAACTCCTTGATAAAGTGACGGTGTTTCCTGGGAGTGAAGGTGTTCCTGAGGAGGAAGAGAGCAGGGAAATTCCTGGCCCAATGGAAGGAGTGACGTTGCCTGCACCGGAAGGGCACCGGAAAGCAGAAGAGTCTTGGATTGCCGTGAACCGGGCAAGGGAAATTGCTACGGCCCAGCAAACTGAAAGGAGTCTAGGGCATGCCACCGAGTGCGGGCAAAGACGGCCTGAAGTACTTCGCCCGCAACACCGCGAGACCCCAAAAGGGTATTGGAAGACAGAAGGTGGGAGAGACCAACGAAGGGAAGCCTTTGTATTTACCGGGCGGCGCCTGCCCCGGACTGAGGAGCGGGCCGAGGTTGAGCGCGCGGCGGTGGATATTGCGAAGGAGTGGCTCAAGTCTCAAGGTTACAAGGTGTACGAAGTAGCTGCCTACGATGTGGGGTATGACTTTTGGTGCGTGCGCGGCGATGGTAGGGAGTTGTGGGTCGAGGTCAAGGGGAGATCGGGCGCATTTCCGGTGTCACTAAGTGAAAAGCAGTGGGAGCGCGCTAAAGAGAGAGGGGAAAGCTACTGGCTTGTAATAGTCGTGGTGGGAGAAGACGAAGCAAAGCACGATACGCGTGTCTTTGTAATCAAAGACCCAGCTAAGTTTGGCTTCGAAAAGAGAGAGGTTACTACTGTGAAATACGAGGCCCAGCCACACCAGTGGGAGGAGTGGGCCGAAGAAGTTAGCTTGGGCGGTGTAGGGTAAGCCTTCCTGAAAACCGGTGAATGCCCCATATCCCTCTTTCGCGACGGAGCGGAGCTCGTGGGTTACCTCCGCCGCCGCGCAAAGGTATCTGCTAGCAGGACGCGGAGATCCTAAGAAACTCCAGTGGGACGAGTTCCAGAATTGCCTTCTCTACCACGAGGTGGAGTTCCTCGGGATTACGGTCAGAGGTGAAGCCTGATGGCAGTCCAGATCGGTAGGCTAGAAAAGGTTCTCCTGAGGGACATCTGGCCCAACGAGGCGTACGACTTCACTCGTTGGCTCAGTGAAAACATCGACCTGCTGGGCGAAGTGCTCGGCGTCAGGCTCTCCCTGGAGGAACGGGAGAGCCCCTTTCGGTCCCTTCGCGGCGGACATCGTTGCCACAGACGAGCGGGGCGAAGTCGTTGTCGTGGAGAACCAGCTCGAGAAAACGGATCACGACCACTTAGGGAAGCTCCTCACCTACATGGTCAACTTAGGAGCCAAGACCGCTGTCTGGATCGCTGCCGACCCGCGCCCCGAGCATGTGAAGGTGGTGGACTACCTTAATGAGGTAACACCCGATGACACTTCGGTTTACCTAGTGCGCGTCGAGGCGTACCGCATCGGTGACTCACCACCGGCACCCCTGTTCACGGTGGTTGCCGGGCCGAGCAGGGAGGTAAAGGAGATAGGAAAAGAGAAAAAAGGGCTGGCGGAGAGGCACAAGCTGCGGCGCGAATTTTGGGAGCAGCTCCTCGCGAAGGCCAAGAGCAGGATCCCGCTCCACGCCAACGTGTCTCCAACCACGGAGAACTGGCTCGCCGCCGGTGCAGGAAAGTCGGGGCTCTCCTGGGTGTACGTGATCACCATGAACTGGGCCGCAGCCGATCTCTACATCGACCGGGGCCCGAAC
>DAINRC010000096.1:0-6761 GCA_036742135.1 Bacillota bacterium
TTACCACATCTGTGGCCGTTTACGAGGTCTTGAGAGCAAGAGGGGTTAGGTTTGACGCTGTAGCTGGCCACAGTTTAGGGGAGTACAGTGCGCTTGTGGCCGCGGGTGTGTTTGATTTTGCTTCAGGGCTGCGGATCGTTCAGAAGCGAGCGGAGTTGATGGAGGCTGCCTATCCCCGAGGGCAAGGGGGAATGTTGGCAATTCTTGGACTTGAACCTGAACAAGTGAAGCAACTTTGCGAACAGGCTTCAACCCGAGGAGTGGTCACTCCAGCGAATTTTAATTCCCCCGGGCAGGTAGTTGTTTCCGGGGAAACAAGAGCATTAGAAACAGTTGCTGCTTTGGCTCGAGAAAAAGGGGCGAAGCGGGTGATTCCTCTTCCAGTCAGTGGTCCTTTTCACTCACCGCTGATGAAAGAAGCTGGTGAGCAATTCGCTCTTTTCCTCAACGAGTTCAGTTTTTCTCCTCCCCGTGTTGCTTTTGTCTCCAATGTGACTGGTGGTTATGCGTCTGCTCCTAGCGATATCAAAAGACTCTTAGTTGAGCAACTGACAGCCCCTGTTCTTTGGGAAGATGTAGTGAGAAGACTTTTTCAGGATGGTTGTCAAACCTTTGTTGAGGTGGGACCCGGAAAAGTTCTTTCTGGACTGATCAAGAGGACCCTCTCAGGTGTTCAAGTCTTCCAGACAAGTGACCCTTGTTCTTTAGAAAAGGTGCTTGCACTATTGGGAAGGAGTGTTTAAAATGGTTTTAGAAAACAGGGTTGCCCTTGTAACAGGAGGATCTCAGGGGATTGGCCGGGCGATTGCCCTTGCCCTTGCCAGGGAAGGGGCAAAGGTGGGAATTAATTTTTACCCTGGTGAGGAGGAGAAGGCAAAGAGGGTCGCCGCGGAAATTGAGAGGATGGGTGGGAAAGCTTTTGCTGTTCCTGCTGATGTTACCGACAGGTCTGCAGTCAGGGAAATGGTGGAGGTTCTGAGTGAACACTTGGGAAGCATAGATATCCTTGTGAACAATGCGGGGATTACACGCGACAGTTTGCTCCTTCGGATGAAGGACGAAGATTGGGATCAGGTTATAGCCACGAATCTCACGGGGGTATTCAACTGCACGAGAGCAGTTTTGAGGACGATGCTCAAGAAACGGTGGGGCCGGATCATCAACATTGCTTCTGTTGTAGGTCTCATTGGTAACCCTGGCCAGTGTAATTACGGGGCTGCGAAGGCAGGGATAGTAGGGTTTACCAAGTGTCTTGCCCGCGAGGTTGGGGGGCGGGGGATTACTGTGAATGCCGTTGCCCCTGGTTTTATTGAAACAGAGATGACTGCCAAGCTCTCTCGGGAGGCGAAGGAGGCGTTTTTGCAGCGGATTCCGCTGGGAAGGCCGGGAAAACCCGAGGATGTGGCAGGAGTTGTAGTTTTCCTAGCCTCTTCTGCCGCTGATTACGTTACAGGCCAAGTCATTCATGTTGATGGAGGAATGATCATATAAGAAAATATGGAAGCTAGGAGGGAGGTGAAGGGCAGGTGTCCCAGCTGAGTGAACAAGCAATTTTTGAGAAAGTGAGAGCGATCATCGCTGAGCAGTTAGGAGTAGATGAGGAAGAGGTTACCCCTGAGACTTCTTTTGAGGAACTGAATGCTGATTCTTTGGATATTGTGGAATTAATTATGGCGATTGAGGAGGAGTTTGATATTGAGATCCCTGATGAGGATGCTGAAAAGATCCTCACAGTAGGGGCGGCTGTGGAATACATCAAAGAAAACCAGTAAAATTAGAGGTCCCGTGGGTAAACTACGGGACTTTCTAGGTTTGTCAGATAAATTTGCGGGAAAGGGTTTGATTTATGGTCAAAGACTGGCGGGAAAGGGCAGTTATTACAGGTGTAGGAGTTATCTCTCCGGTCGGTATTGGAAAAGAGGCTTTTTGGAATGCGCTGCTTGAAGGCAGGTCGGGGATCAAGCAGGTTACCCGCTTTGATGCAACTGGTTTTGCCAGTAGAATTGCCGGTGAAGTGACAGATTTTCATCCGGAGGAATTTGTGGAAAAAAAAGAAGTAAGAAGAATGGACCGCTTTACCCAGTTTGCCGTTGCTGCTGCCAGAATGGCTGTTGCCGATGCAGGGCTCGATTTTAGCAACATTGACTTGGATCGGGTAGGTGTTGTGATTGGCTCGGGAATTGGTGGGATCGAAACCCTGGAGCAACAGGTGAGGCTCCTCCTGGAAAAGGGACCTTCCCGGATCAGCCCTTTCTTTGTCCCGATGATGATCAGCAACATGGCCGCGGGTCAGATCTCCATTTTCCTGGGAGTAAGGGGGCCCAGCTTTACTGTCGTCACTGCCTGTGCTTCCGGGACCAACGCGGTGGGAGAAGCGCTGAGGATGATTCAGCGGGGAGAGGTCGATGTGGTGATCACTGGAGGAACGGAGGCCCCGATCACTCCTATTGCTTTTGCCGGTTTTGCAGCAATGAAGGCCATGTCGACCCGAAACGAAGATCCTGCCAAGGCTTCGCGGCCCTTTGATAAGGAAAGAGATGGTCTGGTAATTGGGGAAGGCGCTGGGATTCTGATTCTGGAGAGCCTTTCTCATGCCCGGAGACGAAATGCGAGGATCTACTGTGAAGTTACTGGTTATGGCACAACTTCTGATGGCTACCACATCACTGCGCCTGATCCGGAAGGTCGAGGGGCAGCACAGGCCATGAAGCTTGCTCTTGAAGATGCAGGGATTTCTCCTGAGGATGTGGATTACATCAATGCTCACGGCACATCAACCGTCTTGAATGATAAGGTGGAAACACTCGCTATCAAAAAGGTTTTTGGGGAGCGAGCTTACAGGATTCCTGTAAGCTCGATTAAGTCAATGATTGGGCATTGTATGGGTGCTGCTGGGGCATTGGAAGTGATTGCTACTGCGTTGTCGGTTAAGTTTGATCAGATTCCTCCAACGATTAACTATGAAGTGCCGGATCCAGAGTGCGATCTTGATTACGTTCCCAATGAAGCGCGACAATATAAAGTAAAGGTAGCGATTTCTAATTCCTTTGGGTTTGGGGGACATAATGCGGTAGTCGTCCTCAGAAAATTTTAGGTTTAGGCTATAAGCTGTGATGGGAACGGGAAACTATCGGGAGAAACTTCAACGATTTCAGGAAAGGTTAGGTATTCATTTTAAGAGGCTCGAGCTTCTAGAGTGTGCCCTTACCCATCCTTCTTATGCTCATGAGCATGGCGGCAAGGGTGATAACCAAAGACTCGAGTTTCTCGGGGATGCTGTTGTTGGATTAGCTGTTGCTGATTATCTTTATCACCACTATCCCCAGTTTCCTGAAGGCAGACTCACCAAGATCAGGGCAGCGGTTGTCTGTGAGCGGACGTTAGCGAAAGTTGCCCGAGAGCTCGGTATGGGTGACTTCCTCCGCCTTGGAAAGGGAGAAGAGATAACTGGTGGGAGAGAACGAAATTCAAATCTTGCCGAGGCTTTCGAGGCTGTTGCGGGAGCAGTCTTTCTGGATTCTGGTTGGGAGAGGGCAAAAAAGTTTCTCCAGCAATTGCTGGAAGAAGAAATCAGGGATCACGCTTCTGGGGAAAGTGCTGACTACAAGACATTGCTCCAAGAGTTTATCCAAAGGACAGGGAGTGAAAAGCTGAGTTACGTCATCTTGTCGGAATCGGGTCCTGATCATCATAAAACATTTGTTTCAGGTGTGTTTTGGAGGAATCAATTGTTAGGAAAGGGGGAGGGGAGGTCGAAGAAGGAGGCTGAGCAGCAGGCAGCCAAGAAAGCTTTGGAGAAGTTAAAGGACCGGCGACTTTGTGATTAATTTATTTTGCATTTTTAGGAGGAATTTAATTCGTTTTGTCGTATTTTAAATTATAAAAATTTGCAATATTTGGAGGTATGGAGGAGGAATAAAGGTGGAAGTGCTCAAAGTATCTGCTCAATCGAATCCCAAGTCAGTTGCAGGCGCGCTTACTGCGGTTTTAAGGGAAAAAGGATGTGCAGAAATTCAAGCAGTAGGAGCCGGAGCAGTAAACCAGGCAGTTAAAGCTATCGCAATAACCCGCGGATTTGTAGCACCCAACGGCATTGACCTGGTCACAGTCCCAGCATTTGTAGAGATTACAATTGACGGAGAAGAGAGAACAGCGATCAAATTCATCGTTGAGCCCAGGTAATTAAGGGCTGCTCAGTTATTAGCAAGATGCCTTGCCGTTTCTAAAACAACTGGCTGGTTTTGGTGGCAGGCATCTCTTTTTGGCTGGTCTGAGATGGAGGATGGCGGCACGGGGTGACCCGTGCTGTTTTTTTCTGCAGGAAAATTGAGCAACCAAGCCGCTTGTGGTAAAATTAGCTTGGCTACGAGCAAAAGAGAGGGTTCAGCAGATGGCATCACTTTTTTCCAGGTTAAAGCAGAGCCTTACAAAATCACGCCAGGGTTTTGTGGAAAGGGTCACCCAACTTGTTTCTGGGAGAAAGAAGATCGATGAGGATTTATTTGAGGAATTGGAGGAGATTTTACTCCAGGCGGATGCCGGAGTTTCTGCTACAGCCAGGCTGTTGGATGAAATCCGGACTACCGTCAAAAGTGAAAGGCTCAAAGATCCGCAACAAGTTAAGGAATTGCTGAAAGCGAGAATGGAAGAAATGCTAGATGCCTCGGAACATTTGAGATTCGCTGAGTCTCCTCCGACAGTGATCATGGTCGTTGGGGTAAATGGGGTCGGTAAAACAACAACGATCGGAAAGCTATCCTTTCGCTTTAGGCAGCAAGGAAAGAGGGTACTCCTCGCTGCTGCCGATACCTTTAGGGCTGCTGCTATTGAGCAGCTAGAGATCTGGGCTAAGAGAACTGGGGCAGAAATCGTCAAGCATCAGCAGGGTGCGGACCCGGCTGCAGTCGTTTTTGATGCTCTCCAGGCTGCTAAAAAGAGAGAAATTGATGTGGTGGTCATTGATACAGCAGGTCGTCTGCATACGAAAAAGAACCTTATGGAAGAACTCCGGAAGATTAAGCGAGTAACCGCAAGGGAAATTCCTGGTGCTCCTCATGAGGTGCTTTTGGTGTTAGATGCAACAACCGGTCAGAACGCTCTGCAGCAAGCGCGTTTGTTTGGGGAGGCTGTTGATGTAACAGGGATTGCTCTGGCCAAGCTTGATGGGACCGCTAAGGGTGGGGTCGTCCTCGCAATTAAAGAAGAATTGGGGATCCCTGTTAAGCTAGTCGGAATAGGAGAGCAGCCCGAAGATCTCAAAGATTTTGATGGGAGAGAGTTTGTCGCTGCTTTGTTTGGAGAGGAGGCCGGCTGAGAAATTGCAGGTGGGAATTATTGGAGGCACAGGCTTTTATGAGCCGGGTATCCTGGAAGAAGAAAAGGACGTTGTGGTGGCGACTCCTTATGGGAGGGTAAGCTTGAAAGTTGGCCATTATGGTGACAGGGATGTTGTTTTTCTACCCCGCCACGGGGGTGACCACAGTATTCCTCCCCACCTCATCAATTACAGGGCGAATATTTGGGCTCTCCGGGAAATTGGGGTGACGAGAGTAATTGCTACTGCTGCTGTAGGCTCCCTCCGCAGCGAACTTCAGCCAGGTGACCTCGTTATCGTGGATCAGTTTCTTGACTTTACCAAAAGCAGACCCCAGACCTTTTATGAGGGAGGAAAAGCGGGAGTCCTCCATGTTGATATGTCGCAACCTTATTGTCCTGCTTTACGCCAGGAAATTTTTAAGGTTGCCTCTGCATTAGGGGTTAAGGCCCATAACAAGGGGACCTATGTCTGTACTGAGGGGCCCCGCTTTGAGACACCGGCGGAAATCCGAATGTTTCAGCTACTCGGTGGTGATGTCGTCGGGATGACCAGTGTTCCTGAGGTCGTCCTTGCCCGGGAAGCCACCCTTTGTTATGCTACTATTGCTGTAGTTACCAATTATGCTGCTGGGATTTCTGAGCACCCCCTTTCTCACCAGGAAGTTATTGAAATGATGAGGAGTGTGACCCAGGTGCTGCGCAGGTTAATTTTTCAGGTGATTGTCCAACTACCGCCAGAGCGGGGCTGCACTTGTGCTTCTGCTGCTGACGAACTTGGCACTCTAGGAAAATGGGTCAAAGAGGAAGGGGAGTAGCCTTGGAGGTCTTCTGCTGGCGAAAAGACCATTTGTTGCTTCTCGATCAGTCCCAATTACCTCATAGAGTTGAGTATATCACTTGCCGCTCTCACCGTGACCTGGCCCGAGCAATTCGCAATTTGCAGGTTCGAGGTGCACCTGCCATTGGGGTTGCTGCTGCCTTCGGCATCGCTCTGGCAGCGCTGGAGTACTCTCCAGAATCTGGAGGCTCTCTGGAAGACTATCTCTTTGAAGCCGCAAAAATTCTTAAGGAAACCAGGCCTACAGCTGTAAATCTGGTGTGGGCACTGGAGAGAATGCTTGAGGTTTATCAGAAGCGCCTTAAGGAAAAATCTTTGGATGAGGTAAGAGCAGGGCTTGTCGAAGCAGCAAAGCAGATTCTTGCTGATCAAAAGGCACGGGATAACAAAATCGCTTCTTGCGGCGCCGCCCTGATTCCAGAGAAAGCCAATATTCTTACTTACTGTAACACTGGGGCTCTGGCCACAGGTGGTTTGGGCACAGCCCTGGGAGTTATTGTGCGGGCTCACGAAGAAGGCAAAAGAATCCATGTCTATGTTCCGGAGACAAGGCCAGTTCTTCAAGGGGCCCGCCTTACTGCTTGGGAACTGCGACAAAGGGGAGTTC
>DAINRC010000097.1:0-6722 GCA_036742135.1 Bacillota bacterium
CCCCAACTCCGGATAAGCGGCAACTTCCATCTCCCTGATGCAGCGGGAAAGCAAAGCACCAGCACCCCCAAGAGCTGCCAGGTAAACAGCGCCGAACTCCTTCAGGGCAGCGACGACCTCAGGACTCCGGTTCCCTTTTCCGATGAAAGCGCGAACCCCGCAAGAGAGGAGGAGAGGTGTCCAGGCATCCATCCTTGCGCTCGTCGTCGGACCGGCAGCCCCACAGACCCGACCAGGGGGAGCCGGAGTCGGCCCCACGTAATAAATCACCTGTCCCCTAAGGTCAATGGGCAGCACTTCACCATCTTTGATGGCTTCAGCAAAGCACCGGTGCGCCTGATCGCGGGCCCCGTAAACCACCCCTGAGAGCAACAGCTGTTGGCCCACTTTCAGGTTCCGAGCCACACGCTCAGGAAAGGGAACTTCTAAATGAAGGATCTCACTCACCACCCTCACCATCCCAAACCCAGGTTTTGTGGCGGGAAGCATGGCAGTTGATGCTAACGGCCACCGGCAGACCGGCGATGTGCGTTGGGTAGGTTTCGATGTGCACAGCAAGGGCGGTAACCCTGCCCCCGAAACCAGCTGGTCCGTAGCCGAGGCTGTTGATCTCCTCTTTCAACTCTTTTTCCAGCTGAGCCAGGTAGGGATCGGGATGGGGAGAGCCCACTGGTCTCAAGAGGGCGCGCTTGGCCAGAAGCAGGGCTTTTTCTGATGTCCCTCCGATGCCAACACCAACGGTCACTGGGGGGCAGGGATTGGAGGCGGCAGCATCAACCGCCTCGATGACGAACCTCTTCACCCCTTCAACACCATCCGCGGGCTTCAGCATTCCCAGGGCAGTGCAGTTTTCGCTTCCAAACCCTTTGGGCATTACAGTGATCCGAAAAACTTTACCAGGAACAACTTCGTAGTGAATTACTGCTGGGGTGTTGTCTCCGGTATTGACTCTACGCAGAGGGTCACTGACGACAGACTTCCTCAAATAACCTTCCTGATAACCCCTGGCAACTCCCCGGTTGATCGCCTCGGTAAGACTCCCGCCGGAGATCTCCACTTCCTGACCCAATTCCACGAAAACGACCACCATCCCTGTATCCTGGCAGAGGGGAATTCTTTCTTCACGGGCGATCCGCAAATTTTCCCAGAGGCTCCGGAGAACCTCTTTTCCCAAGGGAGATTCTTCTTCCTCAAGCGCTCTCTTCAAAGCTCGTTCAACATCAGGAGGCAGATCAAAATTTGCTTCCACGCACAGTTCGGCAACCTTCTCGGTGATCAAGCTCACAGGTATCTTTGCCAACCGCATTCTCCCCCTTTGTCTGAATCAAACTCTTCAACCTTCAAGACCAGGTTGGAAAGAGGATGTTTGCAGGGAAATGGTAAGCTCCTCTTCGGAATGATCAAGGTCAACCTGCTCGACTGTGAAAGGAAATTCCCCAAACAGCCGCTTCCCGAGGGTGTAAAAAGAAGTTGTCGGACCACTGGCAAAGAAGCGGTGCTCTTGCCGTTCCGGGCAAGCACCCTGGTGCCCCCCACAGCCATTGCCAAGGGTTTTCGCGAGTTCCCTGACAACTTCTTCAGCAGGGTCAACGATCCTCACTTCAGGGCCCAGGATCTCTTCGAAAATCGGTGTCAGAAAGGGGTAATGGGTGCATCCCAGGACAAGGGTATCTATTCCTACCTCTTGGAGCGGTTTTAAATAAGCAAAGGCTACCTGCCGGGCTTCTTCACTGTCAACCTTCCCAGACTCCACAAGGGGCACGAACAAAGGGCAGGCCTGCTGGTAAACCTGAACTTCAGGGTCGCAAGCTTCAAAAGCACGCTGAAAAGAGCCGCTGTTCACCGTAGCCTCGGTGGCAATCACCCCGATTCTTTTCCTTCTTGTTGCCTTAAGCGCGGCCCGCACACCCGGCTCAATCATTCCGATGATCGGCACGGAAAAGCGCTGCTTCAGGACAGGGAGAGAAACTGAAGAACTGGTGTTGCAGGCAGCAACAACCACCTCTACCCCTAGCTTCAGCAAAAAGGAAATGATTTTTTCCCCCAAAGCGATCAACTCACTGCGGGACCGAGAACCGTAAGGAACGTGGGCAGTGTCACCAAAATAGACTACTGGCCTTTCCGGAAGATAGGAAAAAATAAACCGGGCAACCGTTAAACCACCAACACCGGAATCAAAGACTCCAATAGGTCGCTGGGTCATGGACATGGTTCATCTCCATTCTCTCTCCATTATCTTTGCGGCATTGCTTAAGTATAAAATTCACCGGAAAGGGGATCTAATCCTCTCCCAAGCTGGCACATTTCATTACCCAACTGAGCATAGAATGTTTCTAAAAAACCATAGCTGAACCTATCATTTTCCCTACCACTTTACAAAAATTTGCTACCCTTATATAATAAAAACCAACACACCCCAAATTCCTACAGAATCAGCTCACCTCAGAGTCGCTTCTCGCCAGTAAGCCAGCAGGAGAACTGCCCCAATCGAGTCCGCATTCCTATACTTATGCTCCCAGAAACTGATTATTCCTGCTTACGACAGGCAGTGAGTAAGAGGGCCAGATGGGTCCCGTTTATCTCTTGGTAACTTTTAGGAGAAACAAAGAAGGGAGGTGTGAGTTATGGTTGAAGAAAAGAAGCTCACAGCTGAAGTCAGCCAGGCAGCAGCAACCGCAAACCCAGCCCCTCTGGGACTGGCAGGTTTTGCAGTAACAACCTTCGTTCTCAGTATGGTCAACGCCCACTTCATCCCCGCTGCCGCCAAACCAGTTGTCCTGGGTCTCGGCTTTTTCTACGGGGGGCTTGCTCAGTTTCTTGCCGGGATGCAGGAATTTAAGAAAAATAACGTTTTCGGGGCCACAGCTTTCTCCACTTACGGGGCTTTCTGGATGTCGCTCGCTCTTGTCGAGCTGCTGGGACTCCTTGGAGTGATCAATTTCGGTGAAGTAGCCGGTCAGGCTGTAGGAACCTTCCTCCTAGCGTTCACCATCTTCAACACCTACATGTGGATAGCTTCCTTCCAGACCTCAGCAGCAGTCTGCTTGGTGTTCACCACACTAGAACTCACCTTCATTCTCCTCGTTTTGGCAGAGTTTGGGATCATCTCCAGTGTTCCCGGAGGAATCATGGGAATCATCACTTCCCTCTGCGCCTGGTATACCTCGGCAGCAGAAGTGATCAACGCTGTTTCCAACCGGACTGTGCTCCCGGTCGGTCCCTTTAAGAAATAAAGAGGAGAAAGCCATCAAGGAAGAAAAGGGCAACCCATCTGGCCTTCTCCCCTTTTTGACTAACAAAAACTAACCGGACAAACCGTCTTCAAGGAATTGTCGCCCTCAACCTACTTCAAGCTTTAGCTGGCTCACGAGGTGGTTTCAAGAAGAAGGTCAAACCAACCGCCACCAAACACATGACACCGGCAATTAGAAAAGCCTGGGTAAAGCCCCCAGTCAGGTCGTTAATTCTACCTGCCAGGTAAGGCCCTAAAATGGCACCTGTGCCGTAAGCCAGAAACACTATGCCGTAATTCATCCCGAGGTTGCGTGTCCCAAAATAGTCCGCGGTAAGCGAAGGATACAGCGCCAGATATCCCCCAAAGCAGAAGCCCACCAGAGAAACTCCCACCAAAGCCATGCCCATTTTCATCTGGTTAAGGAACAACATAGTCAGGCCACAGATTACAAAAATAATGAGCAGAGTGGTTGTTCTTCCCAGACGGTCAGAAATGGTTCCCCAGGTCAAGCGCCCCAGCGCGTTGAACACTGAAACAATCATCACTGCCGCAGTTGCTACCCCCTCAGCAAGCCCGGCGGTAGCAGCAATGGTTTTCGCAAATCCGATCACCATCAGACCTGCGGTGCAACCTGCCAGGTAAGTTAACCAGATAAGGTAAAACTGCGGTGTGCGCAACATTTCACCTGCCGTGAAATCTCGTGTAGCAACTGCTGCGGTTCCCTCTGTCGGCGGCGTCCATCCTGCCGGCTTATACCCCACTGGTGGGTTGCGGAGAAGCTGCGCACAACCCACTACCAGGACTGCAAAGATAATTCCCAGTGCCGCAAAGGTATTCAGTACTCCCACACTGTCAATCAAGGAGCGAGCCACCGGAGCAAAAACCAGACCCCCAGCACCGAAACCCGCCACCGCTAAACCGGTAATAAACCCTTTCATATCAGGGAACCATTTGACACAAGTAGCTATTGGACAAACATAAGCAGTCCCGATACCAGCACCACCAATAACTCCGTAGGTAAGATATAACCACCATAGCCGGTCACCAGTAGTCAAGCTGGCCAACAATAGACCTACCCCTAACAAAATACCCCCAGTAGTAGCTACCCAGCGCGGCCCTATCTGGTCCTGCACACGACCTGCAATAATGGTAAATATAGCAAAAAAGGCCAAGCAAATAGAAAAAGTTAATGAAGCCGCTGCCTGTGACCAACCATAAAGTTCAATTAGAGGCGGTTGGAAAACACTCCAGATATACACCGCTCCCAGGCATATCTGCACACCCACAGCACCCAGTGCCACCAACCAACGGTTAATCAGTTTCCCTTCCACTTTCGGCCCCCCTACCCTCCCATGAGCTAATTCACCGGGTTTAACCCCTCCACCACTTTCCGGCAGCATCAACAGCAAACGAACACATCTTCATGCCCCCAAGAGTGAAGCCTCACCCCCCATTTCTTCATTTTTTTATAAAATTTTACTAAAGGTTCCGATTAGTGTAAACCTCAAAAGCGTTTATTCAGTTAAGAAGCGGACAATACCCCGAGCAATTGCCGCTGCCGCCCGTTCCCGGAAACCGGGGTCAGCAAGGAGCTGCTCTTCAGAAGGATTGCTGATAAAGGCAATCTCTACTAGAGCAGCAGGCATCTGGGTGTACCTGAGGACGGCAAAGTTTTCCTGGAAGACACCAAGATCACGCAGACCTAAAGCAGCGACCAGCTCTTCTTGGAGCAAGCGCGCCAGCCTCAGGCGCTCTTCCTGCTGGTAAGCCAAAGAATCCCTGGCAAAGGTATAGGTAGCTGTCCCTCCGACATCTAGTTTAAGGGAAGCATTGCAATGGATGCTTACAAAAACAGCAGCACCATAACTATTGGCCATCTCCGCTCTTGCCCGGAGTTCCACATAAGTGTCTGAGGTGCGAGTCAGAACAACCTTGACGCCCTGCTCCTGCAAAATTTCGGCCGCCTTTAGGGCGACAGCAAGGTTAACATCTTCTTCACGCAGCCCGCTTTTACCGATGGCACCAGGATCACTGCCACCATGGCCGGGATCAAGGACAATAAGCCAATCCTCGATCCTTGATGGCCACACTTTCAAGACAAGCCTCTTTTTACCGGATTCGAGGCGGGCGAAAGTGAGGTTACGGTCTGCCTCGACAACGAGCCTGACTACCCCAGGAGCAAACTGGCCAACCCGAACCTCCCCAAAGCCGGGAATCTTTGGCTGCACTTTCCATCCTTGCAGTTTCTGGTGGAGGGTGAATCCGGAAAAGTCGAATACCAAACGCTTGGGGTCTTTTAGGGAAAAACTCTGAAACTCGAGAGTCTTTGTTCCCCCAACAGTGATCAGGAGGGCATCTCCCTCTTCCTCAGCTTCCAGCCAGTTAATTTGGTAAGGGATGATTATCTCCAGTTCCTGCTCTCCTTCTTTGACCTCATAGAAAACAGGGAGCGGTGTTTCCGCAAAGGTGATCTCCACTACTGCCTGATTCCCCGAAACCTTTGTGATGACCTCGTTCACTCCACCATCTTCAACCTTCAACTGAAGTGGGCTGCGAACCACAGTAACTCCGGGAACAGTAACGAGGAGGTGCCTTTCTCCTTCAACTTTCCAGGAGAACTCCTCTCCTCCTTTAAGGGAAACAACAATCCGGTCATCCTGGCGCTCTACCGCAACCAGGAGAGAATGGGGATCCTGGCGGTCTGGTGATTGCTGCTGGATCCGCACCAACCAGCCAGCGATCCAGCCATTCCCCGCCCCAAATTTCACCTGATACCAGTTGTCTGCGCTCCGAGCAGATGCTGCAAGGACATCTCCGCGGCGCACCTGCCCGATCACTGGGTAGCTCAGGCCAGGACCTGACCTGATGTTGACCACCTCGGAAACTACAGTCAACTGCAGGGAAACAGGAGTCACCCGGCGGTAACCCCGCGCCTTATTGACGCTCACTGCAGCCTCAGCCCGCGTCACCAACCTCAAGGGATGAAAACAGCCATCAGGATAGCCTTTAAGAATCTCTCTAGCGGTAAGGGCAGCAACTCCACTGCGCGCCCAAGCGGCAATTTGGTCACGGTCAGCAAAGGGCAAGCTTCCGTCCTCCTGCAGATTGAGCAGCTTCGCCAGGAGAGTAGCCGCCTCCTGGCGGCTGATCTTTTCGTCAGGCCTAAAAGTGCCGTCCGGGTAACCGCTCACATAGCCTGCATCCAGGGCGGCTCCAACCTGTTCATAGAACCAGTCGCCTAGCCGAACATCCTTAAAAGGAACAGTTTGCTTATCTTTTTGTTCCAGTCCGAAGGCTTTATTAACGAGAGTAACGAATTCGGCGCGGGTGACAGGTTCATCAGGTCGGAAAGAGCCATCAGGGTAACCCTTGAGGTAACCTTCGGCAGCAGCTCTGAGAATTTCAGTTGCCGCCCAATGGCCTTTGATGTCGCTAAACTGCTGCCCCCAAGCCACCTTGGTTCCCGGCAGCACAAGCACAAACACAG
>DAINRC010000098.1:0-6693 GCA_036742135.1 Bacillota bacterium
CGGTATGTCTGAAAAGAAGATAGTCAACTATTTGTTGACATACATATTTAAATATTGTAATATTAAGGCAAATAGAAGTTAACTCAAATCAGGGTGGTGAGCAGTTTGTCTCTAATGGAAACATACCGCACCAACCCAAAACTGTTCGAAGAAAAAGCAGAACTGTTAAAAGTCCTGGCTCATCCGGTACGGCTCTGCATCGTCCGGGGATTAATGGCACAGGGAAATGCAAACGTTACCCACATTCAGAGTTGTCTTGACATGCCGCAATCGACCATCTCCCAGCACTTGGCCAGACTGCGGGCTGCCAGAATCATTGAGGGCCGACACAAAGGTCCTGAAGTCTACTATTCAGTGATCAACGAAGAGGCTAAACGCATTGTCGAGATTCTTTTTCCATAAACACGGCCGAGCTGCAAAAATTTTTTAAGGAGGCAAAATGATCATGGGAAAGAAAGTGGTGATTGTTGGGGGTGTAGCCGGAGGGGCCAGTGCAGCAGCCCGTCTTCGTCGACTGGATGAAACCGCGGAAATCATCATGTTCGAGCGGGGAGAACACATCTCCTTTGCCAACTGCGGTTTGCCGTATTACGTGAGCGGGGTAATTGCCAATCGCGACAAACTCCTAGTGCAAACCCCGGAAAAATTCAAGGCGTCTTTCGGTATCGACGTCCGCATCAACAGCGAAGTCACGCGGATTTTCCCCAACAAAAAAGAAGTTGAAGTTCAGGAAAAAAGCGGCCACACTTACCGGGAGTCTTATGATTACTTGATCCTCTCCCCCGGAGCTGCGCCAGTGCGGCCACCCATTCCTGGGGTCAACGCTGAAAACATCTTTACGGTACGCAACATTCCAGACATAGACAGAATAAAGGATTATATCGACCAGGAAAAACCGTCCTATGCCGTAGTGGTCGGCGGCGGATTTATCGGTCTGGAGATGGCAGAAAACATCCATATCCGTGGTGTTAAGACCACCATTGTAGAACTACTTGACCAGGTTCTGGCCCCCCTAGACTTTGAGATGGCCGCTATCGTCCACAGCTATATCCGGACCGCTGGTGTTGAACTGGTGTTGAAAGATGGAGTAAAATCCTTCATTACCGAGAATAACCGGGTGAAAGAGGTCGAACTGCAGAGCGGCAGACGCATACTCGCAGATATGGTGATTCTGGCCATTGGGGTCAAGCCAGAAGTGAAGTTAGCACAGGAAGCAGGCCTGGAAATCGGCGAACATGGGGGAATAAGAGTCAACGAGCGGCTCCAGACTTCCAACCCGTACATCTTTGCTATTGGTGACGCTATTGAAGTTAAGGATATTGTGACTGGTCGCTACAACTTAATCCCCCTAGCAGGTCCGGCCAACAAACAAGGGCGGATCGTTGCTGATATCATTGCCGGACGTGACGCTAAGTATGAAGGCTCCCAAGGCACAGCCATTATTAAGGTGTTCGACTGCGTAGCCGCGTTTACTGGAGCCAACGAAAAGACCTTGAAGAAGCTCAGAATTCCTTACACTGTTTCCTACACTCACTCCGACTCCCACGCCAGCTACTACCCCGGCGCCACCCCCATGTCCATTAAACTGATTTTTGATCCGCAAAGCGGCAAAATCCTGGGCGCGCAGATCGTGGGTAGCAATGGAGTTGACAAGCGGATCGATGTCATCGCCACTATCATCCGCCAAGGAGGAACAGTCTTCGACCTGCAGGAACTGGAACTGGCTTATGCACCACCTTTCTCTTCTGCCAAAGATCCAGTGAATATAGCAGGATATGTAGCCGGAAATATTGTCAATGGTGACGTAGCTATCATCCATTGGCACGAGATCGAAGGGCTGGATCGCAGCAAAACAATGCTGATAGATGTCCGCACCCGGGAAGAGCACGAACTTGGTCACATCGAAGGCTCCATCAATATTCCAATAGAAGAAATCCGCGGTCACCTTTCGGAACTCCCGAAAGATAAGGATATTGTTGTCTACTGCCAGACGGGTCGGAGAAGTTACATTACTTCTCGCATTTTGAGGCAGCGAGGATTCACCTCGGTCAAAAACTTGAGCGGTGGATGGAATACCTATAAGACCGTTATGGACGAAAAAAGAAGATTAAGAGAGCTGGCTGGTGTAGCTACAACCTCAAGTTCAGGATCGAGTGGGCAACTTATCAAGCAAACCAGGGTCCAAGATCCAGCAGCTGCGGCTGAAACCGTAAAATTAGACGCCACTGGGTTACAGTGCCCAGGACCGATCGTTCAGGTTTTCCACCAAATAAAAACCCTGAAGGAAGGCACAATTCTGGAGGTAACCGCGACTGATCCTGGGTTCCTCAGCGACATTCGTTCCTGGTGCGAGACTACTGGTAACGAACTCTTAAAAGCGGAAAAACAGGGCAACGTTTACATAGCGCGCATCCGTAAGAGTCACGGTAGTGCACTGGAGGAAGTCACCCCCACCACCTGCTGTTCACCGACTCCCCCTGCGAAACCAGGTGAAGGGAATACACTGGTGGTTTTCAGCGGTGACTTGGACAAGGCTATAGCTGCCTTCATCATCGCCAATGGTTCCGCCTCAATGGGGAAACCGGTGACTATGTTCTTCACCTTCTGGGGCCTCAACATCCTCCGTAAGGACCAATATGTGCCTGTGAAAAAAGGCTTTATGGAAAAAATGTTCGCGATGATGATGCCCCGAGGCAGCAAAAGTCTGCCGCTTTCCAGAATGAACATGCTAGGGATGGGACCACGCCTGATCCGCATGGTGATGAAGAAAAAGAACATCTCATCTCTTGAAGAACTGATAGCACAGTCCCGGAACCTCGGTGTGAGGCTGGTGGCATGCAACATGTCCATGGATGTGATGGGGATCAAGCGGGAAGAACTAATGGATGGAGTAGAAATCGGTGGTGTAGCTACATTTCTGAATTCTGCCGAAAAATCGAAGATAACTCTGTTTATTTGAGCGCACTAAAAGGTAGCAATGAGAGGTGGGCTCAAAACCCACCTCTCAAGTTTATAAAACAACCTTTACCCCACTGCAGTTCGACTACGGTAAGACTCCAGATAGTGAGGAAAAGAACCACAGTTGCCCTCAATGGAGAGCGAACCTGTTCAACTGACTCAGGAGTTCTTCCACATCTATTCCATGAGCTTCAGCAACTTCTTCGATACTCTCTCTTTGGGCAGCAGGACAGTAAACACAATCCAGACCATAAGAAAGGAACACCTGGACAGTTTGGGGACTTCTTGCAAGAACTTCTCCGACAGTCATATCTTTGGTGATCATCACTTCAACCTCCCCCACTTTTCTTTTTTTCTTTCTATATCACTTCGACGAAGCAATGTCGTTCCCTACGAAAATCTCAAGCTGATTCATCCAAGGTTTTGGAAAAGTTCCACCCAACCAGAGGCAAGTTCTGAAGTCAGCTCGTAAATCCGCAGAGCTGCTTCTTCGGTCAAAGTGCCTGTACCACATGCTGGAGTAACCAGAGACTGGCGACAGAGCAGCTGAAGATCAACTTCTTTTTCCTGGAGCCTCCGGAGAACCCCAACCATAAAGTGCTTTAGGGTTTTTTCGTCTTCCTGAAAAACTTCCTGAGAAGTAGGCACAATGCCCCAAGCAACAACTCCCCCTTGTTCCAGAAAGTTTTGGAGGAGTCCCGAATATAGGCAGAAGCTGTCTGCATACTGATAAGCATCGAAACTAATCACATCAAGCCCAGATTCGAAGAGGATTGACCAGTCGAGATCAGCACAAGTATGAACCCCCACGATCGCCCCCTCGTTCCTGAGGAAGGTTGCAAATTCCCTTAGGGCAGCGATCACATCTTCTCTCGCCACACCGATGCTGTCAAATGAACCACACCTATAAATGACAGGGTCGTCCATAAAAATCAAAACTGGTAACCCAAACCTCCCCAAGGTGTCTACCTGCCAGGCCGCCTGGAGGCAAAGTTGCTTCAAAAGAAGATCACGGAGTTGAGGATCATAATATGCCGGTTTTCCCTGAGGATCGGTAATCTGAAAACCGACAGAAAGCAAGCCTACTACTTGACCCTTCAGGTATTGAGCTTCCCCTACCCCCTTCTCAGAAAGGTCCTTGACTAAATGGTAAAACCCTTCGGCAGCACCAGATGGAAAAGCAAACTGAGCCAACAGATCTTTATTCCCAGCAGAAACCTCGATGTACAGCTCATAAAACCTGGCAAGGCGAGCGGGCCAATTAGGATCATCACAGGAAAACACTGGGCTCCTACCTTTATCAGTTTTCAGCAACCCTAGCTGTAATAAAAACTCCAGAAACTGGTGCAGGTAACCTTCAAGAGGGGTCAGCTTCGGTAACTGAGGCCAGTGAGGAATGTAAGGAAAGTATGTTCTCACAAGGGATACCGCGTAAGCAGGATCCTTGTGAGGCAAACTTCCTATTCCAGTTGCTAGACCAGTAGGAACAAAGTTCATGCCCAAACCCCTTTCTCTTATGCAATTTCCCTTTGGCTTCAATAAGCCAACTGTTTTACAATATTAATTACCAGTTTTGTAGCATTTTCAAGCTTTTTCTGATTGATCATCTCAGCAACATCCCTGATAGAGTGATTATTCTCCAACCATGTCGGCGAAAGCAAGGTTATTGCAGGAATACCATTCTCCGAAAAAGGCTGATCATCAGAAGTATACACGCTATCGCTTCCTAGAAACTGGACCTCGATTTGATACCCCCACTTTTCTCCTATTGCTTTGACTAATGAAACAAGCTGATTATCGCGGTCACGGGACCAGACGAGGAACTCCATAGGGTCGCCATTGCCAAGGGTATCCAGATTGATGACTGCCCTTATTTTAGTTCTAAACGGAAAGGTGGTCACAAAATGACGGGAGCCGTAAAGTCCTTCCTCTTCGCCAGTCCAGGCCGCGAATAGAAGTTGGAGATTCGGCAATTGTGGTCGGCTAGCAAAAAAGCGCGCTGTTTCCAGAAGCACGGCAAGACCAGAAGCATTGTCATTTGCTCCGGGAAACCAGGTATTGCCCAAAACCCCAAGATGATCGTAATGAGCAGAAACAATGACCACATCTTTTTGGGAAGAAAACTCGCCGGGACCCAGAAAAGCAAGAACGTTGTCGCTAAGAACAAAGCCCTCTCCGTTGACTTTTGGTTTCCACCGGTCCCCCTGCTTCCCCAGAACAAAACGCGGAACTTTCACTTGCTGAAAATAGGTTCCCTGATCACCAGCTGGCTTCAACCCCAGCAGCTGAAACTGACGTGCCAGGTATTCGGCAGCACGCCTACATCCAGCAGACCCAGGAGCACGGCCTTCGTAAAAATCAGAGGCCAGCCTTTCTACGTGGAACAAAGCGTCCCTTCCTGGCTCAAAGTTCAGACCCAGATCTTCGACTTTCCAGTAGCTCCTGCCTTTCTCCAGAAAAAAGAAGGTTCCAAAGACACATATTCCCAGGACTAAAACACCCACAAATCCAAAGGCCTTTTTCATGTTCACCACGAACTTTTGCTGTATTCAAAAGTAATGCTATAATTATCGCCAAGGAGGCCAAGATGATGAAATTCCAGCCAGGCTACCTCCGACTTCTCGAGTCAGGAGAACTCAAAGAAAGAACCAAAAAAGCCTATCAGCGACTTAGTGCATGTGACCTTTGCCCTCATCACTGTGGAGTAAACAGACTCAAGGAAGAAAAAGGGTTTTGCCGCTCGGGAAGCCAGGCTGTGGTCTCTAGTTTTGGACCCCACTTCGGAGAAGAAGAACCTCTCGTCGGAATCCATGGATCGGGGACGATTTTTTTTACCTTCTGCAACATGAGATGCATCTATTGCCAGAACTACGAAATCAGTTGGCTGGGAGTCGGGAAGCCTGTTACCTCTGAAGAACTGGCAGCAATCATGTTGCAACTCCAAAACAGGTACCACTGCCACAACATCAACCTGGTCACTCCAACCCACTTCGTGCCGCAAATCTTGGAAGCTGTAAGAATCGCCGCAGAGCAAGGTCTACAGATTCCTCTGGTTTATAACTGCGGTGGCTACGAAGAACTAGAAACACTGAAGCTTCTCGAAGGAATCATCGATATCTACATGCCTGACCTGAAGTACGATGATCCCGAGATTGCCCGAAAATACTCGGGAATAAAAAACTATCCCCAATTCGCTAAACTTGCCATTAAAGAAATGTACCGGCAAGTTGGAAATCTTCTCCTAGACGAACAAGGTATTGCCCTCCGAGGGCTAATCGTGCGTCACCTCGTGCTCCCAGGTGGACTTGCCGGCACCGAGGGCTGTATGAAATTCCTGGCTAGCATATCTACCCAGATCTTCGTCAATGTAATGGCACAATACCGCCCTGAAAACCGCGCTTTCGAGTATCCCCCGCTCAACCGGAGAATTACTGCCAGAGAATACCAGGAAGCTGTGAGCATTGCCAGAAGATGTGGATTGAACGTGCCTTACAAATTGTAGACTTCACTACCACTGAGAAGTTTAATCCCTTTTTCTTGCATCAACCTCACTGCTGTTTCTACATTTTCCACCCTAAACACAGCAATGGCATCTTTGGAGATCTTTTCCACAAAAGCATACATATACTCGATGTTCACCCCTGCTTCCTGCATCAACTCAAGGACATCAGCAAGACCACCAGGCCTATCGGGAATTTTCACAGCGATTACCTCGGTAACACTCACAGTAAAACC
>DAINRC010000099.1:0-6578 GCA_036742135.1 Bacillota bacterium
GCCAGGGCTTGCATGGCGGCGGCATTGTCGCGTTCGATCGCGGTCTTCTCCCCACCCCAAAAGCTTCCCGCGGTGCCAGCCGCTTCCCGGCTCCAGGGAGGCTGGCAATAGAACCAGAACTCGCGAAGTGGGACCTAAAAAGGCGGGTGATCTCCTCGTCGTACTCCTTGATGGCCACGAGATGCAGCTCAAACTGGCTGATAAGCGCCAGCAGAAGGGAGCTCTTGGCGCGGGTTATGGCTGGGCTGGCCTCGAGCTGCGGGGCGTGCAGCTGGGCTTTAGAACAAAGCTTGTCCGGTGAGGTTGGGCTGGAGGTGCCGGTGAGCCTTTAAGAAGGGTGCTAGTTCGGGCACCGAGGCCTTATTACGAACCGCCTCCAGGATGGGATACGTTTGCAAGAATTCGAGCGTCACCGGCAGAATGAGGCGCGAGAAGAGTTCTAATGCTACTGGATAGTATTCCTTCAGGCAGGCGGTCAGGCGGTTGGTGCGACGCGTGGCTTCTTCCAGCAGTATATCTTGGTCGCGGCACAAGGTCTTTAGCTCCTGGATGTGCTCAGAATCAGGGTCGAGCGCTACTAGGAGAGCGGAAGTCGCTCGCCCGATCTCGGCCAACAGACGCGCATCAACCGTGTCACTCTTTGCCCCGGAGGGCTTGCATTGGAAAGTCCACCACCTTGGGGTTGAGGGGATAAACGGGAAAGCCGTTTTCCAGCAAGCCTTTTCCCGGTAAGCCTGCTACATCAAGATAACTTTTAGCTGTGGAAGCCAATTCTCCTGGTTCAAGTAGGGAGGTCAGGCCTCATCAGAATCCAGACGGTCCAAGACAACACCTTACCTTCACAGCTATTTCTAATGAGGCCTCAATATCCAAGTTTAACAGATAAGGAGGTATCGCAAATTGCTGTGGTCCGGATAGAAGGAGCGAATCGAGGCCTGTGTGATCCAGATAACTTTTTTCCTCGACAGGTAGTTTGAATCCTTGGGTAACAGTTTCCACATCGAGGAAAAGCTTTTGCGTCCTCTCGTCGATACACTTGTTTCAGGATGCAAAGATATTGGCACTGCACATCTGTAACGCGCAGGAGACATTCCGAGAATGATTTGCCGCACGGGCAAGAGCTAACCTTGCAGAGGCTATGGCAATGTATGTTCATGGGCGCACCAGTGCTACCTGAGTAATAATGCGCGGCACCTTTGGCAGCTGTGTCATACGTTGGTAGAACGCTGTTGCCAAACTCTGGGCCAGCCACCAGGAAGTCGACGGATGCGTTCTCCAGGACCACATCTTGAAGAGAATAAGCAAAGTAACGGAAAACCCAGTCTACTGGGGGAGCACCCTGCGGGTCTTTCTCTGGGCGCGGGTAATTTTCTCAAACAGTGCGAGAGTTCTCCGGGCATCACGCACATAGTAGTCGGCCCCAGTATATTCCTTTACTCTTCTGGTTACAGGATACCCCCCAATGACCACTGTTACTTTCTCCCGGATACCCTGATCCTTGAGAAGGTCAACAGTATTCTTGACGGCGCCAAAGCAATAGGTGAGCAGCACCGAAATTCCTAGAACAGAGGCCTCCTCTTCCAGCAGGGCCTCGAGGAACCTTTCCGGAGAAACATCAACACCAAGGTCGCAAACAGTGTAGCCTGCGGAGCGCAGAAGGTAACTCACAATGTTTTTCCCAATGTCATGAATATCTCCTTCAATTGTCCCGAGTATCACCTTCATCTTATTCTCGCAGGTGTTCTCCGGAAAGTAGGGTTCAAGAAGGGCTATTACCTCGCGGAAGATCTCTTCAGACATGACAAGATCAGAGATATAGTAGGAGCCTTCACTGTAGCGCCTCCCAACGATCTCCACTCCCTTGCGGCACTCCTCAACAATCTCCATCACTCCTACCCCTCTCCGGAGCAGCTCACGGACAATCGCCAGGGTTTTCTCTTCCTCAAGGTTGGCGATAGCCAACACGAGATCAGAAGCACTCACCACCATAGGGACTACCACCCTTCATAACTTGTAATCTTGTATCGGTCACCACGGTAAACAGACTTTCCCCATCCTACCGGTTTGCCCTCAGCATCGTAGAGGACCTGTTCCACGAGAAAAACAGGAGTTCCTGGTGCCACTCCCAGCACATCCGCCTCCTCTTCATTAGCCACAGAAACCTGGAGGACGCGTTTTGAGCGCATAGGCAGCTTCTCAGTGTGGGTAGCTACAAGATTAGTAAGAGAGGGATCTCTGATTTCCGCTTCTACGATAGGCTTCTTCTTGGTGTAAACTACATGTTTCCGTTCGTAGACAAGCGGTTCTTCCCCTGCGAGGACAACCACACGGAGGAAGAGGCAACGGGTTTGGGAAGGAATCCCTAGCTTCTCAGCCTCTTTTCCTCCCCTGACAATCCTCACCTCGAGGATCTTGGAACTCACAGGAATTTTCTTCTGCTTCATCTCCTCATAAAAGTTGTCCAACTCAAAGACGATACTGTCAAGACGCGGACGCGCCACAAAGGTTCCTTTACCCCTCTGGGTGTAAACAAGGCCCTGGGATGCCAGTTCTGCAATAGCACGACGTACTGTCATCCTGCTTACACCGAACCTGGCCGCAAGCTCAGGTTCTGGTGGAAGAGCATCGCCAGGGTTGAAAATGCCTTTTTGGATCTGGTGCCGAAGAAATTCAGCAATCTGGTAGTAGACCGGAATAGGCGATCTTTTGTCGACTTCGTAGGTGTTGTCATCTTTCATCATTTGCACCACCTAGCTTCGCTGCAGTTTTGGCTCTCTGAACTAAAACCCCGGTTTCTCGCTTTCATTTAAATACATCTCAGCGCAACTCTCGTACCGCAACAAATTTTCAAAGTGAAACTGGAGATGAGAAGGTCAAACCAAACCACAGAAACTCACCCAATAAAGAGCCCGGACTGGAGAATACTCTTACAACTTTATTTTCTTCGGGAGTATAGGGAAAATTCCTTCTCCTAACAACAAAAGAAGTTGGTCGGCACCGACACAACTCGGCACTGCCTTAGTGATGCCTTAATGACATCTAGACAAGTTCTTTTTTTATTGGTACCGCAACATCACCACATCCTCGTTCAACCCCTGCCGGTAAAGGCAAAGCCTGCCACTACCTTCAATAACGTAAGGTGTAACCCTTTCCAGGGAAAAAGGGAAAAGCACCGGCGATGAGACAAGTTGTGCTAGAGGGCGAGCGCCTGAATCGCCGGCAATGAGCACCGCTTCGATCAGCCAGGCGGTTAGTTTTTCACTTGCAATTTTTTGTGCTGGCGCCGCCCGGTAAACGCCCTTGCGCGACGTTTCCTGAAGGACACCCCAATCAATAAAACAACGTATGACACGCCTTGCGGCCCGGGCTACCGTTTCCCTTTCGCCTAACTGCTCGCGCAGCCGCTTTTGAACCTGAGCTTGAGAAACCACATCCTGCAGGCGCAATAGCCTCCCCACAACTTCGGCCACAATCGAAACAAAAGGGTAAACCGCCATGGTCATCCCCCAATGCACAGCAAGATGCTGCTCCTTAGGAATCAGCCGCAGCAAATTTAAGCCGTCATCACGAAGTCCTACAACGCGTGTCGGCGGTGAGACCCAGATTTTTAAAAGGATCGTGATCGCTTTTTCGCGGCTGCCGCGGCTTTGCGCGGTTCTCCCTCTTGAAAGCCGCTCTTTTAAGAACTCCTGCAGAGCGGCCTTGATTTCCGCTCTTGAGGAACCCGCCAGCACGAGATCTGCCGTGTACTCAAGCCATGCAAGCTGTATCCGCTGGCTAAAGCCCACCTGCATCTGCCGGTTCATAAGACCCTCCCTTGAACTCGCTCCACGCAGATGAAAGGCACGATTACTTCTTCAACAGAGATGCCGCCGTGGCAAACGGCTTTCTCCCCCTTGTGAAGAAAGGCCTGGCGGCCACCTGCCAGAAGAGGCAAATAATCATCGGGAAGCCCGTTGGGAGCCCACTCAATGGCATCAGGGAATTTTTCTTTAACCCGTTTTCTTAAAACCTCCGTGGAATAAACCCTAGCCCGGTGGCCGCGGTGATCGGCAACGGCCCCTTCAGCCGGCAAGCCGCACCCATGTGCCTCCAGGTTACCGTGATCCGACGTCAAGTACACCATAAATCCTTCTTCCAGGAGAAGATCTAACAAGCTGCCCAAATAGCCCGTTTTAGTCCACTGCCGTACCTGGTTGTGCATCCCCGCGGTGCCAAGTTTCATTCCGTGCATGATCTCATCGATCTTACGCACCACCAATCCAACAACGCTAACTTTGGGGTGGGAGATGCTTTCGGCCACTCTATCCAGATCACCGTCCCCCGCTACATTAATGTAGGCTACTTCGTCTTTCCCCAGGCCCTGATCAGACCAGAAGCGTGACCATAACGACGGCTCTTTGTCCGTAGCGTAAAGATTGCCCGGGAAAAACAGCGGTGGTTTTCCGGCAAATAACGCCTGGCGAGAAACCGGAGTTAATGTAGGGACCCAGGCAAAAACCGCGTGCTCACGGAAACGAAACTGTGGCCACCGCTCGGAAAACACCTCCCGCATGACCAGCCACTGGTCAAAGGCAAGCCCGTCCACCACCATGAGGGCAAGCTTCTTATGCGCTTCTTTCTCCCGAAGGTGCGCGAGATAACGGGGAATGTGGTGAACCATCACGGGAGGTATGGCCGGCTGGTTATAGAGGGCCCCATACCGCTGCTGCATCCACTTTAAAAAAGTCTTATCTACCCGGTGACAAAGGGCTTCGTATTTTTCCACTATCTCCACCGGGACTTCAGCGACACTCTCCTCGAAACGCAATACAACAAGCTCTGCCCACCGGCGGGAAAAGGCTAACCACTCCTGATACCGCGCGTTGTCTTGCGGCAGGCTGTTTTCAATTAGGTTCATGAGATTATCGAACCGGTGCCGCCAATCCGCCACCGGGTCTTTCTTAAGGCCGACCGCAACCCACTGGCCGCTAAATCGATACGCCGCAGGATGGAAAACGGGAACAAGGTAACCTTCAACGAAAAGATTATCCACGTAAGGTCTCACGTCGTCGTGGTCGAAGGGTATATATAAAGGCCCGGCATACCGGAGCCCGTAGGTCACCTCAGGCTCGCTAATACAGTCATTGCCATCAGCGCGCGCAAGGCGATCGAGGAAAATCCGCCACCTCTCCTGCAAGAAGCCAAAAAAGGCCTCGCGGCTGGGAACGATTTCGTCCAGCGGCCAGTCATGGAATCGCCCCTCGTTTTGCAACACTTGGATAAACCGCTCGTCGAGAATCCGCGGCACGCGCTGCCCTCGGTAATGCCGCCGGAGAAGGACGCGCAGGAGGTCTCCGGGTTCTTTGATTAGTTCCGGCGCAACTCCAAATACATGGCGCAGGATGAAGTCTTTCGTGGCGTTTACACCCAAGCTTTCGGAACAATACTTCCTGCAGGCCTCGTATAAAATGTCAAGCTCACCCCGGTCCAGCTCCGCCACCACAGGATAGCTTAAGTGGGGAAAGATATCGGCCAGGCTGAAAGAAAGCTTTCTCCCCACCTGCCAAAGGTCGTAAGGAAGGCAGCGGAGGTCCGGCGCCTGAACAACTACCACCAACCCCGTAAATTCTCCCCGCTTCCACCGGGGCTTGTACTTGGACTCATATATAAACCGGAAGGATACCGGATCATCGAAAAGTAGGACCTCGAAGCCCCGTTCGCTCAAGACCTGAAGAATTCCTTCTTCCATCAGCAATCCGTCCGGGTCGGCAACCAGGGTTAACCGAGCCACGCCCGGCGTGAACTCCTTTAAGATCACATCGCGCCAACCGCCCACTACCTCGACCCTCCCCTGACGCGAACCACAAGGAGGGGCACTAATTCCGGCACTATTTCGGCTTTCTTTTCAAGTTGCTCGCGCCACTCCTTTTCCTCCTCTTCCAATTTGGCCAGCCGGTAAGCCCGCACGGCAGGCAACCCAAGCCGCATTACAGCCCGCCGCCTGGCCTCAAAGGCATATGCCCCCTTTTCCCTTTCCCAGCTCAAGAACTCCCGGTGTGCCCTGACCAACTCTTCGTAAACCGCCCGTCCCTGCCTTTCTATGGCCTCCCGGAGGCGTTCGTACGCGCCAATGGCCTTGGAACCTTTGAGGTAGCCACGCAGCTCACCCACCGCACCGGAAAGCAGCTGATCCCAGATGTACCGCGCCGTGGGCAAAAGGCACCGCCCGTCATCATGCAGGAAAAGGGGTATCACCCGCTGCCGGTTCCAGGACCGGTCGGTGGTGTAAATAGCTATTTTCCAGAGGGACCAGAAGCCCCGCACCTCTTCCGGCAGATCAGCAAACCAGAGCAAAGGGATCGGCTGCCCGGGAAAAAAAGGCGGCAACTGCGTCATAAGGCGCCTGAGGCGGGGATCCTTTATACCCAGGTGCTTTGCGGATGGCCCGCCCGCAGCATCCCTGGTGGTAAATATAACGTTTTCTTGGTTCTCCCCGTCGGGCCAGACGAGGTTCCAGGCCCGCCCGTTCCGCTCAGCCCGGCCGCCGTGCGCCCTTACGTAAGCCGTGGTCATAACTTCCGTCCAGTATTCCACTC
>DAINRC010000100.1:0-6543 GCA_036742135.1 Bacillota bacterium
GTATCTGCGTTCTCTCGATGACAATAAGCAGAATATTACCTTTAAAACCATGCCGTTCTAGGCGGTGTTGCACTGTGCAACACCGAATGCAGCAGGGGCGGGAATTTAATTTGATTATGTAACTTAATCAAGTTTGTTTACCACTGACTCGGTAAACATAATCGGGTGTGGAATACCCGTAGACTAGAGGCGTTTCTCTGCCGCTGAATACACCGCCAAGCGTTCTCGTTTGCCTACGGCCACGACAAACACGGTAATGCGTTCATCTTGAACTTGGTATACCAAGCGATATCCCGATGTTCGCAACTTGATTTTGTAACAGTCAGGGAGATCCCTGAGCTTGTTTGCTTCGATATGGGGATGCTCCAGTATCTCCGCCAATTTCTTTTTTAGCTGCTGCCTGATGGGATCTCCGAGCTTCTTCCATTCCTTTAGGGCGCGGGGATCAAACTCTAACTTATAGGTCATCGAGCGAAACCTCGATCCCCTTGCGAGGGGTCGCTAAACGCTCTTTTACCAAGGTAATCAAGGCTTCATCATCGGCAGTGAGCAGTACCGGCTTAAAGGGTAAAGCGCCTCTTGTCGCGACATATTCAAGTGTTTGGCGTAATGCTTCTGAAGGGCTTACACCTAATTTTTCCAATGCAGCAAAAGAACGCTCTTTGAGTTCGTCATCGATGCGTATGTTGATTGTGCCCATAGAAACCTCGTGTAATTACAAATGTAGTTACAATATAGTCTTGTCCGTTGCCTGCGGCAAGATTTTATTTACAGTTACGGGAACTGCATCCGTGAGAGTGTAAAAAGGTCTGTGTAAATGGCATTCTAACTATGAACTTGAAACTATAAAATTTTGCCCGAAAATGAGTTATTGAATCAGACTTGCCTAGTCTGGTTCATGAGCATTTGCCCCGCTACGTGTCTTCGCCCATTAGCTTGCTTTATTGAAAAATCATTTATAATCAAGTAATTATTAGAGATATGGATTAGTTAATTGGTTTTGAAAACGTGCATTCGCGTTTTCCCAGATGGTATATTTAATCGGAAGCTGATAAGTTCATTACAATACAGATAGTTAACTGTGTTGGTCCAACAACGTTAACCGTTATCGCGCATGCGCACAGATAAAATGTTAGAAGAAAAATGAATATTAGAACATTCTTACTAGGTTTGATAATTGCCAATTCATATGCATATGGGGCAGATATGAGAGATATCCCTGGGAAAAAAATAACACTTGATTCCTTAAACGAAATGTTCCAGAACATAAAAAATGAAACATCATGGAATATATCTGGCCCCATGCTCTGGGGGTATTTCTTTACACATCACGAACCACAGAAATTAGAGCAAGCAGCCGAAGAATTAATAAAACAAGGATATAAATACGTAGATATATACTTGTCTGATAAAGATGATCCTAATGAGCCAGATATCTATTGGTTACATGTAGAAAAGGTTGAAATTCATTCACCTAAGACACTAGATAAAAGAAACGATGAACTATACATCTTTGCAAATAAGTATGCTTTGGATAGCTACGATGGAATGGATGTTGGACCTGTGAAGCAATAGTGCATCTAATATAAGTTGCCCAACCCGTCTGCTATAGCTCACTTGGCCTCGTTGCGGCTCTTACTATTTTGCAAAAGATAAATCCATAGATATTTTAATCCGAATTTAACGAGTTAGAGTTATTGAGATAACTCATTTATATCCCAAAGTGAGCTCATGAATCACTCTACACCAGACTGATTCACGCGAGCCCCTAAAACCCGCCCTCAAAACCCGTTTGCGGCTATTCTGGGGCGGTTTTTTCCCTTAAGATGAATCAAATCTCTAGAGAACTGATTCAACCCCATGCAAAACCCCGATATTGCCCCTGAAATGCGCCTATTTACGCCTGATGGTGAGCGGTTGTATTTAACCGCTGAAGAACGGCGGCGTTTCCTCGATGCCAGTGCCTTAGAATCGCCAAGTGAGCGGATGTTTTGCCATGTCCTGCATTACACCGGTTGTCGCCCGTCTGAGGCATTAGCGATCTCGCCCAGGCATGTGATGGTCGAGGATGCAGCAATCGTTATTCGCTCCCTTAAGAAGCATAAAACCGATCCCCATGGCCGACTGAAGCAAGCGCAGTATCGCAGCGTGCCGGTGCCGCCGTTTTTGATTGAGCACTTGGATTTGGTGTTTGGTCTACGCGCGCAGCTACGCCGTGAGATGAACGCTGACAGTGTGTTATGGCCTATGAGTCGGCCTACCGCTTATCGTTTAGTTAAGCGTGTAATGTACAGGGCGGGGATAGTGGGAGCGCAAGCAACCGGTAAAGGTTTGCGGCATGGCTTTGGGGTGGCAATGGTTACGGCTAATCCACCGGTGCCGCTGCATGTGATCAGTCAGCTCATGGGACACAGTGACAGCAAGACCACGGAAATCTATCTGCAGGTGCTGAGTGAGGAACGGCATAGTTTAGTTATGAATGCTTGGGGGCATTAGTTTTTGAGATATTTAGCTTTAATCTCATTTCTTAACGTTATATCCGCGAAGGTTTTTACCTCTTTCGGCCATTCAGGGTCTAGTTCTGGATTTGAATTTGTTACAGATTCAATAGTATCGGCTGGTATTTCTGATTTGTATTCAAGGCGATTGCTTAATTCGAGAATGAGCAATCTCATTTCAGATTGCTCTTTTTTCATCTCCTGTACTAACTGAAAAAGCTCCTCATAAGACGGTGTTTCATTGTGATGCTTTTTTTCTTGTTCAAGTGTTGCATTGAGTTTCATCTCTCCATAGACACGAAGTAGTTCAGATGTATCTACTAATGGGTTTCCATCACGATCTCTTTCAATGGAAAGCTTGCCATTATTGATATGACGCCATAACGTCGTTCGGTTCCTTCCTACGATTTTCGCTGCTTGCGATAGGTTTAGTTTTGCCATGTTGCACCAATATTTAAGCATCAAG
This sequence comes from Bacillota bacterium, assembly GCA_036742135.1. Taxonomy (GTDB): domain Bacteria; phylum Bacillota; class DSM-12270; order Thermacetogeniales; family Thermacetogeniaceae; genus 50-218. The sequence goes on from DAINRC010000100.1 coordinate 2,965, forward strand.
AGATGCGGTGTTGCGTGTGTTGCGTTTGATTATACGTCTAATTTTAGCTGTGCGCTCTGCTTGAACTCAAATGACAATGCTGCCACTGTTCGCCCTTTCTTAATGGTTTCGTAATTTATGGTGAGGTCTGAACGCTGATTTAGTTCATCTACGGCCGGCTTGATAACCCATTTATTTAAGTCTCTAAATTGTGGGTATTTGTCGGAGATACCTAATGCTGAGCGGAAGTCATCCACATAGATAACTCTTTCTCCTGTAGCGTTAAATTTCATCAAAAGTTCGTATAAACGAATAGAATGAGCTGACTGTAGGTTCGCGATATGTCGCAGCTTATAAGTTGTAAATCTGCTCTGTAAACTACTGATGTACTTCAAAACTTCATCAGTCCAAGTGATTGTTATTGCTCCTTGTCCTTTGAGTTTTTTCACTCCTTTTTGAATCCACCTAAGCTTTACCTCTTCTTGCTCATCTCTTAGGAGTATTACGGCATCGAAAAGGGTATCAGACGCCTTGTATAGCTCTCTATGAGCATTTTTGATGTCTATCCCCATAAGCTCTGAGAATTCAAGGGCTGTTAGGGTCATTTCCTTTGGTGCATTACCTCTAGAATCTACTTTCCCGAGGCAAGCTAAGACCAGTTTTTGAGCTTGTACATTTAGTTTGTAACTAGCATCTATCAAGCTATTTGATTTAGTTACAGATAGGTTGTTCATTTTACGTCACTATTGTGGAGTTTGTTTTTTGGGATTCCACAATAACCAATTGTGGAATAGCTATCAACGCTCTCCACAATTAACTGTGAATATCACCGTAAATCTCTCCACCTTTAGGGGCTGTTTTACCGTAAATCTCTCCACCTTTAGGGGCTGTTTTACCGTAAATCTCTCCACATTAAACCTCTGCAGCCCTTTAGTACCAAGGGTTACAGCGATGCTAAAAACAAGAAAGATCTTAAAAAACAAGAAAGATCTATTAAAAAAGGGTTTCATCTGTGGATAAATAAGTAAATTTGAGCATCTGGCGGCTGCGCCGCGACCAAGGGCTTCGCCCTAGTTCGCCTAAAGGCTCCACCCTTACCCAAAAATGCCTCGCCATTTCCTGCCGTTGGCAGGGGCGAGATTTAAAAGCACCGCTGTAAGTGAGTTTTGTCTTCGACCGTTTAACCATGTCAGTGCGGATAGCCCGTTACCCTGCGGGGCTAGTTCGCTTCGCTCACGGTCTAGCAGAAAGATAAAGCGAAAATCGGCATTAAGTGTCCTAAATCAAGATTTGCAGCGTTTTTTATTAAAATAGCAATCGCTCTATCAATATCAGAATAAAGCTGCTTAAAACGCTTCCTAGGCGTTTTAACGATGCCTAAAAATAACGCTTAATACTGCTAATTTTCTCACCAATAAACACGATTAAAAACGTTCGCGATCTCTTGCCGCTGAGCGCATGCCGGCTAGCGAAGTCTGCCGGTATGCGTGAAGTGGCCGGCTTGGGCAGGTTGAAAAAGTTACGAAATCAAATGCCAAAAGAAGCCAACATTAAGGGAGGATGTCACTCCATGTTAAGGGAGTGACATCCTCCCTGGTGTGCTCCTCATGCGGGGGATGTTGGCTTCTTTTGGCATGATGAGCGCGTGATAGCGAAGGTCGCTATTGCGTGCGAATTTGCCTTGCGGTAAAGTGACATTTCTTCCAGCGCATCTCTCGATGCTTCAATATTTCCCCTTAAGAAAAACTTTTTTGCTCCCGTCCAACAGGACATTTTTAGGATCACTGACTAGCACTCAGACTTGATGGCGGCGCTCAACAGAGACGCATCATTTGTGGCAATTGCCCTTAGCAACACCTGCTCAATACCCTTGTGGGTTCTTACCTGTTCTCGGCAGTAGGAACGAGCATTAACACTAAACTGACTTCCGAAGTGGCCGCCTAGCGCATGCTGAAGGCCGATGTGTTGCTAATCCGCCCGAGCAAACCTAATTCCATTGTAAATGCGCCTACATTGGCGCATTCCCTTTATCTTGATTTCGTAACTTTTTCAAATGATTTTAAGGGATATTATGGCGTCCACGTTCCTGTTTCAGGCCAATCAATTTTTGAAGCAACATTGCGCCAGTTCATTTGCAACCCGATCTGAGCGGATTAAAACGATCCGTTTAGTCGATAAGCAATTGAGGGAGCTAGGGTTTAAAAACCTAGAGTTGCAGGGGCTCAAACCAAAACATATTGATGCACTGTTGCAAAAATGGCAGGCGGAAAACTTGTCGGCTGGGACAATTAAAAACCGCATGGTGCATGTCCGGTGGCTCACAGAAAAAATAGGCAAAAAGGGCGTGATATCCAAATCAAATTCAGATTTAGGGATCGATAAGCGGGTGTATGTCACCAATGAAAATAAGGGAAAAACGCTTACTGAAGCCCAACTTAATGCGGTGTCCGATCCGTATCTAAAAATGTCGCTGCAGCTTCAAGCTGCCTTTGGATTAAGGCGCGAGGAAGCGATGAAGATCATTGTCGATAAGGCGATTCAAGGGGATCGTTTGGTACTGGATGCGTCTTGGTGCAAAGGCGGCCGAGATCGCACGATCCCGATTTTTACGGATGAGCAGCGCCAACTATTGGCACAGGCGCGCACATTAGCCCGTGGCCGTTCCCTCATTCCGCCGCAGTTAATGTACAGGCAGCAAATGAAACGCTATGAAAATACTTGTCTTAAGATTGGCCTTGATCGGGCGCATGGCTTGCGTCACCGCTACGCACAGCAACGCTATGTCGCATTAACCGGCTTCGAATGTCATGCCGTATCTGGGGTGGCGGCTAAAATGCTGTCAGAGGCGCATCGGGCGTTAGATAAGATGGCAAGGGCGGTGATTACGCAGGAGTTAGGTCATGGTCGGTTGCAGGTCACGGCTGTTTATCTGGGCGCGTAGTGCTGTTACTATCAACTCAGTGCAATATCCCATTTAGGAGTAGGAGGCGGGCGCCATGAGTACGATTCAGATTGTTGGTATGTTTATGATTGTCGCGACAGTTGGCCTGCTGGGGTACTCGGCATACTTGTTGTTATGTACAAATAGCAACTTACCTCGTCAGCCTGTTGAGTCAGGTAAGTCTCGTCAGCGTGGTAAAAAGCGCTAGTGCTTTTTTTTCTTCACGAGCATATCGCTGGCGCTGTCATACACCCAAAGCTCGTTGGGGTCGAGTTGATCCTTTCCTAGCACATTCACAGCCCTTTCTAGCCAATCAAGGACAAGGGGATCATCAACGGGCAGCTTCAGTTGCACCATGACCAATAACTCGTCTTTTAACGCTTGCATTTCAGGAGTGAGTGCCATGCTAAGTCCTCTTCATCTTGCCACGGTATTGATTTCTTGATTTTGTAACTTTTTCAAGATATATTGATTTTGTAACTTAATCAAGGGTAACGCTTATGACTGAACAAACCAAGTCAAATAACCATGGCGGCGCACGCCCAGGTGCGGGTCGTAAAACCAAGTATGAAAAGACAGTGGTGATGCGGGTGCCTGAGAAGTACCAAGAGGTGATCAAGGCACTGATCACTCACTTAGACGAGACCGCTTACCTGAAT
>DAINRC010000101.1:0-6443 GCA_036742135.1 Bacillota bacterium
CTATAGCAGGTTGGGAAAGGAAAGGAGACCAAGCAACTGCCTGGGTAATCAAAGACGCTGGTGATGACCCGGATGTCACTAATGGGGCGCGTGTCCAGGCCACGGTTCGCCTTCAGCCAGGTGAGGTCGTTGTGCGGGGGGGTCGAGGTGTCGGGGTTGTGACCAAACCGGGCCTGCCTGTCCCTCCGGGTCAGCCGGCGATTAACCCGGTTCCTCTGCAGATGATCAGGGAAAATGTGGCCGCAGTCCTGCCCCCTGGAACAGGAGCCGAGGTCACCATCAGTGTCCCTGAAGGGGAGAAACTGGCGCGAAAAACCATGAATCCTCAATTGGGAATTGTTGGTGGTATTTCCATTTTGCGGATACGACACCGTCATTCTTACACCAGGACGCCAGGGAAAGAAGCTTGCTGCCAAGTTCTTAGAGGCTCCTCCTGATGCTGTTGTTCTCATGAGCAACTTTGTGGGCTTTATGCTGGAGCAGTGCGTGGAGCTGGGTTTTCGGCAAGCCGTTCTTTGGGGGTATGTTGGGAAGCTGGCAAAGGTTGCTGCTGGCTGTTTCCATACTCATAACCGCATAAGTGATGGGAGGGCTGAGGTTGTGGCTGCCCTGGCGGCGGCGCGGGGCGCAGATCCCTCTTTGGTCCAGAAGGTCTTGGCTTTTCCTACGGTTGAGGGAATGGTCAGCATCTTGCAAAGGGCAGGATTGCAGGAGGTCTGGAGTGACCTTGCTGCCCGTGCCAGCCAGCGCGCTGTTGCCTATACGCATCAGGCGCTGAGGGTAGGAACTGTTCTGCTTTCACTTAAGGAGGGGATGCTGGGCTGGGATGAGTCTGCTGCTGAGATTCTCGAGCAAGCAGGCTGGGGTAGTTTGAGGAAAAGGCTGTGACACCTGTGAGGAGTGGTGTTTTTGGCTTACCCGGTAACTGTGGTTGGAGTTGGTCCAGGGAGCAGAGAATACCTGCTGCCTGTTGCCGAGGAGGCTGTTCTCCAATCTGATGTTTTGGTTGGCGGGGCGCGCGCTTTAGAGCTCTTTGCCCACCTTGGCAAGCAGTGCTACCAAATCGACCGCCATCTGGATGCAGCTTTAGATTTCATCGAAAGAGCCAGGGAGAAGCAGCGCGTCGCTGTCCTCCTTTCCGGGGACCCGGGCTATTTCAGTCTCCTTCCCCGGCTGCGGGCACGCCTTGGTGAAAAAAATCTGATCGTCATTCCAGGCATCAGCTCTCTGCAGCTTGCTTGCGCCAGGCTGGGCCTGAACTGGGAAGATTTCTTCCATGTCAGCCTGCATGGCCGGGGGCTCGACCAGTTGGAGAAGGTTGGTGATTGCCCGAAGGTTGCTGTGCTTACTGAAAAACGTTTTCCGCCATCTGCTGTCTGTCGCTTTTTCCTGGAAAAAGGGAACAACTTCCAGAAAGTCTGGATCCTCACAGATCTAGGGCTGCCTGGAGAGCAGGTGACTTCGACGACTCTCGAAGAGGGTGCTTGGGTCGAGGGCAGAGCGAACAGTATTGTTATTTTGGTAAAGGATTGCGAGGAACGGCGAAGACTGGGGAGAGAGCGGCCCGACGATCAGGACGATTGCTGGCGCGGGAAGAGCAGCCAGAAGAATTCGCAGATGGGGAAAACGGAGTGTCATGAGGTTGTGACTCCCGGTCTTCCTGATGATTTGTTTCTCCGGGGAAATGTCGCTATGTCGAAGGAAGAGGTTCGGGCACTCGTCCTGTGCAAGGCACGGTTGCGGAAAGGGATGGCGGTCTACGAGATCGGAGCAGGCAGTGGTTCCTGGACTGTTGAAGTTGCCCGCCTTATTAAACCGGGACAAGTCTATGCCTTCGAAAAAGACCCCGAGGCCTTGGCCCTGGCGCGGGCCAATCTGAAGCATTTTCAGCTTACCAATGTTGTTCTTGTTGAGGGAGAAGCACCTGAAGCTTGTGAGGGCTTCCCCCCAGGGGACTGTGTTCTGGTTGGCGGAAGCGGTGGAAGGCTGGAGGAAATCCTGAGAGCGGCAAAAGAGTGGCTGCGTCCGGGAGGCCGCCTGGTGATCACTGCTGTTACTCCGGAAACATTCAGCACTGCTTGGCAGTTACTGCAGGATGAGGCCTGGGAAGAGAGGGATGCTGTTTTGCTGCAGTTAGCGCGTGTCCAACGCAAAGGAAGGGTTAACTGCTGGCAGGGCGAAAACCCTGTGTTTATCTTGAGCGCCAGCCGGGGGTGGACCACAGGGTGAGGAAGCGGGGAAAGCTCTACGGCATTGGTCTGGGGCCGGGGAATCCGCAACTGCTGACCCTGAAAGCGGTCCAGGTTTTGCAGGATGTAGCGGTGATCTTTGTGCCCAGGAGTGATTCCAGGGAGGCCAGTCTCGCCCGCGAGGTGGTTGCGCCTTTTATCAACCCTAATCATCAAGTGCAGGAGTTTGTCTTTCCGATGACTGCAGTTCCCCACAAGAGGGAGAAGGCATTAAGGGAGATTGCCCTCAGTATTGCTGGTGTTCTCGATGAAGGTCGGGATGCGGCTTTTGTCACTATGGGGGACAGCACTTTGTACAGCACCTTCTTTTATCTTTTGAAAGAACTGAAGAAAATCCGTAGTGATCTCGAGGTAGAGACAGTTCCTGGAATCACCTCTTTTAGTGCAGCAGCGGCCCTGCTGAACCGGGCTCTTGCGGTTGGTCAAGAAAGCTTGGCAGTTATTCCGGCCACGGCAAACGAACAGTTTCTCTACCAGGTTTTGTCTGCTTTTGATAATGTGGTTTTATTAAAAGTTGCCCCTGTGCTCCAGAGGGTGCTCGGTATTCTGGCAGAGCTGGGGAGGCTGGAAGAGAGTGCTTTTGTCTGCCGCTGTGGGCTGACAGACCAGTTGCTGGTGGACAACCTGGCTACAGCCGGGGACTTACCTGAAGACTACTTTTCCCTGATCCTCGTTTCCAGGTCACGGGAGGGAACAATTTAAAAGAGCGACGCAGGTGAGGAAAGGAGGCTAGTTGGTGGCTGACTCGAGCGGCAAGGGTATCGTCTATTTTGTTGGGGCCGGTCCTGGTGATCCTGAACTGATTACCGTGAAGGGGCAGCGATTGCTGCAAAGGGCGGATTTAGTGCTTTACGCCGGTTCCCTGGTCAATCCTGCCCTTCTGCAGGTGGTCCGAAAAGGGGTTCCCTGTATCGATACCGCAGGTCTCACCCTCGAGGAAATCGTGGAGTTCATCAAGGATGGTGTGAATGCGGGGAAATTGGTGGTGCGCCTTCATTCCGGAGACCCTGCTCTTTACGGTGCCCTCCAGGAGCAGTTGGACCTTCTCGAAGAGGCGGGTGTCCCTTATGAAATCGTTCCCGGGGTGAGTTCGTTTCTTGCTGCTGCTGCTCTTCTGGGCAGAGAGCTGACCGTGCCAGGAGGAACCCAGACTGTGATTTTGACGCGGCAGGAGGGGAGAACGCCGGTTCCGGCAGCAGAATCGCTTCCGGAATTGGCCCGCCACCGCGCCACGATTTGCCTGTTCTTGAGTGTGCACCTTTTGTCTGAGGTAGTCCGCGGCTTGAAGGCGGGATATCCTCAAGAAACTCCAGTCGCTGTAGTGGAGCGGGCCTCATGGCCGGACGCCCGGGTGATTCTGGGCACTTTGGGCGACATTGAGCAGCGCGCTGAGGCAGCGGGGATCCGCAGGACAGCGTTAATTTTTGTGGGAGACTTTTTGGCAGTTAAGGGCAGGCGTTCGCTGCTTTATGATCCAGGTTTCAGCCACGGTTTCCGAGGTGCGAAGTAATTGAAACCAGCTTTCGAAAAGAAGGGAGCACGGGTAATGGGCCCTGGGTGTCGAGTCGCCATCGTTGCGGTGACACCTTCTGGTTCTGCACTTGCCTCTCGCCTTGCAGCATCCTGGGAAGAGAGGGGTGGGGTGGCTGACGTTTTTCAGGCAGATTCCTGTGCCGGTCTTTCTCTAGGTGAACTTGTCAGGAATTTGTGGGATAGTTATGAGGGTCTGGTTTTAATTATGGCCGTAGGGATTGCCGTGCGGGTGATCGCTCCCCTGCTGCAGAGCAAGTGGACTGACCCTGCAGTTGTCGTGGTGGACGAAAAGGGTAATTTTGCTGTCAGTTTGCTGGGTGGCCACTGGGGTGGTGCCAATGACCTGGCCCGCAGAGTAGGTTCTTTGTTGGGAGCGGTCCCGGTGATAACAACTGCGACTGATGTTTGGGGAAAGACTTCCGTGGACCTGCTGGCCCGGAGCTGGGGATTTCTTCCTGTTCCCCGGGAGCGAGTCAAAGATGTAAACAGCGCCCTCCTGGCAGGAAGACGGGCGATTCTTTACACGGAATGGGAGCTTCCTGATGAGTTTCATGGAGGTAAAGAGTTCCGGGTCGTTTTCGGTTCTCTTTCCCAGGCGCGGTTGGAGCAGAAAGGCGGCCCTTTTGTTTTCGCTACAAGCCGGAAAAGCGGGGATTTCCCGGCGGGTAGTCTGTTCCTTTGCCCCCCCAGTTTGGCTGCAGGTATTGGCTGCCGTCGGGGTGTCTCTCCTGAAGAGGTAGAAGATGCGGTAGCTTATGCCCTCGAGCAGGCTGAGCGCCACCGCGACAGTTTGGTTGCCTTGGCCACCCACGCTGCTAAAGTTGATGAACTGGGTTTGCGGCAGGCGGCGCGGCGGATGAAACTTCCCTTGTTCTTCTTTTCCCCAGGGGTCTTGCAAATGGTGCTCCAAAAACACCAGGGCCTTCAATATTCGCAATTTGTTGAGTCTAGAATGGGGGTTGGAGGGGTATGCGAACCGGCAGCACTGGCGGCTGTGTCGGAAGGACAGTTGGTTTTACCAAAAACAGCAAGGGGAAGGGTGACCGTGGCCCTCGCCGAGGCCGGATTGCTGTGGTCGGGATCGGGCCAGGTGATCCGGAGGATTTGAGTCTACGTGCATACAGGCTCTTGCGGGAGGCAGACGTAGTCATCGGTTATCACACCTATTTACGTCTCCTCGAAGGAGTGCTTTCTCCTGCCCAACACCGGGAAGGAAGTGGGATGCGGCAGGAGGTAGAGCGTGCCCAGCGTGCTCTGGAGCTTGCCGGTGATGGTTGCCGCGTGGCGGTTGTCAGCAGCGGCGATCCTGGGGTTTACGGGATGGCGGGATTGGTGCTGGAAGTCCTCTTAAGTTCGGGATTGCACGGGGAAATTGATTTTCAGGTTGTCCCCGGGATTACCGTAGCTTTGGCTGCAGCTGGCCTGGTGGGGGCTCCTTTAATGAACGATTTTGCCGTGATCAGCCTCAGTGATATTATGACACCTTGGGAAGTGATCCTGAGAAGGATTGAGGCTGCTGCTGCTGGTGATTTCGTGATTGTCTTTTACAATCCCAAAAGCCGCAGACGGGTGACTCAAATTACCGCGGCTCAGAAACTCCTCCTTCGCTACCGCTCTCCGACAACTCCTGTAGCGATTATCACTAATGCCGGGAGGACTGGGGAGCAGGTGGTTCTTTCTGATTTAGCGCATTTTACCGATATGGAAATCAACATGAGTTCCCTGGTGATTGTGGGGAACTCCCAGACTTATGTAAAAGAGGGATATTTGATTACTCCCCGGGGGTATCAGTTGTGATCTTTGTTCTCGCAGGAACCCGTGAGGGAAGAGAATTGGCGGCAACATTGGTCAGTGCAGGCCACCAGGTGATGGCCAGTGCAGTTACCCCCTACGGTGCCGAACTTCTCCGGCAAATTCCGGGGGTGGCTGTGTGGGAAGGAGCGCTGAATGCCGAGCAGTTCACTGCCTTAATCAGGGATCAGGGTGTTAAAGGAATCCTTGATGCAACTCACCCTTTTGCCACTGAAATTACTCGCCTCGCCCAGGAGGTCGCAGCCAGCTGTGGGGTTCCTTACCTGCGCTGGGAGCGCCCGGAGACACCCCTGCCGCAGGGCCATCCGTTGGTTCACCTGGTGCCGACATGGGAGGAGGCGGTTTCGAAAGTGGCTTCCTTAGGCGTAGACCGGGTTTTTCTGGCTGTTGGTGTAAAACCGCTTTCACTTTTCTTGACCCATCCCGCCCTCCGAGGTCGCCAGTTTACGGTGCGGGTGTTGCCTCTTCCGGAATCTCTAAGGGTGTGCTACCAACTTGGGTTAAGGCCAGATCAGATCGTTGCCCTGCAGGGACCCGGGACCCAGAAGCTCAACGAGGCCCTGCTGCAAGAGTTTCAGGCAGAGGTTCTGGTTACCAAAGAGAGCGGTGATCTGGGAGGGACGAAAGAGAAAGTTGCTGCTGCCTGTGGTTTAGGTATTCCTGTGGTCGTGGTGCAGCGACCTGTGGCTTGTTCAGGTGGAACTCCAAATTTTGAAAAGGCGTCAGATGTGGATTACGTGCGCTTTTGGGCAAAAAAGGTGGCAGAAGAAAAGGTGTCAGCTTTTAGAGGAGATGGGTTACCAGCAGTTGACTGAGTAAGTAGACATAGGATGAAGTAAGTGGTAAATG
>DAINRC010000102.1:0-6439 GCA_036742135.1 Bacillota bacterium
GCTTTGGGGAAATACCTGATCATTGAGCACGAAGGAGATTTAGCAAGCCTCTACGGGAGACTGGCGGAAATTGGAGTTCAAGAAGGTCAGGAGGTTGTCCAGGGCCAAGCTGTGGCTTCAGTTCAAGGGAAATTCTTTCACTTTGAGGTTCGCCAGGGAGACCACCTTATTGATCCCCTTCAAGGTCTTCAGAGAAAATCATAATCCTTTTTAATCGTTTTCTCTGAGCACACGGGCTTTAGCATAGGTGCGGTAGACCTTGGTGATCTCCACAGGGATCGTTTCTCCCACAAAGGCCCTCCCGTTCTCTATGTCTATGACATATCCGTGGAGGCGAGCGATCCCATTTTCTGGGTTGCTGGCGTGAGCATCTTCCACCTTGACTTCAAGGATCTCTCCCGCTTTTACGGGTGCAGATAGTGTTGCTATTTCTTTCTGGTCATGGAGGCTTCTGACATGAACCTCTTCCATGTGGAGGTTTTCTATTCCCTTGATGATAATTTGTTTCCCTGTATCTTCCTCAAGTTCTCGGAGTCTATTGCCCCCACTGCCGATTAAAAGACCGGCTACACTTGGGTGAGCTTCAACGAAAAGTGCGGGGGCCTCGGTTCTTTTGGCGAGTTCTCTGATTTCCTGGCATGCCTTGAAGATTACGGTTTCTTCAGAAAGGATCTTACCCTTTCCTGCGCAGTAAGGGCACGGCCTTTCAAGGATGCTGCTTAAACTCGGTCTCACCTTTTTTCTGGTGAGTTCTACCAACCCTAATCTGGTAAGGCCCAGGACGAAGGTTTGGGTTTTGTCTTTCTCGAGTTCTTTTTCCAGGTGTTTGAGAACTTCGTTCTTGTGTTCTGGGGATTCCATGTCAATGAAGTCGATGATGATGATTCCTCCTAGATTGCGCAGGCGCAACTGGCGGGCAATCTCCGTTGCTGCTTCCATATTGGTGCGGAAGGCTGTTTCGGCGAAGTTTTTGGTTCCGGTGTATTTCCCAGTGTTGACGTCAATTACAGTCAGTGCTTCGGTTTCCTCGATGACGAGGTAGCCTCCGTTCTTCAGCCAGACTTTGGGGCGCAGAGCTCTGTTAATTTCTTGTTCGATCCCTAATTCTGACCAAAGGTCTGCCTCGTGGAGGACAACCCTTGTCTTTAAGTGAGGGCCGATTACCTCCAGGAGGTTAAGGGCTCTTTTGTATGTTTTCGGGTCATTAATCACCACTCTTTCCACATCTTCGCTAAAGAGATCTCGCAGCACCCAGGAAACAAGTTCTGCTTCCCTGTGCAAGAGGGCAGGGGCACTTGTTTTTGCTGCCTTTTCTAGAATTTCCTGCCACATGTGGTAAAGGGCGCGGACATCTTCCTGAAGGTCTTCTTTGCTAACACCTTCAGCAGCGGTCCTAATGATCAAGCCTGTTCCGGGAATCCGGACTTCTTCACCGATTGCTTTTAAGCGCTCTCTTTCCCGCTCTCTGTGGATGCGCTTGGAAACACCGAGGCAATCCATGTTGGGGAATAAAACTGCATACCGGCCTGGGAGGGTAATCTGGGTGCTCACCCGCGCCCCTTTAGTTCCTACAGGTTCTTTAACTACCTGGACAAGGATTTCCTGACCTTCCTGGAGCAGATTCTGGATAGAGAGCACTTTTCGCTTTTCCTCTATCTCTGGATGGATCGGATTTTTCAGGAGATCTTCAATATGGAGGAAGGCATTTCGTTCTAGCCCGATGTTCACAAAAGCTGCCTGCATTCCAGGAAGGATGTTTTCTACCCTGCCCTTGTAAATGTTACCTGCCAGGCGGCTATGAAGGGCGCGCTCCAGATAAACCTCCATCAACTGGCCTTTTTCCAAGACCGCAGCCTTTGTTTCTTCTTTGGTAACATTGATGATAATTTCCTTCTTCATCATTGCTAACTAGTTCTATAGAAACCTCCTTAGTTTGCTTCTACTCCTCCGAAGTTTTTTATCTCTCCTAGCGGTGTGATCAGTTTGTCGCCCTGTTCGCGGAAGAGCCCTACTCTAGTCACTGGGTGGCATTCTGGCTTTTGATGGCAGTTTCCGTGCCGATAGAGAACCTCGAGGATCCCTCTAAGGGGAACTTCTCCAGGGCCTACTCGAACCAGGAGTTCAAGAACAGGCTTTCCCTTCTGGTGGAAAAGCCGGGCCTTTTTAATCCCTTTTTTGATATCGAATGTTTTGCCGTCTTTAGGGCGCTGGTAAAGCCACTCTCCCGTTTGCTGCAACTGTTCAATGATTTCTTGCCAGGGAGCATCGGCTTCAGGTAAAGGAAGCCGGTACCAGGCGCAATCGATAATTTTGCTGAGAGGGAGGGCAACAGGAGGCAGTGCTACGATTCTCTGCAGCTTTAAGCCTTCAGGAAGCTGCATCCCTAACTGGGCTTCTGCTTTTTGGGGAGGGATGGGTTTCTCCAGTTCCAAGTCGAGGTATTCGTGAAGGCCAATTGCCCCCACCACCAGGGGAGGCCCTAAAGACAGCTTGGGGTGGGGGTTAAAGCCACGAGTATAGGCCACAGGCAGTTGCGCCCTGCGGACCGCACGGGTAAAGAGACGCACAAGGTCAAGATGAGAAATGAATCTCAGGAGTCCCGTTTTTACGTATTCCACTCTGTATTTGAGCACCTATAAGCACTCCTTTATATCTGGCTTTGCCAGGATTGGAGATATTTTCAGAGCCTGACAGATCCCGCAGCCCTCGCACCTCGAATTGCGGCAGTCTAAGGTAGGTTCACCAGCAAGAGCGCGCTGGTGCTCGCGGATCAGAAACTCTTTGGTAATCCCGGTGTCAATATGGTCCCAAGGAAGAGGTTCTTCGTAGGCAAACTTTCTCAGAGCGTAAAACTCTGGATCGAGTTGGTGTTCCCGAAAGCTTTGTTCCCAATGGTGGAAGCGAAAATGTTCCGTCCAGCCGTCAAATCTGCAGCCATGCTTCCAGGCACTAGCGATCACCGGAGCCAGCTTGCGGTCGCCCCGGGCCAGGACCGCTTCCAGAAAACTCATCTCTATGTTATGCCAATTATAAACCGCGCCGCTTTTGCGGACAAGAGCCTGTAAGAATTTGTGCTTTTCCTGCAAGACTTGGCGCTGGTTTTGGGCTTCCCACTGAAAAGGGGTATGGGGTTTGGGCACAAATGAGGAAGCACTGATGGTTATTCGCGGTTTCTTTTTGGAAGCTCTTTTCCCAATTTCTCCAACTTTTCTTACAAGTTCGGCGATGCCTTCGAGGTCTTCTCTTGTTTCCGTGGGCAGCCCCACCATAAAGTAGAGTTTGACAGCCTGCCAGCCGGCTTCAAAAGCTGCTCTTACCGCTTCCAGTAAATCCTCTTCAGTAACACCTTTGTTGATCACGTTTCTTAAGCGCTGTGTTCCCGCTTCTGGTGCAAAGGTGAGGCTGGCTTTCCGGCCACCCGGAAGTTCGTGAGCAATCTGCACACTGAAGGAGTCCACCCGAAGGGAGGGGAGGTTGATTCCTGTTTTTAGTTCCCTGCACTTTTCCCGTAGCAGAGGCAGCAAACTTTCCAACTGGCTATAGTCGAGGCTGCTCAGGGACACAAGGGAAATTTCTTCGTAACCAGTGTTTTTGAGGATGTTTTCTGCCTGCTGAAGCAGTAGTTGAGGGTTCCTCTCCCGCACTGGTCTGTAGATCATTCCTGCCTGGCAGAAACGGCAACCGCGGGTACACCCCCGGAAAACTTCAACCATCCCCCTTTCGTGAACTGCTTCGGCGAAAGGGACGATGGGCTCTACGGGGAAATAAACACTGTTTAGATCTTTAACTACCCGTCTGGTGACCCGTTGCGGTGCCGCCGGGTGGATGGGTTGAATTTCCCTGAACCTTCCCTTCTCATCGTAGGAGGCCTGGTAAAAGGAAGGAACATAGACACCTGGGATGCGGCTTAAGGCCTCCAGGGCTTCCATTCTGTTGGTTGTGGTTCTCTTCCAGCCGATGTTTTTGAGTGCCTCCAGGATTTCTAGGAGCACTTCTTCTCCTTCGCCAATGACCACACAGTCAAAGAAAGCAGCAACAGGTTCGGGATTGAAGGCTACAGGGCCTCCGGCAATCACCAGGGGGTGGGTGGTGCGCTCCCGAGAGCGGAACGGGATTCCGGACAGGTCGAGGATGTTCAAGATGTTGGTGAATGTCAGTTCATATTGGAGGGTGAACCCGATGACATCGAACTTATTCAACGGCTGCCAGGACTCCAGGCTAAAAAGGGGTAAGCCCTTTTTGCGGAGCTCTTCTTCCATATCCGGTGCCGGAGCAAAGACCCGTTCCATCAGGTAGTCGGGGTGTTGGTTGACGAGGCCGTAAAGAATATGGAGGCCGAGGTGAGACATTCCGACCTCGTAGAGGTCAGGAAAAGCAAAGACCATTCTTACTTTTGCTTGTTCCCAATCTTTCCTGATGGCGTTCCACTCTGTTCCCAGATACCGGGCTGGCCTTTGGACATGAGGAAGAACTTCGTTTTCTAGAATTTTTTGAAGCATTTACTTCCAGCTCCTAAAGTGGTGTTTTGTTGTCTTTAATTTTACCGCTTTTTCTAGATCTTTAAAAATTTTTAGGTTAAGAAGACATCGATGGGAGCAGTGTCCTTTAACCTGTGAAGAGCGCACTTTTGTCTGTGTGCTGGTGGAAGTGCTACCTGGCCGGATTCCGTTTTTGGCCCGTGGAGAGCAGCAGGTGTAACTCAAGGCGGCGAGGCTTCTGGCATGAACAAAGCGGTTCTCTTTGCAGTTGCTTGACAGAGAGGAAAGGAGCATGCTACAATGCGCATGTAATAAACTACGCTTGGTGCGGGTCGAAAGCGCAGACTAGAGGAATTAGGGCTGCCACCCGCGATGCCAGCGGAAGGAGGAGTTGCCGTGTTCGCCATCGTCGAAACGGGAGGAAAACAGTACCGGGTGCAGGAAGGCGATCTCATCAGGGTGGAAAAGCTGGATGTTCCCGAGGGAGAAGAGGTTGTCCTGGAGAAGGTGCTGGCAGTAGGAGAAGGTGAAGGCTTTCTTGTAGGAACACCTTTTGTTCCCGATGCCAAGGTTGTTGCCAGGGTGCAGCGTCAGGGAAAAGGGAAAAAGATCATTGTCTTCAAATACAAACCGAAGAAGAATTACAGGCGTAAGAGGGGTCATCGCCAGCTTTTCACCGAGTTGCTGGTGAAAGAGATCATCTATCCAGGGATGCCGGAGAAACAAGCAGAACCTGAGGGTTCTGGAGAATTTCAGGAATAGCTTCCCAGCAGAGGCCCATGATTGAGGCGGTTTTTTTCGAAGATGAGTCTCATGAACTTGAGGGGTTTCAGGTTAGCGGGCACGCAGGTTATGCTCCGGCAGGAGAAGACATTGTCTGTGCCGGGGTGTCGGCGCTTGTCCAGGCGGCTGTTTGTGGGTTGGAGAAGTTTCTTAACACCCCTCCGGATGTCCAGAAGGTAACCTGGGGTGAGGAAGGCATTATTTTTAAGGTGGGGCTTCCTCACTCTCTGTCAGTGCAGGAGAAGGAAAGAGCAAAGGTAATCTTAGAAACCCTTGAGCTTGGTTTAAGAGGTATTGCCAAGAGTTATCCTGATTATGTTAGGGTAAGGAGGTGTGGCGGCTGTGGTTCTTGAAAAATTTGATCTCCAGTTGTTTGCTCATAAGAAAGGTGTTGGTAGTTCCCGCAATGGTCGTGACAGTGAGTCCAAACGGTTGGGTGTAAAGAAATATAGTGGCGAATTTGTGACTGCTGGCAACATCATCGTCCGCCAGCGAGGGACGAAGATCCACCCTGGCAGGAACGTTGGTCGGGGCAAAGACGACACCCTCTTTGCTCTCATCGATGGCTATGTGCGTTTTGAATCAAAAGGAAAGAACCGCAAGCAAGTCAGTGTTTATCCAGCATCAATGGTGATGTAAAGGTATATAAGGTGACCCCTGGCTATTCGCGGCCGGGGGTTGCCGTCATTAGGGCACGGGAAGCAGCGGTGGTTGGAAAATGTTCTGCGACTATGTAAAAATTTACGTTAAAGCAGGTGATGGGGGAAACGGTGCTGTTTCCTTTCGCCGGGAGAAATACGTTCCTGCTGGTGGCCCAGATGGGGGTGATGGCGGTCGGGGTGGAGACGTGATCATTGTTGCTGATCCCAAGCTAAGCACCCTCATCGACTACCATTACCAGAAGCACTATCGTGCTGAGAGGGGAGGTCATGGTAGGGGGAAGAACCAGCATGGAAAAAAAGGGGAGGACCTGGTTCTGCGTGTTCCTGTGGGGACCGTGGTCCGTGATCCTGAAGGAGGCTTTTGTGTTGATTTGATTAGTCCTGGGCAGCAGGTAATTGTTGCGCGGGGTGGGCGTGGCGGGCGAGGTAATGCCCGCTTTGTTACGCCTCAGCAACGTGCGCCAAGGTTTGCTGAACGAGGTGACCCTGGGGAGGAGCGCTGGATCGAGCTGGAGT